>NZ_CP125946.1:1500000-1800000 GCF_030064065.1 Rothia sp. SD9660Na
TGTGAGGAAGCACTGTTAGCCTGCTGGCTATAGTCCCCGTTTCCCTGCTCTGTAGCACCTGAGCTGTACTGCCCGGGCACGTAGTCGCCGTAGGGGTTTTCCTTGTTGTTTCCGGTGGTCATTTCTCTCCTTCGAGTAGGTTCTTATCCCAGGTTCTTATAGCGCATAGCGCGCTGGGCTTCGAGGTTGTCCTGACGCTCACGCAGGGCCTGGCGCTTGTCGTAGTCACGCTTACCGGTAGCCAGGGCAATTTCTACCTTGGCGCGCCCCTTGCTGAAATAAAGCTTGAGGGGCACGACGGTGTAGCCGCTTTCCTTGAGCTTCTGAGCGATTTTGTTGATTTCGCTGCGGTGCATGAGCAGTTTACGGCGGCGACGGGCTGCGTGGTTGGTCCAGGAGCCGCGCCCATATTCGGCGATATGGATGCCCTCGAGCCACAGCTCGTTGCCGTACATCTGGCAGAAGCCATCGGTGATTGAGGCTCCCCCATCGCGTAGGGATTTAACCTCGGTGCCCATGAGCACCAGCCCGGCCTCCCAGGTCTCTACGATATTGTAGTTATGGCGGGCGCGGCGGTTGGACGCTATGGTGTGGTTATTCGGGTCTTCTTTCGTTACTTTTTTCTTAGCCACGATTATTCTTCGTTCTTTCTTTTCTGTCGTTCTGCCGCGCGCCACCGCACGCCGGCGTCGATGAAACCGTCGAGCGCACCGTCGAATACGGCGCTGGGGTTTCCCTCTTCATAGTTGGTTCGTAGGTCTTTGACCATCTGGTAGGGGTTGAGCACATAAGAACGCATTTGGTCCCCCCAGGAGGCTTTGACGTCACCGGCAAGTTCCTTCTTTTTGGCGTCCTCTTGCTCTTTGCGGAGCAGGAGGAGGCGGGATTGCAGGACGCGCAGTGCTGCGGCTCGGTTTTGTAGCTGGGACTTTTCGTTCTGCATGGAGACCACGATGCCGGTGGGGATGTGGGTCATACGGACGGCGGAGTCTGTGGTGTTCACCGACTGGCCACCGGGCCCCGAAGAGCGGAAAACATCGATCTTGAGTTCGGACTCGGGGATTTCGATGTGATCGGTCTGCTCGATGAGGGGGATAACTTCCACCGCAGCGAAGGACGTCATACGTTTGCCCTGGCTATTGAAGGGAGAGATGCGCACCAGGCGGTGGGTTCCCGCTTCGATCGACAGGCGCCCGAAGGCGTAGGGGGCTTTGACCTCAAAGGTTGCTGATTTGAGGCCGGCTTCTTCGGCGTAGGAGGTATCCATCACCGTGGTATCGAAGCCGTTTTTCTCGGCCCAGCGCAAGTACATGCGCAGAAGCATCTCGGCGAAATCGGCGGCGTCCACGCCACCGGCTCCCGCCCGGATGGTCACGACGGCATCGCGCTGATCGTACTCCCCCGAGAGCAGGGTGATGACTTCAAGCTCTACTAGGCGCTTTTCGATAGCATGCAGTTCGGTTTCTGCTTCGGCAAGGGTGTCAGCATCGCCCTCTTCGTCGGCAAGTTCTACCATGACCTCAAGGTCATCAATGGCCTGGCTTAGTTTGACGAGCTTATCGAGTTCGGCCTGTTTGTGGGAGAGCTGGGAGGTGACCTTTTGGGCGGCGACGGGGTCGTCCCAGAGGTCGGGGGCACCGGCTGCTTCAGAGAGTTCTGCGATGGTAGCACGCAGCTGCTCAACGTCGCTGACCTCTTCGATGGAGGCGTAGGTTGAGCGCAGGGTTTTGATCTGGGCAGAAAAATCTAAAGTAGCCATGACTATTAACCCTAGCTGAAAACGATGGTAAGCGCCCGGTTTTTCCCCTGTTTTGCGCTGACGGGGCAGAGCGCTTCTGTTCTAATCTTGGGTGGTGATGACGCGCGCCCTGCCGGTAACGGTGATATCGATACCGTCAGGTAGCACAACGGAGAGTAAGGGCGGGTGGGCCCTGGCAGAAAGGACGATAACCGCAGTGTTGTTTCCCGACGCCCCGGTTGCGGGGTTTAAGGTCAGGTGGGAGAAGTCGGTGCCGGCGCCGCTTTCTTGCAGAAAGGTATGAGCGGACGCCTGCACCCCGGCACTGGTGAGAGTTACCTGGGCCTGGGCCTCCCCTACCGCGGTGATGCCCTCAATGCGCTGAGCGGCAGACGTCGCTGCTTGGTCGGCTAGAGCCTGGAGGCGCTGTCTTTCAAGATAGACGGAACTGACTCCAACGACGGTGGAAGCAACCAGCAGAAGCACCAGGCACAGCCCCACGATGAGTGGAAGGACGCTGCCCCGCTCAGCGTCGTGCTCGGCGACCTCATGGCAGGGCACCCGCTGAAGCTGGGTCGGTCTAATCTGTGTCATGAGTAGTTCCCTCCCCAGCTCACAGCCTGAGAGGTCATAGTGGCAAGAGCTGGTGCCCCTGGCCAGGGCACCAGAGGCAGCCCGACCTCGACAGTGACATCCACCGTCATTCGCTCCCCCTGGGCGCAGACGTCCTCGCAGCTCAGCGTGGCAGTAATGGTTTCAGGCCCTAGACCAAAGTCGCTAGCTGTCAAAGCGGCAACCGCTTGCACAGCAGATTGGGTGCGCTGCTCCGGTGGCAAAAACTGAATCACCTGTAACGCATGGGCACTAGCGTTAGAAGCTGCAAAAGCAGCCGACTGCATCGAAAAGACTGATAACAGAAAATAGACCGTGGGCACCATCAACAGGGCACCCAGTCCAATAAACTCAACAAGAGCGCTGCCCTGCTCAGGGTCGTCTGCCTCTCGCATATCTACAGCTTTATCACCGCGTTTATCTCTGAACCACAGCATGACCACTCACCTCCCACTGGGCAGCTACCCCAAAGGGACCGATGAGGGGCACCGGGGCAACCACGGTGACCTGCACGGCGTCCGCACCCTGCCACTGGGTAACAGAACTGCTAATTGTTGCCGAGTAGTGGGAAGGCAGTACCGAATACAGCAGCTCGCGGGTGCGTTCTTCTCCGTCAGCCGGTGTTTTATCGAGCATGGCCCCATAGCGGGCCCCCTGAGATGCAGCGTCCTGCAGTACGTTACGGGTGAACAGCGCGAAAGCAACCTGCAAAACACCTAGAAAAAGTAAGACAACTAGGGCAGATACCATCACGAACTCCGCCGTTGCATTACCTCTCTCCTTCTCAGGGGGCACAGCTCTCATGCGGGTCTCCTAGCGGTTAATCATTGCCATTGCGTTATTGAACATGTTGACGAGGGCGTCCTGGGCAACCACCAAGATAGCGGCCACAAGTATAGCGGACATCATCGTTATCATCACCCAGCCAGGCACATCCCCGCGCTCAGGGTCGTCCTGGCTTGTCAGAGGCGCAACAAGGCTGAGAAGGGCTTTGAGGTAGGTGTCGGTCATGAACTTCTTCATGGGATTCTCCTTTGAATATGAGTGTGATAGAAGGTGCCCAAGCGGGCGGGTTTAGAAGTTAAGATTCAGTAGGGAAAGGCCAGGAAACATCGCAAAGAGTACGGTGAGGGGAAGTATCAGAAAAACGACGGGGGCCATCATTCCGATTTCTTTCTTTCCGGCTGTCTCCATCAGTTCTCGTTTGGCGTTGTCACGCACATCTTGTGCCTGGGCCCGCAAGACATCTGCCAGGGGCGTACCACGTTCAATCGCAACAACCAGGCCATCCACAAAACGCGATAGGGCTGCTACCGAGGTACGCTGCGAAAAACTTTGCAAAGCGACCACGAGGGACTCACCGGAACGAGTCATCGCGAGAATAGTTTGGAATTCGCGAGAAAGCTCTCCCTGCGAACTCCGCACTACCCGTTCAAGCGACCCGATGGCTGATTCGCCCGCAGTAACGGACAGAGCCATGAGCTCTGCAAGGGCAGGAAATTCAGCCAGCATGGCTTTCTCCCGTTTTGCGATCTGCTGAGACAGCCAATAGTCGCGTGCGAGGAAGCCAGCACAGGAACCCAGAACAATCAGCAGGACTCCCAGCACAAAACTTACCGTCCCTTGAGCGAGGCCCACAGCCACCAAACAAATACAGAGAGTAGCTGCCAAGAGACTCCAGAGCACCTGTTGCACCCGGTACTCTGCGGTTGTCAGATGCCCACCTAGCTGGGTAAGTCGTTTTTCGAGGGCCACCGTATCAAAGCTCGACTTACCGAGACTCCGGTACATCTTTTCAACCCACGGTGCAAGGAGCGCAGCGCTCGCCCCGTAAATACCTTCTGGTAGCGTGCTATACGGTGTGTCCGGGCGGTTCTTTCTAAGCTCCGCCGCGCGAAGCTGAGGAGCTATACGGTCTGCAAAGCTCTCACGGCGCTGGGTCCAGATACTCGAAAGCACCAGCCAGATTCCTGCCGCTAGGAAAAGGCCAAGGAGAAGGGAAAGGTTCATGCCAGCACCCTCTTCTCTTCCGGTAGAGCACCGATACGTATCATCAGTCTGTAGGCAATAACGGTCAGAGCTAGGCCGCTCGCTAACACTAGGAAACCCGCAAAGCTGTTATAAATTCTGATCGTACTTGGTTGCGTGGCCATAAGGCCCAGAACGACCCAGGGAGCAACACAGGCAAGGCGGGCAGCATTGACCGTCCACGACTGTCGAGCCTCAAGTTCAGAGCGTGTCCTGCTATTCTCGCGGAGGAAAGTACTCAAAGTCCCCAGAAGACGACCTAAATCAGTTCCACCCACCTCACGAGTAACTTTGAGGGCTTCAATGATGTTGTCGGCGGTGGGGTCACTCAAGCGGTCTTTAAGACGATTGAGGGCTGGAAGGAACTCACCGCTAGCACGGTAGTCTGAAGCAAAACTAGTAAAAGCCGGACGCAGGGGCTCCGGCCCCCGATACTGAAGCTGCATGAGAGCGTCCGGAAGCGACAAACCTGCACGGATTGCTGACCGCAGGTGGTCCACCGCGTCCGGCCATAAATCCCGTAACTGAGCCCGCCGCTGAGCGGCACGATGCTTAACCACTAACCGAGGGCTAAAGAACCCAACGCCCACAGCCAGAGCAGCCAGAGGAACCAGTGAGGTCAACGCGAAGGTCAGCACCATTGCAACAAGAGCAGCTACAGCAGAAACCATATAAAACATAGCTACCGTGAACTTTTCTAAATCTGCCTGGCGCAGCAGCTGTTGTATCGCCGGGGCTTTTCGTCCTTTCTTCTCCTTAGCGGGAAGCTCCCAAAAGGACATATAGATTAAGAGGGCGCCAATACCAAACATCAGCCCAAATAAAGCACTCATGCCAGTGCCCCCTCGCAGTTGAGAAGGGTCTCAGGGGCGTAGCCAGCACGAATAAACTTCTCAGGCGAAGGCACCTCAGAAGCAACGCATACCAGCTGATCGCCTTCTCGTCTAAACAGTGTGCTGGTTTCGATCACCCCGTTTTCGACCCTGTTGCCAACGGCAAGAATCTCTCGCACCTGCCGTTTGCCCCGCAGATTACGGTCGCAGTGAACCACTAAATCAAAGCAAGAAGCCACGGTGGGGACGACAAACGAACTCGAAATGTTGTCACCAGCCAAGAGGGGAAGGGTGCACATCTTCGTGATTGCATCGCGAGCTGAGTTAGCGTGGATAGTGCAAAGGCCCGGGAGCCCGGAATTGAGCGCAATGAGCATATCGAGAGACTCGGCTTCGCGCACCTCACCAATGATGAGGCGGTCGGGTCTCATGCGCAAAGCCTCTTTCACTAGCCGCCGGAGAGGAATCTCGCCGTTACCTTCCAGATTGGGCTGACGGCACTGCAAATTCACAACATCGCGGAGGGGAATCTTGAGCTCAAAAATCTCCTCGCAGGTAATAACGCGCTCCCGCATGCCAATAGACGCTGATAAACAATTCAGCATGGTGGTCTTTCCCGCCTGCGTAGCTCCAGATACGAGACAATTTAGCCCACTCGCAACAGCTGCATCTAAAAATTTTGCTGCATCCAGGCTGAGCGACCCCAGCTTAACCAAATCGCTCAAGCGAGTTGCTCGCGCAATAAACTTACGGATATTGATGGCCCAATGACGGCGGGTAACATCTGGAATGGCTACATGGAGCCTAGAACCGTCCGGCAAGGAACTATCGACAAAAGGTGTGCTCAAATCAAGTCGTCGCCCCGAGGTCTTGAGCATACGCTCTACCAGCGCACGAACCTGCTCCTCGCTCAAGGTAAGCCCGGTGAGCTCAGACTCTCCAGCACGAGCCACAAAAATCTCGTCCGGAGCGTTAATCCAAATCTCTTCAACAGAGCTATCGTCAAGATACTGCTGAATCTCACCAAAGCCGCATACCTTGTCGAAAAGGGAGCTAATCAGGGAGTCAGCGTTCTCAAGTCGCGGTACTACGCCCCGTAGCATCTGGCGCTCGTACTCAGCGATGGCCTGTTGGATAAGCTCCTTAGCTTCCACCTGCTGTACGAGCGGGTCGATGCTGCTTCGGCGAATCAAGTCGCGCACGTCTGCTTCAACTAGCTCTTCTGCTTGCACTGTAGACATCTGTCCCCCTTACGCTCCATTGCAATCAGTCGATGAATTACCAAACAAGATACAGCTGATTAGGCAAAACAATCAAACACCCCAGGGCCAATCTGTGGATAACCGTGCCCCGCCCACCCTTACCCCACCAACAAGAATGCAGTGAAGTTGCGCCTGACAAGCCATAACACATAAAGGCTAGAGTTTTTCCACAGCACCTCAAACCTACTACGGATAAACGTAATGTTTTGACACACAACTAGTTACTGACTAGTAACAACGCACAAAAATGCCCACAAGCTATCTAGCTTGTGGGCATTTTTGGGGAAGGCTTCCTTAGTGGGATTTTGCCCTCATGAATTCAATCGCTTCGTCAATAGGGCCATCGAACTGCTTAGAGCCGTGGTCCAGGACTACTCCGCGTTCACAGATCTTTGCCACCAAATCAAGGTCATGGCTCACCACAACCAGGGTTTTCCCCTCAGCGCTCAGATCTCGAATCTTAGCGATACATTTCTTCTGGAAAGGTTCATCACCCACAGCCAGAATCTCATCCACTAAGAAAATCTCCGGATCAGTATGAACAGCTACAGCAAAAGCCAGTCGCAGGTACATACCCGACGAATAGAACTTAACCTCGGTATCGATAAAGTTGCCAATTTCAGAGAATTCAACAATTTCATCAAATTTTGCTTCAATCTGCTCCTTGCTCATCCCAAGGATGGCAGCGTTCAGGTATACGTTGTCACGCCCAGTCAAATCGGGGTGGAAACCTGCTCCGACCTCGATAAGCCCAGCGATGCGTCCGCCGGTCAATACCCTGCCCTCATCCGGGTGCATCACACCCGAAATCAGCTTGAGCAGGGTAGATTTACCCGAACCGTTATAGCCAAGTAGGGCAACACGCTCGCCTTCGCGAATATCTAGAGAAACCCCGTTGAGAGCATTGAACTTCTCGTTCAAATCCCCCTTACGGCCCTTCATCAGCCAGACAAAGGCCTCCTTCATCGACCGAGTATGGCGCAGTACAAAGCGCTTTACCAAAGACTCAACCTTAATGACCACAGGAGCATTATCTGCCACGGGTGGTAAATCAAACTTCTTGATATCCACGTAAATCAGAGCTCCTGGGCGAAGTTACCCTCTAGCTTACGGAAGAGTAAGTCACCGAGGAACAGGGTCACGAGAGAAACGCCTAGGGCAACAGGTACCCACAGGCTAAGAAGGTGCGGAGGGATGTGAGATACCGGCAGTGCAGCAGATTCAGCTGAAAGGGTAGGCATCCAGAAAGCATAGTGGAAGAGCTCAACAGCCACAGTGAGCGGGTTCATCATGTACACGTTCATTACCCAGGGGTAAAGGGTATCGCGCACCATGGTCCACGAGTACAGAACCGGTGAGAACCAGGTAGCAACCATCAGGAGCATATCCACAATATTCTCAGAATCGCGGAAGAAGACGTTCGCTACACCGAAGATGAGGCCCAAGCCAGCCGAAAAGATCATCACGATAATCATGGCGACCAGAGCCGCTCCCAGCTGCTTCAAATCAGGGCTCCAGCCAGCTACGAAACACGCGCCAAGAAGCACCAGAATCTGAGGAAGGAAATGGATAAGAGCCACCCAAATCGTTGAAACCGAGAACAGTTCACGAGGTAGATAAATCTTCTTGATGAGTGCCCCGTTAACTACCATGGCTTTAGCCCCGTTACTAAACCCTTCAGAGAAGAAGTTAATAACGATCATTCCAGAGAATAGATAGATGGCGTAGTTCTGCATACCGCGTTCTAGCCCCAAGAAAAGGCCTAAGGCGATATAGAAGACGGCGAACTGCACCCCAGGCTTGATATAGGACCAGAGAATACCGAGCACCGAACCCCGGTACCTTACCTGTATCTCCTTATCAACCAGGAGTTTCAGTAAAAATCTGTTAGCAAAAACATCCCGTAGCCCACGGCCCTTACCGGGGGCTACGAGTTGTTTATTCATCGAATCATTCATCGAGTAAGTTCTGACTCCGTATGCTTGTCGAAGGTCTTCTTCCACTCTTCAATAGAAGAAATACGCTCTGCGGCCTCGGCGTATTGCTTGCGCAGGGTAGTCCATTCACGCAGAATCTGAGCGGTCAGTTTAGATGACTCGACGAGCTTTGAACGGAGCTGTTCTGGGTCACGGCGATACCACGAAACTGCAGTACCTTCAGCGTTTGACACCAGTGCCGAATCATACTGGGACATGCGCCACCAGCGGTTGTCCTGGTGAGCAATATGAGCCTGAGGGTTCTGCTTATACTCATCGCGCACAGGCTTGACCAGTTGCTTAGTGACAGTCTTCAAGGCCCAGGGAGCAAGAGTACGGTAAGACGGAGCAGCAAAACCACGGCCGTTGCGAGGGGGCTTTGCCATCCGCGGCTCAGGGAAGGACTCGACGTCTTCCTTGAACTGGGCGTCAGTATACTCCTTAGTCAAAGCACGGATTTCCGGCAGACGCTGGGCAAGGAGGTCATGTAGCTGATCAGGGCCCGCAAGGACGTCCTTCAGCGCCATAATGCGACCGTGCTCGGTAAAGTACTGCATCGAGATAAGGTGCTTGACGTCTGCATAGAGCGACTCACGTAGCAGGCGTCCGCCTCGCTCGTAGGGTGAGTGAATCAGCGAAGCAATGATGCGGTTACGGATGTGGAAGTAAGCCTGCCAGCCTACAAGGTCGTCCTTATCAATCCACGATACGTGCCAAACAGCGGCACCGGGAAGTGAGACGGTGTGGTAGCCGGCCTTTTTCGCGCGCAGGCCGAATTCAACGTCATCCCACTTGATGAAGACGGGCAGTGACAGACCAATTTCACGAATGACCTGGGTAGGGATCAGGTCCATCCACCAGCCGTTGTAGTCCACATCAGTGCGGCGGTGTAGCCAAGGAGTGCTACGCAGGTTGGAGTGCAGGAAGTCATGACCCAGGGACTGGTCCTGGTGGGGCAGGTCAGGCTGGAAACGATAGGTGTTGACGACCTCACCGAAGGTGTGCAGAACGGTACGGTTGTACAGATCAAACATGTGGCCGCCTACGATAGTAGGCTTACGGCACATATCAGCAAAGGTGAGCAGTCGGATAATAGATTCCGGCTCAACAACCACGTCATCATCGAGCAGCAGGGCGTAGTCAGAACCGTTTTCTACAGCCTCGTACATACCGCGGGCGAAGCCACCTGACCCACCCAGATTTGCCTGGTTAATAATACGAAGCTTGCCCTGCAAGGTAGCAGCAACTTCTTCAAAGTCAGGCTCGTCCTGGAGCTTCTGAGAGCCCTGGTCGACGATGAGAACTTCTTGCAGGTGCTCTAGAACCTCGGGGTTAGCGGCCAGAGAACGCAGGTTATTCAGACAGAATTCCTGCTTGTTCATGGTGGTGATTTCCAGGGTGATGCGACCGGGAGCCTTGCCGTTATCGGCGCCCTGCCACTCTGCTGATTCCAGCACCAGAGATTCAGCGCCAGCGGCGAGTTCGAACCAGTACCAGCCGCCATCGCCGAAGGGCTTCAGCGAGAGGTCAAACTGGGTGGTGGCTGCACCTTCTACGCGCTTAGAGTCTACACGCTGCAGCGAGCCACGAGCGTTTGACTTATACACGATGACGGTGCCTTCGCCGTGAGTCTGGATATGCAGGCGGACGGAGGTCAGATTAGTCCATCGCTTCCAGTAGGATGCGGGGAAGGCGTTGAAGTAGGTGCCAAAGGAGAGGCGGGTACCGGGGCGCACGAGGGTGGAGCGACGACCGATGAAGTCTTCAGTGTGTGCTTCGTTCGCTGAACCGCCGCTGCTCTTGACCGGAGCTTTCTCGTCCTTCAAAGAGTCGTTCTGGCTTAAGGCACCGTTCATGGTGGAGAGCTGCACGCCGGTTGCGATACCCGAATCGACGTAAAGAGATACGGTGTCCATCTGAGCGCGTTCAGGGAAGATAACACGCTGCAGGGTTTTCATAGGGGTCTCTTGGGTGTTCTGCATAAGTTTTAGGCCTCGATTCCGCCAGATACCAGCTTTTCGCCCTTTTCGAAGTGGGGGCGGAGCTTGTTGTCGAACATGGAGAGTGCAGCACCGATAGCCATGTGCATGTCAAGGTACTTGTAGGTGCCCAGGCGTCCGCCGAAGAGCACGTTCTGCTCTCCGCCAGCGAGTTCGCGGTACTTGAGGAGCATTTCGCGGTCAGCGCCGGTGTTGATGGGGTAGTAGGGTTCGTCGCCCTTTTCTGCGAAGCGTGAGTATTCGCGGTGAATAACGGTAGCGTCCTTGGTGTAGTCACGCTCGGGGTGGAAGTGACGGAACTCGTGGATGCGGGTGAAGGGGTGGGTTGCGTCGGGGTAGTTCATGACGGAGCAACCCTGGAAGTCTTCGATGTCAAGGACTTCTTCTTCGAGGTCGATGGTGCGCCATGAGAGGTCACCTTCGGCGTAGTCGAAGTAGCGGTCTACGGGGCCGGTGTAGACGACGGGCACCTGCCCCAGGACCTTGGAGCGGGAGTATTCGTGGCCTTCTTCGAAGAAGTCGGTGTTGAGGTGTACCTCGATGTTAGGGTTGGCTGCCATGCGCTCAAGCCAGGCGGTGTAGCCGTCAACGGGCAGGCCTTCGTACTTGTCGTTGAAGTAGCGGTTGTCGTAGTTGTAGCGCACGGGTAGGCGGGAAATGATGGACGCGGGCAGGTCAGCGGGGTCGGTCTGCCACTGCTTTGCGGTGTAGTGCTTGATGAAGGCTTCGTAGAGCGGACGCCCGATGAGGGAGATACCCTTGTCGTTCAGGTTCTTGGGGTCGGTTCCTGCCAGTTCACCGGCCTGCTCCTGGATGAGGGCCTTGGCTTCTGCCGGTGAGTAGGCAGCGTTGAAGAACTGGTTGATAGTGCCCAGGTTGATGGGCATGGGGTACACGATACCGTTGTGGTTGGTGTAAACGCGGTGGGTGTAGTTGGTAAAGCCGGTGAAACGGTTGACGTATTCCCAGACGCGTTCGTTAGAGGTATGGAAGAGGTGGGCGCCGTAGCGGTGAACTTCGATTCCTGTCTTCTCTTCGTTTTCACTGTATGCGTTACCGCCGATGTGATGACGGCGGTCGAGCAGGGCTACCTTGAGGCCAAGCTGGGTAGCAGCTTGCTCTGCAATGGTGAGGCCGAAGAGGCCAGAGCCTACGACTACGAGATCAGCGTTCACTTAACATACTCCTTGTTAGGGGTTGCACAGCTATCGTGGGGAGTCTGGCAACCGTGCTCTGCTACTACAGCGTAGAAGCTTAACTTCGGTGTGTTCCTTGCGCGCAAGGTAAACACAGTTAATAACAAAAGTACCGGATATAGTCGGCTACTACCCGCTAACAGGCTGTAAAGATCGTGTGATTATTCCCCGGTCTTCCACTGCACTAGTGCTGTGTGAAGAGGAACCTCAACTTTTTTCGCGGAAAGACAGAAAAACAATGGTGAGAGTTTGTTTTTCAGTTTTGTGCCCTTGCAATGGCAGGTCTCCAGGACTTAGGTGGCGTTATGAAGCTTTTAGTGCGCGTCCAGCAGCCACCGGCGGGATCTTACCGAACAGTGGAGTTTGATTATTCGCCCGGCACAACTGGAGTAGATATCCACCGAGAACTCTCTAATGTGTGGGGTAGCGATAATTTCAGCTGGGGTATTCAGGGGCAAGATATCAGGGAGCTTATTCCCGGCCAGCCTCCCTGGACTAGTGGTGCACAGCTCGCAGTCTTGCCCCTTGCACCTCATGCAACCGTTCTTCCTTTCCCAGATGGAAGGGCCCTGTTTACCTTACGTGTGGTGCACGGGCCAGATTCTCATTCTCAGTTTCCTCTATCTCGAGGTAGCTGGGAAATTGGTAGGCAGGCCTCCCTGCTCACAATTGACGACCCAGCGCTTGCACCGATTGAGGGCTTCCTAGAGGTGACGGCTAGCGGCGTGTATTTCTCGAATGAGGGCTCCCACCGCAAACTTGAGGTAGGGGAAAAATTTATTCTGGGCAGGAGCGTCCTTGTGCTTGACCAGTATGAGTACCGCGCTCCCCTCTTTCGTGACCCGGTAGTTCAAGACATTGATGTTCCCGCTCCTAAGTCCAAGTTGCTACTGGTAGCAACGATGGTTCTACCTCTCATTGTGGGCCTTCTGATTGCCTGGTTGACCCAGCTGTGGCTTGTTCTTCTCATGGCCTGTGGGTCCTCACTCTTAATGGGACTTCATGCTTTTTCTCAGGGGCGCGAAAGATCCTCTGTGCGCCGTCAGATAACACAGCTTGCTCGGGAGGAAGAGGACGCTATAGCCCGCTACCGCGGGGCTGACCAGATCCATGCTGATACAGGCCTTGTGATAGGACGCGGCACCCGGCCTGTGCGGGTTAGGGGCAAGCAGCGTGAGTTAGAGCGCCTCCCTGAAGTCCAAGGAGCCCCTTATGTCATAAGCGTAGAAGAACTCGCGCCCCTAGTCTCTGGGCTTCCTCTTTCGACCCAGCGTTTAGCCCTCTGCCAGCTCTTCGCTCAGAATCAGCCGGTCTACCTTCTTGTTCAGGAGCAGGAGGCTACTTGGTTTTTGCGTCTCATTGACCCGCTTCTTGCAGCAGCAAATGCGTGCACGGTGTCTCTTGCAGATCTCAGTAGTTTAGAAACAGGTTTTTTGGTGTGCTCCTATCTGCCGCCGTCCTTACCTCCGCAGCTTCTCCCCTTTCCCTTAGCCAACAAAGAGCATTATAAAGAGCCTGCAGAGCTCTTTTCTCAGTCAACTAGCTGGTGCGACATCGTTTTAGACGGAATCAGCGAAGAGCGTTACTGTGCTCTCCTGGCGAGTTGGGGAAGAGTCACTACATCCTCTCTTCTCCAGAGATTTAGCGTTACAGCAACGAATACTTCTCAACTACCTGCTTATGCTCTCCCTGAGCTGCCGGAGGGTAACCAGCCGGGGAATCTATGGGCAGAAGAGATCTTCCTGCATGCGGGGCTAGCCTGTGAAAGTAACGATGACCTAGCACTCGGCCTAATGCATCATGGCCCGCATTTTCTCTGTGCAGGGACTACAGGTTCAGGCAAGTCCCAGCTTCTTCGTTCCCTGCTATGGTCTGCTGCCCTCAGCTACCCGCCTCAACGTCTTTCCTTCGTCCTCATAGATTTCAAAGGTGGTGCAGGTTTAGGCCCTCTAGCGTCTCTACCCCATTGTGTTTCGCTCATCTCTGACCTTGACGCGTCTCAGTTAATGCGCACTATGAAGTTTTTGCGGGCAGATCTTACCCACCGCAAGCAGGTCTGGAAGCAGCTCGGCGTCAGTTCCTATGACGATTACATCGGCCTCTGCAGAAACACCCGCACAGCGCCCGATTTTCCGGAGCTGATTATCTGCATCGATGAGTTTCGCATGCTTGTCGATGATTACCCAGACATCATGAGCGAAATGATGAAGATAGCTACGATTGGCAGATCGCTGGGTTACCACCTCGTCCTAGCTACCCAGCGCCCGCAGGGAGCAATTTCTCCCGATATCAGGGCAAATATCTCAACGGTGATGTGCCTTAGAGTAAGTTCTGCCCAAGAATCTTTCAACGTTCTAGGCTCGGAAGAAGCTTCTCGTATCTCTTCCCGTTTCCCGGGGCGGGGCCTTCTACGGAGTGCAGATAATGAGATGGTTGAATTTCAAGCTCCTTTAATCACGGGGCTGTACAGGCAAGAGCCCCAAGGGCGATGCCGGGCACGTTTTGTGCTCGATCTGCCTGGCTCTCAGGAGCCCACCAGTTGTCAGGCTCTGAGCGATGCAGAACTCGATGCCACCAATACGGCTATCTACCAGGCCTACCGGGCTGCACATCAGCTACCGACCTACCAGCCGATTCCGGCATCACTCTCAGCTCCTTACCATGCGGATTTGCCGGAGTCTGCTGGCCCCTTTGCCTTATTGCTCGGTCAGTACGAGATAGCAGAACTAGGGTTTCAAGCCCCCTTTATCTGGTCGGCGGAGGATGGCCCGATTTTAGTACAGGGAGGCAGCAATGAGTGGATACCTGCGCTTCGGTCAACCCTCCTTCAAGCTCTCGCTCAAGGGTACGCCGTATTATGTCTTACGCCATCAGAACAGCGCGCACGAGAGATACGCAGCTGGGGCAAGGAATACGCAGAACAGTTTGACGTCTTTACCTACCAGGATTCCAACTATCTTCAGCACCTTCTAGCCTGCTGCGTAGAAGTCCCGGGACCGGGCCAACTCCTCGTCATAGATACGCTAGAAACACTGCTAGATACGCTCCAACGGTACCCGGCTGCAGAAGCTCATCTGCAGCAGATTCTCAACTTGGGTGATCGTCCAACAGTTCAGGTTTTCTGCACTTCAGTAACAGGTGTACGAGGTAAGTACCAGCACATCTTTGAGCACACCTTTATGACTCGAGCAGCTGTTGAGAATGACCCTCTCCGTACCCACACTAGGGATTACACCCTGCCGGGCAGCGGGCAGTTTGCGATAGAAGGAAAGGTTATCTATGACGCATCAGAAGGAAAAGTACAGGCAGGCACACTTGCTTGGACAGAGCTCAGCGCTCCGCTAGCTAGCCCAAAGACCGGTGCTCAGCAAGGCCCTAACCACCTGTTAAGCGGCTCCCACCGATACTGGCTTTCCTGGCGTCCGCTCCCCTTGTGTTCCCCGGTCAGTGCCCTCCCGTCAGCAGCCAAGCCCCACGCCGGCGCGCTCGCCTGCGGAGTGCTCAGGGACGGCTCGGTAGCCTTTACCCCGCCTTTGCGAGGTGGATTTATCAGCGTCAGCGGCCCGAGGGGATCCGGAAAAACGAGCCTACTTAAGACCCTCGTCCAAGCTAACCCTGAGCATTTCTTCATTGTTATTTCCTCAGATACCGGCACCGCAGCAGAAGATATCAGTCAAGCTCTTGCACGGGGCGAGAACCTGGGACTCCGCCCCATTCTGCTCATCGACGACCTTGATAAACTCAGCCACGATATACAGCAGACGATACTGGCCCAAAAAGAAAAGTTTGGGTCTGTTGTCGTGACCTACACACCCTGGCCACGGTGGAGTAGCTCACCGATTCTTGCTGCCCTCAGCGGTACCTCTACGGGTATCGTCCTTACCCCGCATAGCTCCGCAGATATGTCCTTCTACCCGGGCGTGCTTCTCCCCCTTGACCTTAAAACTTACGGTCAGCTCCCGGCAGGGCGAGGAGTCATGATTGATCATGCAACTGTTACGGCTTTTCAGGCAGCCTTACCCGATGAACAGGCTACCGGGATAAGGGAGCCAGATGTTCAAGAGTAGAACGGGTAAAAAGTAGCAGAATGACAGCTCCGCTTATGCCTACCGTTACTAGCCCTACCAGGTAATCTCCGCCCAGAGTAGTTTGAACGCCAATGATGACCGCAAAGAGTTGCCAGACAAGCACGAGAGGCTGTCCAAACCTCTGGGCCCGCCACACGGCAACAGCGCCCACAGCGAGAGCCAGGGCAATAATGAAATAAAAGGAGGCAATAACTGACGCTCCCCCAATATCAGTAGAAGCGAAAGTCCCGATCAAAGCAGTAACCACTAGATACAGGGCCTGAAGGAGGCTCAGCCCAACCAAGATTTTCACGGGAATTGGAGGGGCTGAAACACTGGAAGAAGCCACGTCTATCTCATTTCTCTATGTACTAAGAAAGGGTCTCCTATCTAGAATAGGCACCCGGGAGTGTCACCTCTCACCCCGGCACCCCTTTATGCACCCGCCTGTGACATTTACCTCAGGGCTGCAAGCAGATTTTCGCTCACAAACCCCTTGTATGACGCCCCATATCGTGGGAAAGTTATTGAGGTTCAAGTTTGGCTCCTTCTAGGAAAGGGGCCAGATTTTTTTGTTAGTCGCTGAGCTACTTTGCCTCAGCTTTAATCCGGTAAACCCTATAGGAGAGCATGCTAATGGATTGGCGTAGCCGTGCTGCTTGTCTTGAGAAAGACCCTGAACTCTTTTTCCCCGTAGGAAACACCGGGCCCGCCCTTCTTCAGATTGAAGAAGCTAAGAATGTCTGCCGCAGCTGCACTGTGATGGATACCTGCCTGCAGTGGGCTATCGAAACAGGCCAGGATTCTGGTGTGTGGGGCGGTATGAGTGAAGATGAGCGTCGCGCTATGAAGCGACGTGCTGCCCGAGCCCGCAGGGCCTCATAGTAGCAACTTCATGTAAGTGTTCTTTAGGAGGGGCGAACCGGTGTACCGGTTCGCCCCTCCTTTTTATGCAGCTTTCCTTTAGCTACACGATGGCAGCTTCAATTGTCACCAGTGTTCCGCCTTCAGGAGCAAGACTCCAGTGAATAGTACCGTTGAGCTCGCTGGCTACCAGGGTTTTAACAATTTGAGTCCCTAGACCGGTTCCGCCGCCAGTTCCCTCTAGCTCTCTAATTTTTTCGGCGCTAATTCCGGGGCCACTATCTTGAACCGTCACCATAATGCTGTGCTCTTGCCCTTCTGAGTAGCGATGCTGGCAACCGAGGGTCACGGTACCGGTTTCTCCAGCTAAACCGTGTTCTACCGCGTTAGCCACAACCTCATTAATAATGAGGGCAAGGGGGGTGGCAATTTGGCTGGGTAGTTTTCCGAAGGACCCCTCGATCCGAGTGGTAACGTGCTGCCCTGGTGAGGCAAGCTCGGCAGCGAGCCTAAACTGTCGGCTAATGAGGTCATCGAAGTCTACATCCTGAGTTAGCCCCTGGGAGAGGGCATCGTGTACCAGCGCGATAGTGGAGACACGGCGCATCGCCTGTTCCAGGCCTTCCTTCGCTTCGGGGGTGGTCATGCGTCTCGATTGCAGGCGAAGCAGGGCTGAAACGGTTTGAAGGTTATTTTTGACCCGGTGGTGGATTTCGCGGATAGTAGCGTCTTTCGACATCATCTCCTGTTCTCGGCGACGCAGCTCGGTAACGTCGCGGCAGAGCAGCAGAGCCCCGTAGCGTTCTTCGCCCAAACGTGAAAAATGGCGCAGGGGGATGGCACGGAAGGTGACGTTTTTGCGGTTGGCTTTGATTTCTGCGCGCCAGGGCATGCGCCCGGTAAGAACCAGGGGTAGGGTTTCGTCCGCTTTCTCACCGGCAGGTAGCAGGGCCCGGGTGATATCGAGCAGGCTCGCACCGAGCATGTCACCTGCGTAGTTGAGACGCTTGTAGATAGACAGAGCATTAGGTGAAGCGTAGGTAACCCGTCCGTCCGTATCAAGCATAACTAAGCCGTCGCTCACACGGGGGTTGCCGTGGGCCGTCCCAACGGGTGCGGAGAACTCGGGCCAGGCACCGCGCGAGACCATCTGTAGAAGATGGTGGGAGACGTCGCGGTAGACCCGTTCCGCTTTCTGACGCTTTCGGGTACCCAGGCTCTCGCGGTGGACCGATAAGAGGGCTACGGGCCTGTCATTGCGTATCAGCGGAATGAACTCGGTGTCAAGGACAATATCGGTGAGGTTGTGCTCGTCATTGAGGGTCTTGGGGGTTTGACTGTTCCAGCTCGCAACCGCCCGCTCACAGAGGGCCGGGTCGAGCTCTTTGCCGACCCAGTCGGTGTGAAAAACCGTGTGGGTGGTGGAGGGGCGAATCTGGGCGAGGTTGATGAACCCAGCGGACGCCGGCAGCGGCTGGGAAAGGGAGAAGTAGCCCTCGATGGTGTCGGTTTGGGGCGCCCAGAGCATGAGGTCGCAGTAGCCGGTATCTGCAATAATTTGCCACTCGTTAGTGAGCAGGTGGAGCCACTCGATATCGCCCGGACCGTAAGCGCCGGTGCGCATGAGGATTTCAGTGAGTGACAAGGGGGCCTCCTGGTGGTCTGGGCAGGGTGGGTTAGGAGCGGGAGCGGCGGGTAAAGCGCACCCAGGGCTTCTTCTTTTCTACCATGCTCTGGCCCGGAGGGGGCGCTAGTGATGGGGTAGGTTTTCCAATCCCTAGGGCATTTCGGCTGGTGTCGGCGAGCGCCTGTAGCTGGCGGGCCAGTTCTGTCTGTGGGGCTGCTTCAAGAATTGTTGTTCCTGCTAGGCGGGCTTTATCAGCGGTTGCGCTGTCTTCTGGTAGCTGGGCTGCTATGGGCAGGCTGGGCCCGAATCGCTCCCAGGAGTGTTCGAGGGCGGCCTGGGCAGATGGACCTAGGGCCTCGGTGCGGACGCGGTTGAAGACAATGCTGATTCTTTGGTCAAAGGCTGGCCCAAGCACCTGGCTAAGGGCGTCGTAGGCTTTGATAAGACGCGGTACACCCACAAGGTCTGCTAGGCCAAGGGCTATCAGGTGGTCAGCTCGCGCCAGGCTGGTCAGGGTTGCGTCGTTTCGTTGGGGAGTCAAACCGTCAAAGCTCAGGGCTGGGTCTTCTTCAAGGCAGAAAGAGGTATCGATAACCACCAGGTCGTATGTTGAAACCAGTGTATCGATTACAAGGTCGAGAGCGCTTGAGCGTACCTCTACCCAGCGATCTGGTCGGTTGATGCCGGTGATGATGTCGAAGTAGTGGGAGCGGTGCGAGACGGTGTGGGTAAGTTCTTTGAGCTGTTGCTGGGTTATGCCTCCACGGTCTGCGTGGTGACAGAGTTGGGCGAGACTTGAGTAGTCATCGGTAAGGCCTAGAGCAGCTCCCACGGACGCCCCGTAGGTATCTGCGTCAACCAAGCAAACCGAGTAGCCTGTTTCTGCGTAGGCTGCTGCCAGGTTGATGGCCAGGGTGGTGCGTCCCGGTGAACCGTAGGGGCCCCACACCGCCACCACCTTCCCTTCCGCAGGTGAGGGGGCAGGAGCGTCCTGCTTTTCGTCACCCCTTGTGGGGTGACTTTGAGCCCGGGCAGAGAGGGCAGGCTCCTCGTTCTGAGCCTGGTTGGCCTGCTCACCGGTCTGCTCTGAATTTAGCAGGGTATCGACGGCCTTTTCGATCTCGCTAACGATCTCGGCGGTGTCGGCTAGAGAGTCAATCGGGTAGATGCCTTCTATAGGAGGCTGGGTTCCCTGGTCATTGACAAGACACACTGCCACCTCAAGGTGGTGCAGGGACTTGACCATGGAAAGAGTGAGCTCTTCTCCCCCGGTCACGATCAGCACAGCGCGGGCAAGGCCGCTTTGGGCAAGTCCCAGCATTTCACCGATATCGTGCACGTGCCTGACCACGCTCACCTGGCCACGCTGAGATTCAATGGCTGAAACGAAACGTCCGCCCTCATCACCAACAACAACGATAGGAACCTGCATTAGTTTCCTCCCGGTGTGTAGGCCGACGGAACCAGGCTGATGACAGCTCCCTTGCTGGTGGCACCGAGAACTGTGGGCAGGACGTCCTGGTTTACCCACAGTTCAACAGCCGAACGTCCGGTTCCTCCAATCACAGATTCTTGGGCCGTTACAGAATGCACCTCGGCTGACTCTGCGATGACCACGGGATCACCGTACGAGTTGGCCCCCTCTGTTTTGTAGGCAACCCAAATATCTACCCGATTGCCAGGAACATACTCGGCTACCGCGTACTGATCAAGCAGCAAGGTAACGAGCCTGCGTCCATCGCTTACCTCGGTGGACAGCGACCGGGGTGAGAGAAGCTCCCCCGCAGCTAGCGGACGGGTAGCTACCGATCCGTCAGCAATTACTTGCTCCGCCGAAAGGTAGAGACCTGCTGATTCACCTAGCTTGACCTGGGCAGTTGTCACGTTATCGGTGGTAATTTTTTCGCCAATACCGATATCTTTACTGGCAACATAGTAGGGCTGAGTCTGATTAGTAGCTCGGATAAGGCCGACAACGCCCAGAACCGAGAGAAGAATAATTAGGACGCCCGCCAGCAGCTTAGGGTCGCGGAACCCCGGCTTTTTGAAACGGGGAGCAAGATTTTCTTGAGCCGTCATGACACCTCTTTGAGTCAGGAAGTTTTCTTCGTTGACAGCAGTTTCCCTAATCAGAGCACCAGTTTCAAAAATTGCACGTATTTTTGACTAAGGTTACGCAAAATCAAGCAAGTTATCCACAGGCCTTGCTTCTTCTATCAGGGTAGTTCAAAATGCACTAAACTAAAGCAAAGACTCCCCCATCTACTCCCCCGTTTCAGAAGGAACCAGACATGGTTGAACAGCGCTTTCTCACACTGACCGACGTCGGTGAAATTCTCAATATATCCCCCAGCCAAACTCGCGCCCTGGTGCGCTCAGGGGAACTGAAGGCCATCCAGATTGGCGGCAGAAACCAGTGGCGGGTTGAAAAGAGCATGCTCGAAGCATATATCAGCGAGCGCTATGCGATGACCGAAGAAGCCATTCGGGCCGAGCAGGCCGAACGAGCCGATGTCTCCTAAAACAGACTGTTTATCCCGCTACCCTGATAGCGGCGATTGAGGTGAAGAGGACGCAGCGTGGAGTTCCCCGAGTTCCGCGGGCGTCCTCTTTATGCGCCTGCAGCCCCACGATTTCACAGTAGTCAGCACCAACTGCCCACACTTTACCTGCACTGGTGAGACCCGTTCCCCCTGCATGATAAATGTGAATATCACGCTGGGCTGCACTGAGAGCCCGTAGGGCAGATCCCAGCGTGAGCTTGCGAGACACTTCATGAGCTTCGCCCACGGCCTGGTGGTTTCCACCCTCCCAGTAAAGGAGGTGCGCAAGCGGAAGAATGAGGCCGCCGGCGTCCGTTTCTAGCTGAAGCCAACCCAGCCCTAAGGTCTCCAATCTCCCCCGCCAAATATCTCCAGTAGACCCGTGAATAGTCAGCAGCTGCCCAAGCTGGGCTGCCAAACGGTCAGCCACGGTGACTCGAGAAAGCTCTATCTGGCGGAGCTCGCGAGCATCCGCCTCGTAATCTCGGTGTTTCTGTGCTTCCATCTGGATTTCGTAATCACGGAAGAGCAAATCTAGGTGTGCCATGCACTGAGGATACCCCGACAACGAAAATTTGTTGAAAAATTTGCTACAAACCTCTTGAATCCAGCGCAAAGGGAAGTAATATGATGCATAAATCATCAAACTACATCAAATGACATAATTTGAGGTGAAAGAAGTGGCATCGCGATTTTTTGCCCTATGCACAGCCAATCTGATTCCCCTCCTAGCACTGGGCGGGGCTGGCGCCTCCGGCATGCTGCTTCACTCACTTCTGAGCGAAGGGAATCAAGACCTAGGGCTCACTTCTCGTAGCCTGGGCACCTGGATGAGCCTGCTAGTCTGTGCTATCGCTGGCGTGCTTTGCCTCTGCATCGCTCTCTGGTGGCTAGCTGGTTTAGTCTTCTACTACAGCGCCCTAGCTCGCGCCCGACGCTCTACCCTACACATACAACTTCCGGTCTGGGCCCCGGGACTCCTCAAAACACTTGCGGGAGCTTCTTTAGGCCTGGGGGCTTTGGCCCCCACCCAGGCCTATGCCCTACCCTCTGAGCAAGCTATCTCGGTAACAGCAAGAGTTCACAACGGCGAAACAAGCTCACCCCTATTCCCACAGGCTTCTCAAATTACTCACGACGTCGAGGCCTTACCAGCTGACCCCACCCCAGTGTCTGCTACTTCACCCCTCTTTTCCCCAGGACAAACCCAGGAACGAGCAACAGTCACGGTTCTCCCCGTTACGACAAGGAGCTACCAGCCCATTTCACCCCTCTTCGGGGGTGGTACTCGCGTGCAGCCAGACTTTTCAGAAGACGTAGCAGCTACTACCTATACCGTGGCCCCGGGTGACTCGCTCTGGAGTATTGCAGAAGACCAACTAACTCCCGATGCCTCAGGCGCTGAAGTGCTAGCACTCGTGCACACTATCTGGCAACTCAACCAAAAGACCATCCCCACCCTGGACACCCTAATTTTCCCAGGTCAAACGATTACCCTACCCCGCTAGGTTTTGCAAAGGAGCACACCGTGAAAACCGCCTTCCCAGAACGCGATGACCGCAAATACATCATCGTCGAAGCTACCGAATACGCCGAAAAATATGCACCCTACTTTGAAAAGGGTCAGCCAGCAGAACCCGCCGTCAGCCTCTCCTTTATCGATCAAGAAGAGCAGGCCCTTGAGCAACTGGGGGTTCGCATTGGCACCGCTGCCATCGAAGTTTTCATGGGGCGCAGGCCTCAACACCATCTAGCTCCCTGGATGACAGCCGGCTGCTACCGCACCCTAGAAAAGCAGCTTGAACAGGCAAAAGCCGCCATTCGCTACCGGCAGCGTCATTACCCCCAGGCCTTTTACCCCAGCAAGCCACCTGCTGTAATCCGCCCGCGACGCATCATCGTCCAGAAGGTTGCTGAGACTGCCTATGAAATGAGTTTGCTGGTGACCGACGACGTCCGCACCCGGGCCGTAGCCCTACGGGCAGAACGCAAACGGGGCAACTGGAAAATCGCCGCCCTCGCCATCGCATAACTCCCAGTTATCCGGCGGCTCCCACCTTCTCTTATGCCAGCCCCATCAAAAGGGCGGGTGCCCTCGAGCTAGAAGGCTCGAGGGCACCCGCCTGTACCATATCTACAGTAACCGGTTTTTAGTCTAGGTAGTCACGCAGAACCTGAGAACGGCTGGGGTGACGGAGCTTAGACATAGTCTTTGATTCAATCTGGCGAATGCGTTCGCGGGTAACGCCATAGACCTTGCCGATTTCGTCAAGGGTCTTGGGCTGCCCGTCGGTCATACCAAAGCGCATAGCGACCACGCCTGCTTCACGCTCAGAGAGGGTATCAAGAACCGAGTGCAGCTGCTCCTGGAGAAGGGTGAATGAGACAGCATCAGCAGGTACTACCGCTTCGGAGTCCTCAATCAGGTCGCCAAACTCAGAGTCGCCGTCCTCACCCAGAGGGGTGTGCAGGGAAATCGGCTCGCGGCCGTACTTCTGAACCTCGATGACCTTTTCGGGGGTCATATCGAGTTCCTTGGCGAGCTCTTCAGGGGTGGGTTCGCGGCCCAGATCCTGCAGCATCTGACGCTGGACACGGGCCAGCTTGTTGATCACTTCAACCATATGCACGGGGATGCGGATGGTACGGGCCTGGTCAGCCATTGCACGGGTGATAGCCTGACGAATCCACCAGGTTGCGTAGGTTGAGAACTTGAAGCCCTTTGAGTAGTCGAACTTCTCAACGGCTCGAATCAGACCCAGGTTACCTTCCTGAATCAGGTCGAGGAAGAGCATACCGCGGCCGGTGTAACGCTTAGCTAGTGAGACCACCAGACGCAGGTTGGCTTCCAGCAGGTGGTTCTTGGCGCGACGGCCATCGTGAATTACCCAGCGCAGTTCCTTCTTGAGCTGCGGGTCCATATCGGGGTTCTCTTTGAGCTTGTGCTCGGCGTAGAGGCCTGCCTCAATACGCATAGCCAGGTCGACTTCCTGCTCAGCGTTCAGCAGGGCAACCTTACCGATCTGCTTGAGGTAGTCCTTGACGGGGTCTGCGGTAGCACCGGGGGTGACGACGCGGACGGCAGGAGCGTCGTCTTCATCGTTGTTGGTCAGGACGAAACCAGAGCCCTTAGCTGCTACAGCTTCGGCTTCTTTCTTCTCTTCCTTGGTGACAGAGTCTGCCTCGTCTTCATCATCGTCTTCATCGACATCTTCGATGTCGTCGGTATCGAGGTCCTCGTCGTCCAGATTGATATCGTCGTCGGCGAAATCGTCGTCCTCGCCCTTAGCTTTGCGGCTCTTCTTGGGGGCAGCCTTCTTAGCTGCGGTCTTCTTGGGGGCTCGCTGAGGTGCGGCGCTTTCTTCGTCGTCTGCTTCTACGGCGTCTGCTGCCTCGTCAGCCTTTTTTGCTTTGGCGCGAGTTGAGGTTTTTTTAGCGGTGGCTTTGGTTGCAGCGGTTTCGCTGGTTGCTTTCTTGCGTGCGGCTGGTGACACAGAAAACCTTTCTGAGCTAGTTGACCGTAGCGAGTGTGATGCGGTGTTCGCGGTCAAAACACCTAAGACCCTGTCAAGTGATCGATTCGCACAATACAGTTTCCAGGGTATCTATCGGTGGGTATAACGCCCGGATAGGGGCTTCTATTCCCGATAGGAAGCTGTATTTTTGAGAGATACTTTGAGCGGGGTCAGTAGTCAAGTATGACATGTTTTAGGTTTTCTAGCGAAGAAGGCACGGACGCTTATCTGCTGTTCTTGGTCACGTAAGTCTCTGGAGCTCCGCCGGGCAGAGTAAGCCAGGTAGGGAAAGCACTGACGCTCAAAAGGTAATGCAGGGGTAGAGAGCCCCCATCGCGGTAGGTACTGTCGATAGCCTCCAGCAGGTGGAAAGCTTCTGTAGAGTTGCCCCGCATCCAGCTTACCCACGCTTGTGCAGCAAGAAGGGAAGCTTCGGCTTTTCCCCCAGCGGAGCTTTCCAGCACGGCTGCCAAATGCAACAAGGCTTCCAGGCGCTTCCAGTCTGGCGGGGTGGGGTCTATACCAAAGAGAGTTTCAGCCATTTCCTTCAGACTGTCTTCGGTGCTATCTATCTGCTCATACACACCCTGTTCAGGCTGACTGAGACGATCAAGCTGGTACCGCTGCAGGGTTGACGGCAGGGGCAGAACCCTATCCCTCGCAGTTTGCCTGTTCAGTCCCAGTTCTTGGCTGCCCTGTTCTAAAGCTCTCAGAGCTGCTAGTGAGTCTTTGAGGGTGCGGCAGGCCTGAAGAATCACGAGCTGGAGGGTTGCAAAGCTATCGAAAGAAGTGATCAGAAAACCAGCTGCATCGGGAATCACCTTGGCGCGTATAGCATCGGCTAAGGTCCCAGCGTAGAGGCCCCTGCTACCCTGCGGCCCATCAAGCAGGGACGCAACGGCACCTATAGCCTGTTCCCATAGCTCTAGTTCAGCAGCAATTTGGCAGGCTTCTTGGGGGTTTTGCTCTTGTTTCTCTTCCAGGTAGAAAGCGCTATAGGCCTCCGCATTAACCTGCCAGCGTTCTTGCCCCTCAGGGTCCTCAGTTCCCAGTGTCGTACGATTCTTAAGTTCCTGAGCTTCATGTGAATCGCTCGCGACAAGCGACCCGTGGGCTACCAGTTCGCTATACAGCGGGCTGGTCAAGACCTCGTCTAGAAAACCGGCGGGAGCCAGCTGCCCTTCAGCCGGTTCCACAGCCCAATAGGCCTGCTGCCCCACCGCAAGCACATCGAGTACATTCAGCCCGTGAAGGGTGGCGTGGGCTGGCGCGAGCTCCGCATAGCATTGGGCTGCTTCTAGGAAGGTTTTTTCTACCGAAACGTCTGCTTCTCCGGAGGCTGCTCCGTCGGCGAAGAGCAGCAAGAATACACTGGTGATGGGGTCCCCGGTAGGGCTGTGGGTGGGGAAGGCCTCGAAGATATAGGTCAGAAAGTCATCCGGCGCTACCTCAGAAACATCGGGCATATCAACACGCAGCAGGGGCCCTGCTCCCCCATCGCTCAGAGCCAAGAGTATGATGGACTTTTCAGGCCAGTAGCCTAAAAGGTGCAGAGCAAGGGCAAGGACGTCACGCTCCGAGCTGAGGTAAGTAACGATAGGTTCTTCTGGGGTGTGATGCTTCTCTGTCATACCTATCAGACTGATAGAGAAGAGTATCTAAGACGAGCCCAAGCGGGCCTGTGGATATTCTCCACCCGCCGGGCGTCCGACGTCCGCCCCTGTCAAAGCAAATAATTCAGCCCTCACGGGGCGCATACTTCCCATAAACCGGTGAACCCGTGACGCATCTATGACGCCCCTAAAACGGGTTTCCACAGGCAGCTTCACCGCAGGGTCGGGGCCGGTTTAGGAACCGGAGGGGCCCAGACCGCGGGGGCCGTCGCCGTCTGCATCCCGAGTGTTGTGATCGAGCTGGGCCAAGAAAGCCTCTACCTCATCACCGATTTCATCCCGGCTCGGCACCCGACCGGCGGCACGCTCAGAGAGGGGTAGGCTACCGAAGCCCTGGGCGGCGTTTGCGTCGTAGGACTCTTCGAGCCGCTGAATCATCATCTGGATTTCAGGGCTTGCGCTAGCCTGCTCGTCAATCTGTAGCTGAACATTCTCAGACAGCTCACGCAGGCGATCCGAAGGCAGGCTCAGCTTAGCGGCCAGCGACAGGTGCTCCATAGCGACAAGAGCGGTCTGGGGCAGCTCCGACTCCGACAGGTACTGCGGCACGTTCACTGCGAAACCGGCCGTTCCAATACCGGCCTCGGTCAGGCGCACCTCCAGCAGGCTCGATACCGACCCAGGCACCAGAGCCTCGGGCTGGAAAGAGGAAATGCCGACCGTCAGGTCCTTACGGGACCCATGCGCCGTTACGGGGATAGGGCGGGTATGCGGTACCGGCATGGGGAAACCGGTCACAGACATGGCTACCGATACCTCAAGACGCTGTGCAATGTCAACCACATCAGCTGTAAACCGCTGCCAGAGCAAGTCGGGTTCAGCACCGGTCAACAACAAGAAAGGCTTGCCCAGTCGATCTTCCACCGCGTACAGCTTGAGTTCAGGAAGCACCGGGTTGGTGTAGTGGTCTTTTTTGAAGGTAATGCGAGGTTTGCGTGATCGGTAGTCGTGCAGGCGGTCAGCATCAAATTCGATGACCGGCACATTATCAAGTTCATGCAGAAGCACTTCACCCAGGTGCCCTGCGGTGCCACCAGCGTCCTGGGGGTGTGAGAGGGCAATGACGAGGGGCAGACCTCTCAATCGGTCGTTTTCAAACGCCCCGGCGTGAGCTATATACAGCCGATCTTCGTGCGTCATCTTCCTAGCCCCCTTCTTTCTTCCCGTCTTCTGTGAGTCTCTATAGTACTCCAGGGTGTAGCCACTGTGTAGCCTAATGTCGCAGGTATAACGCTGGGAATATGCAGAATTATTCCTTGCAAGGCCATAATTCCCGCCCTGGCACCTCGACCTGTTCGCTCTGCGGTGATTTAGCCGCAAGGGGCGTTGCGCAGATTACATTCGCGAGGCTTTTAGGCCTAGGCTTATAGACGATACTGCAGTTGCCCTAGAGCGCGGCTGCCCCACTTATATCCACTGCGAAGGGAGATTTCTGTGAGCGATTCTCACGATCTGTCATTCTCTGTAACAACCCCCGATCTTGAAGCCCTTGAGGCCGATGTGCTGGTGCTCGGTGTGTATTCCGGCAAGGAAGGCCCCTCGCTGGCCACTAACCCCCTCGACGCAGAAACCGCCGAGGGCCTCGAAGCTATTTTGGAAGATTTGGGCGTCAGCGGTGGGCAGGACGAGCTTGTTCGGCTTCCTGGCTTCGATGAGGCGGGTGCCGACGTCGTTGCCCTCATCGGCCTAGGCTCTCAGAAGGAAGATGCTGCTGCCCACCGTGTTGCCTTGCGCTACGCAGCGGGCTCAGCCGTCCGCCAGCTTGCCGGCGTAGAAACCGTAGCCCTTGCCCTGGGCGCAGAGTCCGTCGAGGAAGTAGCAGCTATCGCAGAAGGCGCCGCCTACGGCGCTTTTGCCGATACCCAGCTGCGGGCCAAGACTGCCGATTCGGTCAAGGCTCCCGTCGCCGAGGTTCTCATTGTCACCGATGTAGCCCCCGCTGAGGCAGAAAGTGCCCTGACCCGGGCTCTCATTCTGGGTGAGGCCGTTGACCACACCCGCCGCCTGGTCAACACTCCGCCCTCCCACCTCTACCCCGAAACCTTCGCAGAGCGTGCCCTTACCCGCGTAGAGGGCCTTGACAATGTTGAAACCAAGGTCTGGGATTACGAAGAACTCGTTGCCGAAGGCTTCGGTGGCATCGCGGGTGTAGGCCAGGGCTCAGAGCGCAAGCCCCGCCTCGTAGAGGTCAAGTACACCCCCGAGAAGGCCGAAAAGACCGTTGCCATTGTGGGCAAGGGCATCACCTTCGATACCGGCGGCATTTCGCTCAAGCCCGCCGGCTCCATGACCACCATGAAGTCCGACATGGCAGGTGCCGCAACCGTCCTCAACGTCGTGGCAGCAGCTTCTGAGCTCAACCTGCCGGTTGCCGTACACGGTTACCTCTGCCTGGCCGAAAATATGCCCGGCGGCAACTCCATTCGCCCCGAAGATGTGCTGACCATGCGCAGCGGTCACACCGTTGAAGTCATGAATACCGACGCCGAAGGTCGCCTGGTCATGGCAGACGGCCTGGCCCTGGCCTCCGAGGGCGAGCCCGACGTCCTTCTCGACATCGCAACTCTCACCGGTGCCCAGCTCATCGCCCTGGGTGTGCGCACCGCCGCGGTCATGGGTGACGATACCGTCCGCCAGCAGGTTGTTGAAGCAGCTACCGAAGCCGGCGAAGACTACTGGCCCATGCCTATGCCCGAGCACCTGCGCAAGAGCCTCAAGTCCCCCGTCGCCGACCTACAGAACATCGGCTCCCGCTACGGTGGCATGCTGGTAGCCGGCCAGTTCCTCGAAGAATTCGTGGGCGAAAAGGACGGCGCCAAGATTCCTTGGGCTCACCTGGACTTCGCAGGCCCCTCCTTCAACGAGGAAGGCCCCTACGGCTACACCCCCAAGGAGGGCACTGGCCACTCCATCGCCACCCTGATTAAGTTCATCGAGGCCTACGCCTAAACCTTACTTTCCAGGGAACTTTTACATTTGCACCCCGTTGCCCGTGTTCTAGCAGGTAACGGGGTGTAATCATGCCCACCCGAGCAATAAAACACCTGCCAATAGTGGCAGGCGGACGCGTTCAAGGGATAAGCTAGAAAACGACAGTACATAAGGGGGCTTAGGCCTCCGCGACCCATGCAAGGGAGCGTCAACGTGGCCGATTCGGCAACAACAGAATTCGATATCCTCATCCTCGGTGGCGGTAGCGCCGGTTACTCCGCAGCTCTGCGCGCGGTACAGCTGGGCTTCACCGTAGGTCTGATCGAAAAGAGCAACCTGGGCGGCACCTGCCTGCACACCGGTTGCATCCCCACCAAGGCTTACCTGCACGCTGCAGAACTCGCTTCCGAGGCTCAGCACGCTTCAAAGTACGGTGTAAACACCACCCTCGAGTCCATCGACATGGCTAAGGTTCGTGACTACAAGGACGGCATCGTCGCCGGCAAGTTCAAGGGCCTGACCGGTCTTCTCAAGATGAAGAAGGTCACCGTCATCGAGGGTGAAGGCAAGCTCACCGGCAAGGACACCATCACCGTCGCTGGCACCGAATACAAGGGCAAGCACATCATCCTGGCATCCGGTTCTGTCTCCAAGACCTTCGGCATCGAGATTCGTGACCGCGTGCTTACCTCAACCGAAGCCCTGCAGATGGACTACCTGCCCAAGAGCGCTATCGTTCTGGGCGGCGGCGTCATCGGCTCCGAGTTCGCCTCCATGTGGAACTCCATGGGTGTAGAGGTCACCATCATCGAGGGCCTGCCTCACCTGGTCCCCAACGAAGACCCCTCCATCATCAAGGTCGTTGAGCGCGAATTCAAGAAGCGCGGCATTAAGTCCTCCCTGGGCAAGTTCTTCAAGACCGTTGAACAGGACGCCAACGGCGCC
This sequence comes from Rothia sp. SD9660Na, assembly GCF_030064065.1. Lineage (NCBI taxonomy): Bacteria > Bacillati > Actinomycetota > Actinomycetes > Micrococcales > Micrococcaceae > Rothia > Rothia sp. SD9660Na. Next base: position 1,529,811 of record NZ_CP125946.1, read on the forward strand.
AAGGTCACCCTGGAAGATGGCACCGTCTTCGAGGCAGACATCGTTCTCGTTGCTGTCGGCCGTGGCCCCAACACCGAGGGCTTTGGCTACGACGAGCAGGGCCTGACCATGGACCGCGGCTTCGTTATTACCAACGAGCGCCTGCACACCGGCGTTGGCAACATCTACGCTATCGGCGACATCGTCCCCGGCGTCCAGCTGGCCCACCGCGGTTACCAGCAGGGCCGCTTCGTTGCCGAAGAAATCGCAGGTCTCAACCCCCAGGTTGTTGAAGACATCAACATCCCCAAGGTCACTTTCTGTGAGCCTGAGATCGCCTCCATCGGCTACTCCCAGCCCAAGGCTGAAGAGAAGTTCGGCAAGGAAAACGTTGAGGTTGCAGAGTACAACCTGGCTGGCAACGGCAAGTCCTCTATCCTGGGCACCGGCGGTCTGGTCAAGGTCGTCCGCGAGAAGAACGGCCCCATCATCGGCGTTCACGCTGTTGGTAAGCGCATGGGCGAGCAGATTGGTGAGGCCCAGATGTGGGTTGTTTGGGAAGCCTTCCCCGAGGACGTCGCCCAGTTCATCCACGCCCACCCCACCCAGAATGAATCCCTGGGCGAGGCTGCAATGGCTCTGGCAGGTGCACCCCTGCACGGCTAAGATAGGCCCCCTGTGGTAGGCGCTGGCCCTGACCCTGGTTATAGGATCAGCGCCTACCCCTACAAATTTTTATCACTCACAAGGAGAGCACGAAGGACTATGTCCACCACCGTAGAACTGCCCGCACTGGGCGAATCCGTAACCGAGGGTACCGTTACCCGCTGGCTCGTTGAGGTTGGCGAAACCGTTGAGGTTGACCAGCCCATCGTTGAGGTTTCCACCGACAAGGTCGACACCGAGGTTCCCTCACCCGTAGCCGGTGTTGTTGAGAAGATTCTCGTTGAAGAGGACGAGGACGTCGAGGTCGGCGCTCCCCTCATCGTTATTGGCGACGGCTCCGGCGCTGGCTCATCTGACGATGCCCCCGCTGCAGAAGCCCCCAAGGCTGAGGAGAAGGAAGAAGCACCCGCGGCTGAGGAAAAGAAGGAAGAGGCACCCGCTGCCGCCCCCGCGTCCTCAGGCTCAGCTTCTGGCACCGAGGTTACCCTGCCTGCTCTGGGCGAGTCCGTCACCGAAGGCACCATCACCCGCTGGCTCAAGGAAGTTGGCGAAGAGGTTGCCGTTGACGAGCCCCTCGTAGAGGTTTCCACCGACAAGGTCGACACCGAGGTTCCCTCACCCGTAGCAGGTACCCTGCTCGAAATCCGCATCCAGGAAGATGAGGACGCCGAGGTCGGCCAGGTTCTGGCTATCATCGGTGACGCTTCAGCCGCTTCTGCTCCCGCGGAAGAGAAGAAGGAAGAAGCACCTGCCGCTGAGGAAAAGAAGGAAGAAGCACCCGCTGTTTCCTCAACCGACGAAGCTACCGAGGCTCCCGCTGTTGAACTGCCCTCCGGCGAAAACGGCGAAGCCTACGTCACTCCCCTGGTCCGTAAGCTGGCCAAGCAGGAAGGCATCGACCTGTCCACCATCAAGGGCACCGGTGTTGGCGGCCGCATCCGCAAGCAGGACGTCCTGGCTGCTGCTGAAGCTAAGAAGGGCGCTGCTCCCGTAGCATCAGCCCCCGCTGCTGAAACTCCCGCAACCGCAGCTCCTTCCAAGAAGGAAGCCCCCAAGGCTGCTGCGTCCTCAAAGCGCGGCACCACCGAAAAGGCTCCCCGCATCCGCCAGACCGTTGCTAAGCGCATGGTTGAGTCACTGGCTGTTTCAGCTCAGCTGACCACCGTCCAGGAAATCGACCTGACCCGTCTGGTTGCCCTGCGCAACAAGGCTAAGGCCGGCTTCGAGGCTCGCGAGGGCACCAAGCTCACCTTCCTGCCCTTCTTCACCAAGGCAGTCACCGAAGCTCTGCAGCAGTTCCCCCAGTTCAACTCCTCCATGAGCGATGACTTCAAGGAAATCACCTACCACGGTTCCGAGAACATCGGCCTGGCAGTTGATACCCCCAAGGGTCTGCTCGTTCCCGTTGTCAAGGACGCCGGCGACCTCAACATCGCAGGTATCGCCAAGAAGATCAACGACGTTGCCAAGCGCGCCCGCGACGGCCAGGTCGGCCCCGAGGAGCTGTCAGGTTCAACCTTCACCATTTCCTCCACCGGCCAGACCGGCGGTGTCTTCTTCACCCCGATCATCAACCAGCCCAACGTAGCGATCCTGGGCATCGGCTCCACCAACAAGCGTCCTGCTGTTATCCAGGATGCCGAGGGTAACGATGTTATCGCTATCCGCTCGCTGGCCTACTTCTCACTGACCTACGACCACCGCGTTGTAGACGGTGCGGACGCTGGCCGCTTCCTGGCCTTCCTCAAGCAGCGCCTTGAAGAAGCAGCTTTCGAAGCTGAGGTTGGTCTCTAAACCACAGGTCTTAGTTCTTTGAACTAGGCTCCCAGGTGCCCCGCTAGCAGCAGTTAGCGGGGCACTTTTCTATCTACTAGGGGCTCGCGTGGTCACCCCCACACCGGTTTTAGTGGCGAACTGTCGCTAAATAAGCAGGTATTACGTAGACTTGTCATTATGGCTATCGCATTTTCAATTCTTCTTTTCTTGCACATCGTTGGTGCCGCAATGGTTTTCGGCCTGTGGCTAGGTACCTTTAAGCAGGGCATCGTTCTGCCCGGTCAGTTCCACGCGGCCCTGCTGCAGGTTGTTACCGGTTTTGCTCTCTATTTCATACAAATGGCTGAGGGTATGCAGCTTAACCACATGATGATTGGCATCAAGATGGTGATTGCCCTGGTTATCGCTGTAGCGGCCTTTATGGGTCAGAAGAAGTACAAGGCTGCCCGTGCCCTGGGCACCCCTGAAAACGGCAAGAACATTGCCCTGGCCCATACTGTTGGTGGCCTGGCTCTGATCAATATCGCTATCGCTGTTTTTATGCAGTACCCCCAGATCTAATAAGGCAAGAACACCCAGGTTCTTGATAGCAGGGGCGGTGTACCGATTTGGTGTACCGCCCCTGGTCTATACAGCGGCAGGGCTGTAGGTGCTAGAGGGCGGACGGGTCTAGGGGCAGGGGCCGCGCCTCAGTTAGCAGGTAGGTTCCGCCCTCGACTTGGAGAATCAGCTCCACGCTTTGCAGCACTCTACCATCCTGCCGGCTTATACCCTGCGCTGCCAGTTCCTGGTCACTACCTGTTGGACTGTAGCCGGTCGCTTGCACCGTGGCCAGGAGTCTGTAGCCGTTCTCGGCTGCCGTAATCTCGCTGATATCAACCAGCTCTGTGCTCATATCGGCTAGAGCGGCTGCATTTTCATCTGCCAGTAGCTGGCTGTCAGCTTCAGCCAGGGATGAGCCTAAAACCGCGTAATCACCCATGCCTGCAGTTTCCCCAGAGGCAAGTACCCGGCTCCGGGTGGCTACGAGCTCTGCTGCGAGAAGAGCTATATCGTCATCGCTGGGTTCTAGGGCTACTGCCTGCTCTTGCTCGACCTCTACCTGCGACTTCTCGCTAGCGCGCTGCTGATCTGCTCCTGGCGGTGTAAGAGTGGGAAGAGAGCCCGATACCTCAACCGCTACCGGGGCAGCTGAATCGTGCTGGAGCTCTGGTACGAGCGTCCGGTACCCGACCCCGGCTATGGCGAAAAAGCCTATCAGAATAGCACCGCTCAGGGCCCAGCGTTCCCGCAGATACTGCCCTATCGGTAGTCGTGCGGGGCCTTTGTCTTTCCTCCTAATACGGGACAGCCCACCTTGAGGCTCCTTACTCCCCCGCGATATATCGGTTAGTCGCCCGTAGGTCTGGCGGCGTTGTTTCACCGCCCGGCGGGGTTCTGCTGGCGCAGGCTGCCTGTAGGCAGGAAGACGGGAACGCACGCTCTGGTGGGCGCTGAGATGGAGTTCGAGGGGCTCGGGGTCTGCCGCCAGTTCAATAAGTGCTAGCAGGTCAGCAAGCTGAGGCTGCTGGGCACGAGAGTCGATAGCGTCCTCAAGGGTCTGGGCTAGGGCGTCGCTGGCCTGGGGTACAGCCAGGTTCAGGGGAGCCCTCAAACGCATGGCCTTAGGTTCTTCCCCGGTGAGGCAGAGCCAGAGCAGAACAGCGCAGGCTGCGATGTCATCTGCCTGCCGGCTTTTCTGTACCGCGGATGCCAGTGGGCGGGTATCGATATCGGGGGCAAGGAGCTTCAACTCGCCCCTTACGGTAATGACGCAGTGGCGGGCCGCTAGCGCAGAATAGGCGAAGCCCTGTTCGTGCAGATACCTCAGCGCCTGGGTGAGAGCCCTGGCAACGGTGGTTACCTGCCCTAGGGGCAGTTTTCCCTTGGCTCGGCAATAGTCAGCAAGGGTGCCAGCCTCGGCTGGTTCATACCAGATATGGTAGGAGTCCTGCGAAGAGGTCACAGCATCGACCCTCAGCACTGCAGGGTGAGAGGTGAGGGAACACAGCCTTTCTGCGGATTTTGCACTAGCTTCTGCGTCGCCGGTGATCTGAGTCAGGGTATAGGGGCCCGCCTGCAGCTCGAGGTGGGCGGCACTTTGGTAGCCGCAGTCCACGATCCAGGTGCTGTGGTGGGCTCCGCTTTCAAGGCGGTAGCGCGGCGTTACGTCGGGTAGGTTACCGGGTACCGGCAGGGCCTGGTCGTTTTCTGGTTCAGGCGGTGCGGACGCCCGGGGCAGCTGGGGTAGGTCTGTGTGGGTACTCATGCTTTAGCTATACATCACCTGGCAGAGCCACCGCAGGGAGTATCCACAAGGTCAGCATTTACACTAGCCAACCGTATGAAGGTACCCTGTGGATAAAAACGTCATCTAGCGTCACACCACCACACAGCGGGTTCAGACGACCAGAGTCTCCCTGAATATTTTCGCCCCGCCACCAAAAGGGCTACCCTAGAAGGTATGGCACTTTTGTTTGAACGGGTCGGGCTTGCCCCCGACTATGTGGAATACACCTCTGCGCTGGACTACCAGCGCACCGTCCACGAAGAAGTCGCCACCGGCGTCCGGCAAAATACCGTCTTACTGCTAGAGCACGAAGAAGTCATTACCGCCGGTAAGCGCACCGAAGACCACGAATACCCGGCCGATCACCGCGTGCCCGTCATCAAAATTGACCGTGGCGGTAAGCTCACCTGGCACGGCCCCGGCCAGCTGGTTGGCTACCCTATCGTGCAGCTGCCCGAGCCCATCGACGTCGTCCGCTACGTGCGGGTACTCGAAGAGGTGCTCATCAACGTCCTGACCGACCTTGGCATCACCTGCCAGCGGGTCGAGGGGCGTTCAGGCGTCTGGGTGCTAGGCGATGGCGCCCTGGTGCAAGACAAAAAAATTGCAGCTATCGGCATCCGCGTTGCAAAGAACACCACCATGCACGGCTTCTCCATCAACTGCAACAACCCCACAGACCCCTTCGGTGCCTTTATCCCCTGCGGTATCACCGATGCGGGCGTCACCACCATCAGCGAACAACTAGGCCGGAATATAACCCCCGCCGACATTGTTGACCGGGTAGAAGAAGAGCTAGCTCGCTATGCCGACCAGCTCTCCGCCGACTTCACACCGACCACCAGCGCATAACCCGCTCCCCGGCAGAAGCCGCCAGCACACCCCCCCACAGGTTTACCACCAAAGGAGAACCCCACCTCATGAGCGCCCAGCCAGAAGGCCGCAAGCTACTTCGCGTTGAAGCCCGTAACGCAGAGGTTCCCATCGAGAAGAAGCCCTCATGGATCAAGACCAAGGCCAAGGTTGGCCCTGAATACAAGGAAATGGTTGACCTTGCCCGCGGCTCCGGTCTGCACACCGTCTGTGAAGAAGCCGGCTGCCCCAATATCTACGAGTGTTGGGAAGACCGCGAGGCAACCTACCTCATCGGCGGTTCCGAATGCACCCGCCGCTGCGACTTCTGTATGATTGACACCGGTAAGCCCGTTGCCATCGACCGCACCGAGCCCCTCAAGGTGGCCCTCAACGTCAAGAAAATGGGCCTGCGCTACGCCACCGTCACCGGTGTTGCCCGCGATGACCTTGAGGACGGCGGCGCCTGGCTTTATGCCGAAACCATCCGTCAGATTCACCGCGTTTCTCCTAATACCGGTGTTGAAATTCTGATCCCTGACTTTAAGGGCAAGGAAGAGGACGTTCAGCAGGTCATCGACGCAGCCCCCGAGGTCTTCGCTCACAACCTTGAAACCGTTCCGCGTATCTTCCGTCAGATTCGCCCCGCCTTCCGCTACGAGCGCTCCCTGGACGTCATTACCCAGGGCAAGGAGGCCGGTCTGATTACCAAGTCCAACCTGATTCTGGGCATGGGTGAAACCAATGACGAGGTGTACGAGGCCCTCTGCGACCTGCACGATGCCGGTTGTGACCTGATTACCCTCACTCAGTACCTGCGCCCCGGCCCCCTCTTCCACCCCATCGAGCGCTGGGTCAAGCCCGCTGAGTTCGTTGAGCTCTCCAAGATGGCTGAAGAAATTGGCTTTGCCGGCGTCATGGCTGGCCCCATGGTTCGTTCGTCCTACCGGGCAGGTAAGCTCTGGGCCCGTGCCATGAAGAAGCAGGGCCGCGAAATCCCCGAGCACCTATCGCACATCGATGACTCAGGCTTTGCGATGCAGGAGGCCAGCTCCCTGGTCGCGGCGGGAGCCTAGGAACCTGTTCACCCCACGCTCCCAAGCGCTCACCGGTTTCATCGGTGGGCGCTTGCCGTATAGAATGGGTAAGTTAGGGCGCGTATCGCACTCGCCCGCCCAGAATCGACTCGAAGGAAACACAGTGGCTGAATCCCGTGGCAGCACCCGCGCACAGACCCGCGAAGAAAAGAAGAAGGCTCGCGAAGAGCGCCGCGCCAAGCGTGGCCCCGGCATGTTTGCTCAGATGAAGCAGGTCTATGCTATGACCCGCGAGCAGGACCCCAATATCCCCTGGATTATGGCCCTGGTCTTCTTCGGCACCGTCCTGGTCTTCCTGCTTATCGGTCTGCTGCTGAACAACTGGATCACTTTCCTCCTCATTGGTATTCCTCTGGGAATTCTTTTTGCCGTCATGGTGCTCTCACGCCGGGCAGAAAAAGCAGCCTTCGCCCAGTTGGAAGGTCAGCCCGGCCGCTCTGGTGCTGCCCTCTCAACCCTGCGCCGCGGCTGGATATTCGAGCAGCAGCCCGTAGCTGCCAATAAGTCTCAGGACGTCGTCTTCCGCGCTATCGGCCGCCCCGGCATCGTCCTGGTGACTGAAGGCCCCACCGGTCGCGTCAACGCCCTGGTCCAGAAGGAAAAGCTCAAGTACTCCAAGATTGTACCCACCGTCCCCGTGACCGTGATCAACACCGGCCATGCTGAGGGTCAGGTTGAGCTCAAGCAGCTCACCAAGACCATGAACAAGTTGCCCAAGAAGCTGACCCAGCAAGAAATGCACCAGGTCGCCAACCGCATTGATTCGCTCTCCAAGCACAACAACATGCTGAACGCTATTCCTAAGGGTATTGACCCCATGCGTATGCGCCCCGACCGCAAGGGCATGCGCTAAGCCTCAAACATTAGGGGGCCCGCTCAACCAACGTTGAGCGGACCCCCTTTTTATCTCTGCATAAGAATTACTCTACTGACTGCTTTTTAGATCCGCGCCACCAGTTCATGATGAAGACGTAGGCGATCAGAGCCAGGGTTATCTGCATCATGTAGCGGTCAATGGTTTCTAGAGTGGGTTGAATGCCCTCCCCGAAACGCAGACCCAGGTAGAGGTAAAAAAGTTTGTTAGCCACAGCCAGCAGGTAGATGTAAAGACCAATCATCCAGCCCTTGAGCTTACGAATACCGGCGATAGCCACCAGAATCGTTGCCGGAATCGGTGAGAAGGGAATAAAGCCAAGAAGCAGGCTCAGAAAAAGGTGTTTCTCAACGAAGCCCTCAAGTTTACGCCACCACAGGGGGGTGTGGTTGGCGAACATCCAGTTAATAAAATCCTGGCCCCAATGCTTACCCATCAGAAAGTAGACCGCCATGAACTTGATGTGGCTAGCGGCAGCTGCGGCGGTGAGAGCAGCCAGCATGAAGACCGCTCCCTGGTTCTGGGCTGCGGTAATGAGTAGACCCAGGCCTGAACCGGTCAGCAGTGACAGCAGCCAGGGAGCATTCACCAGCAGGTTGGGTCGCAAGGGAATCATCACCATCGAAAAGATGGTCATAAAGGCCAAAAGACTCAGGAGCACCTTATCGACGGGGCCCGGCTTTGTAAGAAAGGACGGCAGCGCCGGGTCGTTCTCTTTGGGCAGCTCTTCGGGGGTGGGGGTCGTCATATCGTCTTTCATCTATCGAATCATCACCAAGATAGTGTGGCGGGCCCGGTCATGTAGGCCACGCTGGTCGGCGTCCATAATCACCACTGGAAGTAGTAGCATGACCATCGACTGACGGATCAGGGCAGTCAGCCAACCGGCGGGTTTACCATCAAGGCGCTGCACCTGCATACCGAAAGCAAAATGCCCCACTGTATGCCCCATAAAGCCAACAGCAGCCACCATATAGAGCCAGAAAATAACCAGCTGGGCTACATCGAGTACAGCGATGTTCACCTGCGTAAAAACTGTCTGCCCTAGCACATAAAACATACCTTCAATGAGCAGCCAGTCAACCCAAAAAGCCAGCAGGCGGCGCATAGGGCGGGCAATCGCTCCCCGCCCTGATCGCGGCCTACCCATAGTCTGCCCGGGGTACTCCTGATCGTTTGGAGCTCCCTCAATCCAGGAACCTAAATCTCTTCTCGTAACCACCCAACTAACCTTACCGGCTCTTACCCCTTCACGCCCCAGAAAACTGGGTACAAGCGTCCTCCCATCTAAGAAACCGGCTTCAGGAGCGCCTACACTAGAGAGAGGAAGCTAGCCGCCCAAACCCACGTAACACCAAGGCAACCCAGCCAGCGGTACGTTACACACGCGAAACAAAAGCGATACTTTAGGGCAAAAAATACGCTCTAGGCTAGAAACAACAGCGAGGGAGCCCAGGCAAACGGGCGCCCATGGGTCGAAAACAACTCAAGGAGAACAAACGACCATGTTCACTACCGCACAGGAAGTCCTCGACTTCATCAAGAACGAAGACATCAAGTTCGTTGACATCCGCTTCTGCGACCTGCCCGGCGTACAGCAGCACTTCAATCTGCCTGCCAAGGCTATCGACGAAGACTTCTTCGTCAACGGTCAGATGTTTGACGGTTCCTCTATCCGCGGCTTCCAGGGCATCGCCGAATCAGACATGCAGCTGATTCCCGACGTCACCAGCTGCTACGTTGACCCCTTCCGCCTTGAGAAGACCCTGGTTGTTACCGGCTCCATCGTCAACCCCCGTACCGGCGAGTCCTACCACCGCGACCCCCGCGGCATAGCAGAACGCGCCGAAGAATACCTGAAGTCAACCGGCATCGCCGACACCGCCTTCTTCGCATCCGAAGCAGAATTCTTCGTCTTCGAAAACGTCCAGCACGAAGTTAGCCCCCAGTCAGTCTTCTTCAAGATCGACTCCGATGAGGCCCCCTGGAACTCCGGTCGCGCCGAAGAAGGCGGCAACCTGGGCAACAAGACCAACACCAAGGGCGGCTACTTCCCCGTCTCCCCCGTCGATAAGCAGGCCGATCTACGCGACGCCATGTGCGTAGCCCTCGACGAAGTAGGCCTCGAAGTAGAGCGCTCCCACCACGAAGTAGGCGCACCCGGCCAGGCTGAGATCAACTACAAGTTCTCCACCCTCACCCAGGCAGCAGACGACCTGCTCAAGTTCAAGTACGTCATCAAGAACACCGCTGACCAGTGGGGCAAGACCGTTACCTTCATGCCCAAGCCTGTCTTCGGCGACAACGGTTCAGGTATGCACTGCCACCAGTCACTCTGGCAAGACGGCGAGCCCCTCTTCTACGACGAGCGCGGCTACGCGGGTCTCTCAGACGTTGCCCGCTGGTACATCGGCGGTCTGATTGAGCACTCATCATCAGTTCTGGCTTTCACCAACCCCACTGTCAACTCCTACAAGCGCCTGGTCCCCGGCTACGAAGCCCCCATCAACATGGTCTACTCCCAGGGCAACCGCTCAGCCGGCATTCGCATTCCCATCACCGGCAGCAACCCCAAGGCTAAGCGTCTTGAGTTCCGCGCACCGGACCCCTCCTCCAATCCCTACCTGGCTTTCGCTGCCCAGCTGATGGCTGGTCTGGACGGTATCCGCAACCGCATCGAACCCCCCGCGCCCATCGATAAGGACCTCTACGAGCTGCCCGCCGAAGAAGCAGCAGACATCAAGAAGGCACCTGCCAACCTTGAAGAAGCCCTGGCAGCCCTCGAAGCTGACCACGACTTCCTGCTGGCCGGTGACGTCTTCACCGAAGACCTCATCTCAGCCTGGATCGACTACAAGCGCAGCAACGAGCTCGCTCCCCTGCTGTTGGTCCCCCACCCCCTCGAATACCAGATGTACTACGGAGTCTAAGCCCCGGTAAACTGACATTCACAAGCACAAAGCCGCGCTTAGGCGTCCGCCTCAGAAAAAGACGCCGCAGCGCGGCTTTTGCGCACACCCGCCGCTACCCCAAGGAGAAAACGATGAGCCCCCAAAGCACCATTCTTGAAGGTCGCTCCACCATCTACCGCAACGAGGTCTTCCAAACCGGTCTGATGAGCCAGCTTTTGGACGGCATCTACGACGGTGACATGACCATCGGCGAACTACTGGGTCACGGCAACTTTGGGGTGGGTACCTTTGACGGGCTCGACGGGGAAATGATTGTGCTTGATGGCACCTGCTACCAAATGCGCTACGACGGGTCCATCTCCCTGGCCTCGCTCGATCAGAAGACCCCCTTTGCGGTGATCACCAACTTCGTGCCCGCTATTAAGCGGGATCTACCCACTAACCTACTGCGTACCTCAACCAGTCAGGTACTCGATAACTTCACCCTGTCGGATAACTACATGTACGCCATCAAAATCGTGGGCGACTTCGAATGGGTGCGCACCCGCACGGTCAAAAAGCAGGAAAAGCCCTACCCCAAGATGGTTGACGCCGTTGAAGGTGAAGATATCGTACAGTTTGATGACGTTTCCGGCACCATCGTGGGCTTCCGCACCCCCATCTACGAGCAGGGTATCGGTGTTCCCGGCTGCCATGCCCACTTCATCGATGACGAGCGCACCCGCGGCGGGCACGTGGTCGATTTCAAGCTACGCAGCGCCCACGTGGAAATCTGCCCCGGCACCGGCCTGCGCCTGCATCTGCCCCTCAACGAGGCATTTTCAAACGCAGACCTCTCCCCCGAAGACCTGGCAGACCAGATTTCAAAGGCTGAGAAGCACTAGAACATAGCAGTCGTTCCGGGCTCGTGCTCGCTGCCGACCCTCTCGTCTGGTTCGCTAGCGCTCACGCGACGATTCACGCCAGCCCCGAGCCAGCAGCTTCGCTACGATCCCGGAACTCAAGTACGGCAAGTTCAAAGTGAGCAGCTAATCTTTACCCCGGGTAGAACAGCTTCTCGTAGACCGCCCGGGCCTGGCGGGTGATGCGCAGGTAGTCGTCCTCAAGCACGCGCGCAGAGTTCGGAGCGTAGCCGCACCAGCGGGCGATAGCTTCAAGGTCAGAACGCGTGGTGGTGAGGGTATCGGATGCCCTACCGGTACGGAGCACGTTCAGGCCGCGAATTTTTGAAGCCAGCTTCCAGGCATTGGTGAGTAGGGTGGCATCACGTTCATCGACCAGCCCTGCCTGCACAGCGGCGTCCAGGGCCTTGAGGGTGGAGGTGGTGCGCATACCCTCAACCCGGTGGGCGTGCTGGAGCTGGAGGAGCTGGACCAGCCACTCTACGTCCGTCAGCCCGCCGCGACCCAGCTTGAGCTGACGGGTCTTGTCTGCTCCTCGGGGCATGCGTTCGGTCTCCACACGGGCCTTCATGCGGCGAATCTCGGTGACTTTCTCCGCTGGGAAGGTTGCCGGGTAGCGGTAGGGGTCAACCAGCGCAACGAAGGCGGAGCCCACATACTCTGAGCCAGCAAAGGGGCGGGCACGTAGCAGGGCCTGGAATTCCCAGGTATCAGCCCAGCGCTCGTAGTACTCCCTAAAGGATTCGAGCGAGCGCACCATGGCCCCGGATTTTCCTTCGGGTCGCAGATCGGCATCAATTTCGAGTACCTTTTCGGCACGGATGGGCGGGGTTGTGGGCTGTTTGAGCAGGGTGACCATGCGGTTGATCAGGTCAGTGGCTTCTGCCTGGGCGGCCTTTTCGTCGGCTCCATCGCGCGGGATGTGCACGTACATGAGGTCGGAGTCGGAGCCGTAGCCAATTTCAGCTCCACCCTGGCGCCCCATGGCAATGACGGCAACATCGGTCAGCGGGGTGCGGCTATCTACGTACAGTTCCCGCTCTGCAATAGCTAGAGCCGACTGGATAGCGCCGCGATCAATATTGGAGAGCCCGTGGGCCACTTCGGCGTTGCTGTTGATGCCGAGCGCTTCGCCCATGGCAAGGCGGAGAATTTCACGGCGGCGCACCATGCGGACGGCGCGGATCGCTTCGGCGGAGTCGGTATGGCGGGTCAGCTGGGAGCGCAGCTCGCTGATAATAGCATCTGCTTCGCGGGGTTTGAGGTCTTCTTCCTTATCGAGCCAGGCGATGGGTTCAGGAATGTCTTCGAGCAGGTCGGTGATGAAGCGGGAGGAAGAGAGCAGGGTGCAGAGGCGTTCGGCGGCGGCCGGTGAGTCGCGGAGCATGCGCAGGTACCAGGGGGTGCCGCCCAGGGACTCGCTGACCCGGCGGAAGCCCAGTAGGCCAGCGTCCGGGTCCACGCCCTTGGCGAACCAGCCCAGCAGAACAGGCATGAGGGTCCGCTGAATCTCGGCAGAGCGACGCAGGCCCTTGGTCAGGGCCTCGATGTGGCCCATAGCCCGGCGTGGGTCCTTGTACCCCAGCGCTGCTAGGCGGTCTTGAGCGGCAGCCGGTGACAGGGCGACTTCGTCCTTGGAGAGGTGGGCGACGGCTGCCAGCAGGGGCCGGAAGAAGAGGCGCTCATGCAGGGATTTGACGGCCCTCTTGATGCCCGCCCACTGTTTGAGCATGTCAGCCTCGGTGAGCTGGGTGGGGGCCAGCGGCGAATTCATGGCGCGGGCCAGGGAGCGCCGGTCGTTTTCTTTGACCGGCATCAGGTGGGTGCGGCGCATGTAGAGCAGCTGGATGCGGTGCTCCATCACACGCAGGGTCGCGTAGTTATCTGCGAAGTCGTGGGCATCCTTGCGGCCGATGTAGCTAGCTTTGGCCAGGGCTGCGATAGAGTCGGTGGTACTTTGGGTTCGTACACTTTCGTCGGTGCGGCCGTGCACAAGCTGGAGTAGCTGCACGGTGAATTCTACGTCGCGTAAGCCGCCGGGGCCCAGTTTGATTTGGCGGTCGACCTCCGCTGAGGGAATGTTGTCGGTGACGCGCTGACGCATGGCCTGCACTGACTCTACGAAGGAATCGCGGGCGGCAGATTCCCAGATGAAAGGACGCATGGCTCGTGCCCAGCGGACGCCCAGTTCGGGGGTACCGGCGATGGGGCGGGCCTTGAGCAGTGCCTGGAACTCCCAGTTTTCAGCCCACCGCTTGTAGTAGGTGGTGTAGGACTCCACGGTGCGGACCAGGGCCCCGTCCTTACCTTCGGGGCGTAGGTTGGCGTCAACCTCCCAGAGGGCGGGTTCGGGGGCCGGAGCCATGATGGCCTTGGAGAGGGCCATGACCAGTTCGGTGCCGACCTGTGTCAGGGTGTTTTCATCAAGTGGAGTAAAGCCTTCGGGCAGGTTAGAGAGGGGGGCGTGGGCAACCGCGTACACCACATCCACGTCTGAGATGTAGTTTAGTTCTCGAGCTCCACACTTGCCCATGCCGATAATGGCAAGTTCTACAGCGGCTACGGTCTGTTCGCTGCGGTTCTGGGCTACTTCGGCGCGGGCGATGGCCAGGGCTCCTTCCAGGGCAGCAGCAGCTAAATCAGCCAGGAGGCGGCCAACGGTGGGCATGAACTGTACCGGTGCGAAGCTGGTGAGGTCGTGGATAGCCAGCTCTGTGAGGTGGCGCCGGTAGGCAACGCGCAGGGCAGTGTAGCCTTCCTTGCCGGTGAGGGTGGCTACCGGTGTGGACGCGGCCGGGTCAGCTCCCACGGCCGTCAGCAGGTCGGTGCGGTAGCCCGTATCGAGCGGGGCAATGGGGGTGAGGTTCTCGTCGTCTGTTTCGGGGAGCAGGGAGGCAGGATGGTCGACGGCTGAGGAAGCGGTGGGGTCGGTCTCAAGCAGGTCAGCGTGCTCGGGGTGGCGTACCAGGAACTCCCCCAGGGCCTCCGAGCCGCCGAGTAGGCGGTAGAGGGCTTCAGCGTCCGCCCCGCGAGCAGCCAGCTGCGCGACCCGGGGGGCCCGCTCAATCAGGCGGACCAGGGCAGGTAGAGCGATATCGGGTGAGGGGGCAAGACGTAGCCCCTCCAACAGTCGGGCCCGGTCTATACCTTCGAGCTCCCGGGCGTTGAACCAACGGGCGCTCTTAGCTGCATCGTAGAAACCTGCTGAAGCCATTTCGGCAATTAAACGGGCTTGTGCCTTGCGTTCTTCCTCGGCACGGCGGGCGGCTTCTTCGGGGGTGTCGTTCTGCGGGGCGTGAGTCACCGCTAGCTCCTTGGGGTTTAATCGCAGCAGGCGCAACACCTGTTACAGTGTTGCGCCTGCCCTGAGACGTTAGAGGATACCGAGGTTGTTCTTGAGCTCGTAGGGGGTCACTTCGGCACGGAAGGCGTTCCAGTCGCGGCGTTTGTTCCGCAGGAACTGTTCAAAGACCTGCTCCCCCAGGGTCTCTGCCATGAACTCTGATTCTTCGGTGCGGTGGATAGCGTCGTGAAGAGAGGACGGCAGGGCGTGGTAGCCCATGGCGCGGCGTTCGGCACTGGTCATGGCTGAGATGTCTTCGGTGACGGCGGCGCTGGGCAGCTCGTACTCGTTTTCGATGCCCTTGAGGCCAGCTGCCAGGATGACGGCGTAGGCCAGATAGGGGTTGGCGGCTGAGTCGATACCGCGGTATTCCATACGGGCTGACTGCATCTTGTTGGGCTTGTAGAGGGGAACCCGCACCAGGGCGGAGCGATTGTTGTGGCCCCAGGAAACGTAGGAGGGGGCTTCCCCGCCGCCCCACAGGCGCTTGTAGGAGTTCACGAACTGGTTGGTCACTGAGGTGAACTCGGGGGCGTGGCGCAGGACGCCAGCGATAAAGTGCTTAGCAGTACGGGAGAGTTGGTACTCGGCCCCGGCTTCGAAGAAGGCGTTGGTATCGCCCTCGAAGAGGGAGAAGTGGGTGTGCATGCCAGAACCAGCGTGCTCGGTGAAGGGCTTGGGCATGAAGGTGGCGTAGATGCCCTGGGAGAGGGCAACTTCCTTAATCACGGTGCGGAAACTCATGATGTTATCGGCAGTCTGCAGGGCGTCAGCGTGGCGCAGGTCTATTTCGTTCTGGCCGGGGCCGGTCTCGTGGTGGGAGAACTCCACCGAGATACCGATTTCTTCCAGGGTGGTCACTGCCTTGCGACGGAAGTCCTGAACCACGCCGCCGGGAGTGTGGTCGAAGTAGCTTTCGGAATCGACAGGTTCGGGGAAGCCGTTGGGGCCTAGTTCCTTGGACTTGAGCAGGTAGAACTCGATCTCGGGTGAGGTGTAGCAGGTAAAGCCCATTGAGCCTGCCTTCGACAGCACGTTCTTGAGCACACCGCGGGTATCTGAGGCACTTGGTTCACCATCGGGGGTAAGGATGTCGCAGAACATGCGGGAGGTCGGCTCTTCATCCCCGCGCCAGGGCAGCACCTGGAAGGTGGAGGGGTCAGGCTGCAGCAGCATATCTGACTCGTACACGCGGGACAGGCCCTCAATCGATGAACCGTCAAAACCGATACCCTCGTCAAAGGCACTCTCAACCTCAGCCGGTGCAATAGCAACAGACTTGAGCTGGCCCACCACATCGGTAAACCAGAGGCGAACGAAACGCACGTTGCGTTCTTCGATGGTGCGCAAAACGAATTCTTGCTGACGATCCATGTAACCTATCCGTTCATGTCTAAAGGTGGCGCCCGCACCCCGGTGGGCGGGCAGACGAATCCTTAAGCTCAACTCTAGAACGGAAGAGCCCCACCTGCCCAGCTGGCACGCCCCCAAAGGCGGTAAGAGTAACGAGTTTTAAACATTTCTTTCACCGAGTGAGATAAAGCGGGGGCTCGCCGGTTGCAGGGCAGCTATAGGGCACTAGAGTTAAGAACATGGTCAACGAAGAAACAGCACCTTACGGGTCCTCAGCCCCCACCCCCGCCAATACCACTCAGGAAGGTGAGGCAAGCGTCCTTTCCGTCAAAAAGGTGCGCACCGTGCACCTGCAGCAGGCCAAGGACGCCGGGGAAAAATTCGCTATGCTCACCAGCTATGACGCTCTCACCGCCACTATTTTTGACCGGGCCGGTATCGAACTGCTGCTGATCGGTGATTCTGCGGGGAACAACGTACTGGGTCACGAGTCTACCCTGACTATCACCGTTGATGAGATGCTTCCCCTGGTCAAAGCTGTTTCCACCGCTGCCCAGCGCGCTATGGTTGTAGCTGACCTGCCCTTTGGCTCCTACGAACAGTCTCCCGCCCAGGCTGTAGCAACCGCTGTACGCTTCATGAAAGAAGGCGGGGCCCACGCGGTCAAGATGGAAGCCACCGCCCACAACGCGGAGCATGTGCGCGCCATGGTTGCAGCGGGAATCCCTGTCATGGCTCATATCGGCTTCACACCCCAGTCCGAGCACGCCCTGGGCGGCTACCGGGTACAGGGCCGCGACGGCGGGCAGATGCTCAAAGAAACCGCGCTGGCCCTTGAAGAAGCCGGCGCCTTCTGCCTGCTCATGGAAATGACCCGCTCCGATGTTGCTGCCGAGATTGATGCTTCGGTGCGCATTCCCATCATCGGCATCGGGGCCGGGGCGGACGTCAGTGGGCAGGTACTGGTCTGGCAGGACGCCTTCGGGCTGCGGCAGGGCAAGATGGCCCGCTTCGTCAAACAGTACGCCAACCTCTACGACACCCTCTTTGAGGGAGCAAGCGCCTACCGGGCAGAGGTGCGCTCAGGCGCCTACCCGGCGGCGGAACACCGGTTCGATAGTTAAAAATTCTGCGTTGCCAAGAGCTAGAGGAGTCGCTAACCCGGGGCTCGCGTTCGCTGCCGCCCCTCTCACAGGTTCGCTAGCGCTCACACGTGATTCACGCCAGCCCCGAGCCAGCAGCTTCGCTGCGAGCCCGGGTCAGCTTTCTCAACGCTAGTGAAAAGTTCCTTCCTTACCAGGCGTCCTTGCCCTCGTCCCATTCTTCGTTGCGCTTCTTCGCCTTCTCCATGGCCTGCTCTGCTTCTTCGCGGGTAGCGAAGGGGCCCCAGAGCTCGGTGATTTTGGACTGCTGGCCCTCTTCGACCTGGCCGGTGCTCAGGTTGTACCAGTACTGGGTGTCGTGGGGGCCGGGGGTGTAGTCGTTCAGTGACACAGCGTCTCCTTCTCATTGTCAAAAGTGTTGCACACACCACTTTACGCCTGGTTAGGCAAAAGATACAGCTTTTGGCAACGCACCTAACCGGGCAGGTTGGCGACCAGCCGATAAGCTAGAAGATATGTCGACATCATCTAAAAGCCACAACCTCCCCGCGGAGCCGGGCAAAGCCCCCGTGGGCAACCTGACGCCCGGCGTCGTTGCCCCCATGCGCCCGGTACCGGCGCATATTATCCGCCCCGAATACGTAGGCAAGCCCGAAGCCAATGAAGGCCAAGGCTCAAACTTCTACACCCCCGAAGAAGTAGAAAAGGTGCGGGCCGCCGGCAAAATCGCCGCCGGAGCCATCGTAGAAGCCGAAAAAATTGCGGTTCCCGGCACCACCACCAATGACATCGACGTCCTGGTGCACGAATATATCTGCGACCACGGGGCCTACCCCTCCACCGTTGACTACCGGGGCTTCACCAAGAGCGTGTGCACCTCCCTCAACGAGGTTATCTGCCACGGCATACCCGACTCCACCGTCCTTGAAGACGGCGATATTCTCAACCTCGATGTGACCGCCTACCTGCACGATATGCACGGCGACACCAACCGCACCCTGCTCGTAGGGAACGTGGACGAAGAGTCCCGTCTGCTGGTTGAGCGCACCGAAGAGGCGCTCAACCGCGCCATGAAGGCGGTACGACCCGGCCGTGAAATCAACGTCATTGGCCGCGTCATCGAAAAGTACGCCGCCCGCTTCGGTTACGGCGTGGTGCGTGACTTTACCGGCCACGGTGTAGGCCGTGAATTCCACTCCGGCCTGATTATCCCCCACTACGATGCTGCCCCAGCCTACAACACCGTCATCGAAGAAGGCATGATTTTCACCATTGAACCCATGCTCACCCTGGGTACCATCGAGTGGGATATGTGGGAGGACGACTGGACCGTCGTCACCCGCGATCGCAAGCGTACCGCCCAGTTTGAACACACCATGGTTGTCACCGCCGACGGCGTTGACGTCCTTACCCTGCCCTAACCACCATCACTCTCTAAGGAGCGCTCATGACTGACGCAGTCACCCCCGACGTACCGGCACCCACCGCAGCTGACCTGGTTATCGGTATTGATATCGGAGGCACCGGCATGAAGGGCGGTATCGTCGATATCCGCACCGGCCAGCTGGTGGGTGAGCGTTTCCGCATCCCCACCCCCCAGCCTGCCACCCCAGAAGCCTGCGCTGCTGTAGTGCGGGAAATTGTTGATGAGTTACAGGGTCGGGAGCTAGCTCCCCTTCCTGATTCAGCCGTGGGCATTGACTTTCCCGCCATCGTGAAGAACGGCGTAACTCTGTCCGCTGCGAATGTCCATGAGTCCTGGATCGGTGCTGACCTTGAGGGCATCATGAGTGAGGCCCTGGGCGGCCGTATCGTCTACGCCCTGAACGACGCGGACGCTGCCGGCCTGGCTGAGGCTACCTACGGCCAGGGTAAGGATAAGGACGGCCTCATTGCCGTCATTACCCTGGGCACCGGTATCGGTTCAGCCCTCATTATTAACGGGCAGCTGATTCCCAACACCGAGCTGGGGCATCTTGAGATTGACGGCCACAATGCTGAGTCCCGTGCCTCAGCCCGTGCCCGTGAGATTCATGAGCTGTCCTGGAAGAAGTACGGTAAGCGCCTGCACCGCTACTTCTCCCATGTAGAGTTCCTCTTCTCCCCCGACCTGTTTATCATCGGCGGCGGCATCTCGAAGAACCCCGAGAAGTTCATGCCCTACTTTGAAGATGAGATTCGAACCCCCATGGTCATGGCTCAGCTGCGCAATAACGCCGGCATTGTGGGTGCAGCCCTGTGGGCTGCCGGTCACCTCAGCGAACACGAGCGCCGTGCCGCCGCCCAGGGCTAAATCCTGAGCCTTCAGTGAGCAGGACGCCGTCTGCTCACCTTCCTTGCCCGAGGGTGGAGAAGGTGGGTAGGCGGCGTCCTTGTGTCCCCTTTTGTGTTGGTGTGACGTTTTTTCATGTTCCCTTAATGAAAGCTCCGTAAAGTTTCTTAGACAACCATTCATCAACCGGGCTTTCGCGGGCCCGGCTTTCGTAAGAAACACAGTTCATGCACCACACTCACACCAACGAACCGGTACGCGTTGTGCTCTACAGCCATGATTCACAGGGGCTGGGGCATGTGCGCCGCAACCTAGCGATTGCCCACCATATTGCCCGGACTGTCCCTGAACTCACCGGCCGCCCAGTGGCAGGTTTGCTGGTCTCTGGGCTACCCCAGGCCAGTGTCTTTCCGCTTCCTACCGGGTTTGATTGGGTCTTTATTCCCAGTATTCGCAAGGCTCAGGGCGAGTATGCTTCTCGTTCTCTTGGCGCCCCTACCTCCCTGCTGGTCGAGCTGCGTTCCCAGCTGCTACATGCCTCGCTCCTGAGCTTTAACCCCGATGTGGTGATTATTGACCGGCATATTTTTGGGGTCATGCGTGAGTTGCAGCAGCCGCTGGCGGCACTACGCGAGCGCAACCCCTTCGCACACGTGGTGCTGGGCCTTCGTGAGGTGCTCGATACCCCACAGGTAGCCTATGCTGAGTGGTATAAGAACGGTGACCCTGCTGATCTTCGGTCAGTGATCGACTCCCTCTGGATTTATGGGGACCCCTCGGTGCACAATCCGGTTGAGGCAGGAGAGATACCGGAAGAACTCGCAGATAAGGCTAAATTCACCGGCTACCTGGCTCTTGGTAGGGGTGAGGCAGAGCCCACCCAGCCCCTTGAACATGCAAGGCCCTTTATCCTGACCACTGCCGGTGGAGGAGAGGACGGCGCCACCCTGCTCGAGACTCTCGTGCGGGCAAGGGTTCCCGAAGGGTTCGAGCATCTGGTGGTAACCGGCCCTCAGCTAGCTGCCGAGACCTTTAATCTTCTGGTGCAGTTAGCAGCTCCAGGCACCCGGGTTCTACATTCTCTGCCCGGGCTGAGCCACTATATCGAGCAGGCAGCTGCTGTGGTGTGCATGGGCGGGTATAACACCACCAATGAAGTGCTTGCTTCGAGCACCCCAGCACTGATCGTTCCTCGAGAAACCCCTCGCACTGAGCAGCTTATTAGGGCTCAGGCTATGCACTCTCACGGCGTGGTTGATTACTGCCGCACTCAAGATTTAACCGTCGCTACCGCCGAAGATTGGTTGAATCAGGCGGTTCACCGACGGGTAGATCGTACCCATATTGAACGAGATGGCCTGTGGCGTACCGCCACCCTTGTTGCAGAAATTGTGGTCGGTAGCCACCGCCCCACCCCACCTCAGGAGGACTCATGCCCCGCATAGGTTACGTACTCAAGGTCTACCCCAGGTTTTCTGAAACCTTCGTGGTCACCGAGATTTTGGCGCGTGAAGCTGCCGGTGAAGACCTCAGTATTTACGCCCTTCGCCCCACGACCGATACCCGTTTTCACCCCGAACTGGCCCGCGTCCAGGCACCTGTTACCTGGATTCCACGTGCTAGCCAGTCAGCTAGGTTCTGGGAGCAAATCGCCCATTCCCTTCCCACCGCAGCAATGCGCGAGCGCTTTGGCCGTATTCTCCCCCAGCTGCTAGAACTTTCTGCCTCAGATGTGCTACAGGGCGTGACACTGGCTCAGCGCATCCAGCAGGACGGCATTACCCACCTTCATGCCCATTTTGCGTCTTTAGCTGGGCGTATGGCCTGGGTTGCCCACCAGCTCACAGGTATTCCCTACACGGTCACCACCCACGCTAAAGATATTTTCCATGAGTCGGTTGATATGACCTGGCTTCGCCGGATCTGCGGCGATGCCCAACACACGATCGCCATTTCCCGCTACAACCAGCAGTACCTCAACCGGGTGCTTGAGGGTACCGGCGCTAACGTCGTGCTGCAGTACAACGCTCTGGAGCTCGACCGCTTCCCCTATGCTGCTCCCCCTCGCCCCCAGCCCGATCAGCCCCTGCAGGTGGTTGCAGTCGGCAGGCACGTTACAAAAAAGGGCTTTGCCGAGCTGCTGGATGCTCTCAAGCTCACCGTAGAGCGGGGGCTGGACGTCCGCCTCACCCTCGGTGGGTCAGGCGAGCTGACCCCGGCTCTCAAGCAGCAGGTAGCTGAGCTTGACCTGGGCGACAGGGTTACCTTCCCCGGGCCCCTGACCCAGCAGGAGGTACGCGAGCTTCTTGCCGATGCCCACGTCTTCGCTGCCCCCTGCATCCCGGCAGCCGACGGCAACATGGACGGCCTACCCACCGTCGTCCTTGAAGCCATGGCAAGCGGTGCCCCGGTGATTGCCACCAGCGTGACCGGTCTGCCCGAGGTCGTACACGACCGAGAAACCGGTCTGCTACTGGAACCCAAAGATATTACCGGCCTGGCTGATGCTCTTGAGGCGGTAGCAACCGGCCAGGTCGATACCCTGGCGCTGTCCCGTGCCGCCCGCGCACTCATCGAGCAGTCTTTCGATAGCCGCGCCCAGGCCCGGGCCCTGGCCGCTTTGAACCAGCCCTCTAATCACGAAGGAAAGAAATAATCATGCGTATTGCCTATGTTTGTGTAGACCCGGGCATTCCCGTTTTTGGTAGCAAGGGGGCTTCAGTCCATATTCAGGAAGTAGTGCGCGAGCTACTGAGCCGTGGCCACGAGGTCAAAATTTTTGCTACCCGCAGCGGCAAGCAGATTCCCGCGGATTTGGCTGGCGTGCCCCTTGAGCTCTACCGCATTGAGACTAAGGACGCCGGTGAGCGCGAAATTGCCCAGCAGCAGGTAGCAGCGCAAATGGTGGCAGACCTGCAGGAGTGGGGTGCCAACTTTGTCTACGAGCGCTATTCCCTCTTCTCCACGGTCCTAGCTGATAGCGGCCTGCCCGGTGTACTGGAGGTCAATGCTCCCCTGATCGAGGAGCAAAAGACCCACCGCGTGCTCGTCCATGAAGACCAGGCCCACGCTGCGCTAGCGAATCAGGTAAAAGCAGCCTCAGCTGTGATCGCCGTCTCGGATCAGGTGTGCTCCTGGGCAGAGCAGAAGGTGCCCGGAGCACAGGTAACTACTGTGCCCAACGGCGTAAGCATCAGCCGTATTACCCCTGCCCCCGAAAGCGACCGGGGCGTGATTGTCACCTTCGTGGGCACTCTCAAGCCCTGGCACGGCGTCTCAGACCTGATTGCGGCTGCTGCCCTGGCCAAGGAACCCTGGAGACTGCGCATCCTCGGTGACGGGCCCGAGCGTGAAGCTCTTGAAGCCCAGGCAGCCCAGCTTGGCTTAGAGGTAGATTTCGCCGGTGCCATTGCACCCGAAGAGATGCCCGCAGCCATTGCAGGCTCAGCGATCGGCGTTGCCCCCTACCCTGCCCCCTCAGACAATAGCGAGCACTATTTTTCACCGCTGAAAGTCTACGAGTATCTGGCTGCCGGTCTGCCCGTGGTTGCAACGGGCATCGGCCAAATCCCTGAAACCATTGAGGGGGCAGGCACTCTGGTTCCCGGCTCAGACCCGCAAGCTCTGGCCCGCGCTATCGATGAGCTGGCAGCCGATCATCAGCTCCGAACCAGCTACGGCAAACGGGCCCGCGAACTGGCTGTTCAGAAGCATTCCTGGGAGCAGGCCGTAACCCACATCATGGGCCTGGCGGGGTACTAGGATGGCTAAACGCATACAGAAAAAGGCCCTGCGCCGCACCCTTGAACTGGTCGGCACCGATATAAAGCCGCAGAAAACCCTGGCAGCAGGTGGCACTTTAGCCCTGCTCCTTGAGGTTGCCTTTCGTGTGCTTGAACCCTGGCCGCTCAAGTTCGTGGTGGACGCCCTATCGGTCAGCCTCGGTGCTCAGCAGAGCGGCCCCGCCGCGTCCTGGTCCCTTATTATCTGGTGCGGTCTGGCCCTGATTCTCATTGTGGCTCTGCGTGCCTTTACCAACTACCTTGCCACGGTAGCCTTCACCCTGGTCGGTTCCCGTGCCTCGACCCTGTTGCGTGCCCGGGTTTTCAACCACGTACAAGACCTGCACCAGGGCTTCCACACCCGCAACCGCTCGGCAGATACCGTCCAGCGCATCGTGGGTGACGTAGCCAAGCTGCAAGAAGTAGCGGTCACCGCAGGTCTGCCTCTGATGGCTAACATGCTCACCCTGGTCGTCATGCTTATCGTCATGATGGTCATTGACCCGGTGCTGTCCCTGGTGGTCGTGGTAGCTCTCGTCATCTTCCCGCTGCTCTCTCGCGGCACCGCCCGCAAGATCACTCAAGCCTCCCGCCGCACCCGCAAGGCAGAAGGCCAGCTGGCAAATACCGCGCAGGAGTCCCTCTCCTCCATCAAGGTGGTCCAGGCCTACAGTCTGCAGGAGCACATCGGCCAGCGCTTCGTGGTGGCCAACAAGAAATCTTTGAAGGACGGAGTCCGCTCCCGCCGCCTGGCTGCGCGGCTGGAGCGCGGAACCGATGTAATCGTGGGGATTGCGACCGCCGCCGTGATGGTGGGCGGCGCCTGGCGCGTCATGGAAAACCACATGACCATTGGGGATCTGGTGCTCTTTACCACCTACCTCAAAACCACCATGAAGCCCCTGCGCGATATGGCAAAATACACCGGCCGAATCGCCCGCGCTACGGCAAGCGGCGAGCGCGTCGCTGACCTTATGGACGTGGAAAATGACCTCGCCCAGCTTGAGACACCTGAGCCTCTGGGCGAGGTAACTGGTCGCCTGGTCTTCGATGATGTGTATACCGAGTACGAGGGCAACCCCGTGCTGCGCGGTCTGAATCTGACGGTGGAGCCGGGGGAATTTGTGGCTGTGATTGGCCCTTCGGGTGCCGGCAAGTCCACCCTGGTGTCCCTGCTGGGCCGCTCCCAGGACCCGGTCTGGGGTACCGTCAGCATCGACCAGACGACCGTTGCCACCACCGATATTGAGGAGCTTCGCGCCAACATTTCCCTGCTCCATCAGGAGGCTGTGCTCTTTACCGCCAGTATCCGTGACAACATCCGCTACGGCCGGTTCGATGCCACCGACGAGGAAATTGAGGCAGCTGCCCGCGCTGCCCACGCCGCTCCCTTTATCGAGAAGCTACCTGAGGGTTACAACACCATGGTTGGTGAGCGCGGCGGCACCCTGTCGGGCGGTCAGCGGCAGCGTATCGCCATTGCGCGGGCTCTGCTGCGCGATACACCGATTGTGGTGCTCGATGAGGCGACCACCGGTCTTGACCCCGAGTCTGCTGGTCTGGTGATGGACGCTATTGAGCAGCTCGTGGACGGCAAGACCACCCTGGCGGTCACCCACGATACCGAGGTCGCCCTGCGTGCTGACCGCGTGGTCTGGCTTGAGAACGGTAAGGTGCAGCTCGATGGCTCACCGGCTGAGCTGCTTAAGACCAGCAAGGTCTTCCGCACCTGGGTCTCGGCAGGAGAAAAGGACCACAACGAGATTCGGCTGGGAGGTTCATAATGGTTGTTTCAACCACGTCTGCTGCTCTTAATGCAGTCCTTGAGCCCGGCTGGCTCAGTGACCGGGTGGGCCGACCGGTTGAGGCCAAGTCTGTGCGTATTAAGCCGGGTACCTCCCTGTTGGTAGGCTTTCAGGGCACTGGCACTAACGGTGAGGACGCCCCAGGCTGGTTACGGGTGATGTGGCCAGCAGGTGCCAAGAAGGCTGCCCGCCATGAGCTCAAGGCTCAGGCGCTGGGGCTTGACGCGCCGGTGAGCCCGGCCCTGCCGCAACTGGCTCCGGGGTTTTACCCGGTATCAGCTCACGAAGCAGGTACAGCCCAGGCCCGTGGCTTTGAGGCCGGTTCGGTAGTGCAGTTCGGTTCGGTTCTTTCTGACCCCAAGCTCATGGATGTTCTACAGTCGACCGGTGCCCTCAAGCCTCTTGCCGGTGCACATCAGCCGAGCCCGAGCGTCCTGCGGTATAACCCTGCCCGCCGTCTGGTTGTGCTGCGCGGACGCCGGGTGGAGCGGGTGCTCGCCGGTGGTGGGGCACCCGATACCGCGATTCACCGGTTTGTGGGCGACTACCTGCCGGTGCCTCCCCTATTAGAACCGGCTACCGATACTGGCCTACCTGCCCTTGGGTTTGTGGGTACTCGTGACCTCTCAGAGGCACAGACTGAGCAGCAGGCGGCGGCTGCCGGGGAACTCTTTGCCCGGTTACATGCCTGCGTCCTCACCCTGCCCGTTGCCCTCATGCGAGCGCTGGAAAGGAAGGCTCCTTCCTCTGAGGCAGGCAGCAGCGGGTCTCGGCAGCTTTCGGTCCATGCCTCAGTTTTAGAGTCTCTCGATGCGGAGCTAGCTGACAGGTGCCGGAACCTGGCTCGGGCCCTGCCACCAGTTGCCGGTGCCCTGGTATTGCTGCACGGTGATGCGTCACCCGACCAGGTCATAACTGATGACGGGGACCAGCTGTGGCTGACCGATTTTGCCCGGGCTCAGCTGGGGCCAGTGGCTCTCGACCTGGGCTCCTATAGTTGCACCAGCTCGCCGCAGGCTGCCGCCGCCTTTTTAGAGGGCTACCGGGCCGCCGGCGGGGCGAGGATCTCACCCGAAGACCTACTTCTAGGCAGCGCCCATGCACTCGCCCTGCGGGCAGTTGAACCGCTGCGGCAGGCCCGCCCCACCTGGCGTGAAGATATAGCCCGTAACCTGGCACGAATCGAGAACCTGCTATGAAACACTCCCCGGCATTTTCACTAATGCTCACTGCCGTAGGGGGCGATCTGTTGCCACCGGAGCAGACCATCAGACGGGCCTGGCCGGGTAAGGCGGGCAGTTTAACACTTGAAATCACCGATACCCGTACCGGTGAGCTCAGAGCCGGAACAATCGACGCTAGCGGTGAGCTCACTCTGCTCTCCCCTGCCGGCACCGACCCCAAGCTGCCAGAACTTGCCGCAGATAGCTCGGCTGCTGACGCCCAGCTACTGGTGCACAGGGCAGGTAAACGGGCAGTGGTGCGGCACCCGCAGAAAGTTACCAAACATCTCAAGCCCTCAAAGGTTTCCCAGGTGGCTACAGCTTCTGAAGCAGTCGGTAGGTTGGCAGCTGCCAGCGGTTTTTCTGTGGCTAGGGTAGCTGCTACCAGCACCGGTCGCCTAGATTTTTCCCTCCTGCCGGGCAAGTCTCTATTTGACTGGGCTGATCAGGGTCAGGACGCCTGGATCAGATTTACCGAGATCTGGCCAGAATTCTTGGCGTTGGGGGCGCAGGCTTATCGGAGTGGCCAGGAGCTCCCGGCTAGCTCTGACGGCTTCAGCCCAGCCGTGCATGGCAGTGAGCGAGAAGCGCAGGTGCTGGCCCAGTGGAAGGAGCAGGTAGATAGCTTTGGGGCTTTTGTTTCCCTCGCCTCGGGGCAGCTCCTGCTCGAATACATCGACCGTCTCATCGCAGACCTAGCCTCGGGAACTGAGGACGACTACGTTCTGCTACACCGCGACCTTCACGATAAGCAGCTGCTCTGGGATGGTACCTTACTGGCACTGATTGATCTCGATACGGCTGCCTACGGTGAAGCAGCCCTCGACCTTGGCAACCTGCTGGCTCATCTGGAGCTGCGGGCAGTTCAGGGTATCTACTCTCAGGGCTTCTCCCAGACCATCGGTCAGCGCCTCGAATCCCTGGCCTCCGATAGCGGGATCAGCCCCCAACGGCTCGCTCTCTACAGGCAGGCTGCCCGAGCCCGCATTGCCTGTGTCTACAGCTTCAGGCCAAGCGCCCACCGCTGGCTAGGCACCTGGATTGACCACACACTCAACCACCTCTAAAGACTCAAAGGAAACACACCATGAAAATCTCTGTCATCGGCTGCGGCTACCTCGGCGCCGTACACGCAGCAGCAATGGCCCACCTGGGTCACCAGACCATCGGCATCGATGTTGACCCCCACAAAATCGACACCCTCTCAGCGGGTAAGGCTCCCTTCTTCGAACCGGGCTTCCCCCAGCTACTGCGTTCCTCCCTCGACGCAGGTAAACTCAGCTTCCAGCTAGCGCCAGCCAGTGATACCCTCGCCGATGTTGATGTTCACTTTATCGCTGTGGGCACTCCCCAGTCCGAGTCAGGCAAGGCAGCTAACCTTACCTACGTTGAATCAGCCCTCGACATGGTCCTGGAGGCAATCCCAGCCGAGAAAAAAGCAGCGGCTACGCCCGAGCGTCCTGCCACCATCATTGTCGGCAAATCCACCGTGCCGGTAGGCACCGCCAGCCGCCTAGCTGAGCGCGCCGAGCAGGCAGGAGCCGTACTGCTCTGGAACCCCGAATTTTTGCGCGAGGGCTTTGCTGTTCAAGATACCCTGCACCCCGACCGCCTAGTCTACGGTCTGCCCGCAGAACCCCGGGTAGCCCAGGCCGGGGCAAAGGCGCTCGATGCTGTCTACGCACCGCTGCTGGCCGAGGGAATCCCCCAGATTAAAACCAACTACCCCACCGCTGAACTGGTCAAGGTAGCAGCTAACTCCTTCCTTGCCACCAAGATTTCCTTCATCAACGCCATGGCCGAGCTCTGCGAAGCCACTGGTGGCGATGTGACCGAGCTAGCCCATGCCATTGGCTACGACGAGCGTATTGGCAACAAGTTCCTGCGCGCGGGTGTGGGCTTTGGCGGCGGCTGCCTGCCCAAGGATATCCGGGCTTTCATGGCGCGGGCCGAAGAGCTGGGAGTTGAAGATGCGGTGAGCTTCCTCAGGGATATCGACGCCATCAACCAGCGCCGCCGCGACAGGGTCGTCACCGAATCAATTAAGGCCTTCGGTGGAGAGATTGAGGGAGCCCGCATCACCGTACTGGGGGCTGCTTTCAAGCCCAACAGCGACGATATCCGCGACTCCCCTGCCCTGGAGGTCGCTCTACGCCTGGCAGATGCCGGTGCTACTGTAACCATCAGCGACCCCGAGGCCCTACCCGGTGTTGCCGCCCGCTACCCCCAGCTCACCTGTGTGCAGGATCCAGAACAGGCTCTAGTAGGCGCCCAGCTGGTACTGCTTCTGACCGAATGGCAAACCTTTGTAGAGCTCGACCCTGCCCGCGTAGCGTCGCTGGTTGAGCGCCCCCGCATTATCGACGGCCGCAACGCCCTGGATAAGGACGCCTGGCAGTCAGCTGGCTGGGACTACGCAGGCCTGGGCCGGTAGTGCTACCCCGCGGTCTGCGCTGAGAAGACCTTAACTGTCTGGGCATCTAAGGGCAGCTCGCTCTCAGGGGCTGACGAGAGTTCAAGAGCCCATTCAAGGCCCTGAGGGTGCTCAGGCAGTACAAGGTCGCCCTGGTCTCCAACGTTGAAAACCATCAGCAGATAACCTGAGTCGTCATCTCCCACCATCATCTGGAAGCAGTCGAACCCCTCGCTGTGCCAGTCGGTTCCCTCTACGGGGCTACCGTCAGCACGCCACCAGCTCACCCGATCATCGTGCAAGAAAGCGTTCTGGCGCAGCTGGCTGAACCTGCGGCGCAGCTCAACCAGGGAGCAGACATAGGAGGTGAGGTCAGCATCTGCCTGCTGCCAATTCAACCAGGCAATCTCGTTGTCCTGGCAGTAGGCGTTGTTATTACCCTGCTGGCTGTTGCCCAGCTCGTCGCCTGCTAGCATCATCGGTACCCCCTGAGACAGCATCAGGGTTGCCAGCATTGCTCTCACACGCCGGTCACGACGACCGAGGATAGCGGGGTCATCGGTTGCCCCCTCTACACCCAGGTTGTCGCTGTGATTATCGTTGTGCCCGTCCCGGTTATCTTCCCCATTCGCCTCGTTATGCTTGTGGGCAAAGCTTACGAGATCGCGCAGGGTAAACCCATCGTGGGCGGTGAGGAAATTGATGGAGGCGGTTGACGGGCGACCTCTGTGGTCAAAACGGCCGGCGGTACCTAAGAGCGCTGACGCCAGTGAACCGATGGTATCGGTATCGTTGCGCCAGGCGCGGCGTACGCCGTCACGGAAGGCATCGTTCCACTCGCGCCAGGGGTGGGGGAAGTGACCCAGCTGGTAGCCACCGGGACCAATATCCCAGGGCTCGGCAATCATTTTCAGCGAGCGCAGTACCGGGTCCTGGCTGATGGCCTGAAAGAAGGCTGCTTGCGCGCTGAACCCTGTCTCAGTACGACCTAGGGTGGTTGCGAGGTCGAAACGGAAGCCATCGACACCGTAGCGAGTAGCGAAATGACGGAGGGAGTCAAGCACTAGACGCAGGACGTTGGGGTTGCGGACGGCCAGGGTGTTCCCGGTTCCCGTGTCGTTGGTGTAGCCACCGTCGGTGTTGCGCAGGTAGTAGCCGGCGTCGTTGAGACCCCTCATAGACAGTACCGGGCCCTCGCCACCGCCTTCACCGCTGTGGTTGAAGACCACATCGAGAATTACTTCGATGCCCTGCTCATGCAGAGCGTGCACGGCTGCCCGGAATTCGGTGTCGGCTCGTTCACCGTCGCTTTGCCCGGGAGCCTGTCGCTTGGAAGCGTACCGCGGTTCAAGGGCAGAAAAACCGATGGGCTGATAGCCCCAGTAGTTGGTGAGATCTCGCTGCACCAGGTGCTGGTCATCGATAAAGGCCTGCACCGGCAGCAGTTCAAGAGTGGTAATTCCCAGTGAACGCAAGTGCTGAATGATGGCCGGGTCTGCGAGAGCGGCATAGCTGCCGCGCACATCTGGGTCGATATCTGGGTGCAGCTGGGTAAGACCCTTAACGTGGGCCTCATAGATAACGGTCTCATCCCAGGGGACGGCCGGTCGGTTAGTTGCAGGGTTCGGGCCCTGCGGGTTTTCGTCCAGAACAATGCCCTTGGGGACGACCGGTGCGCTATCACCTGGGGTGGCCGCACTCATGAGGGGGTCCCAGCGCAGCGGTGACTCGAGCAGTCGTGCTGCGGGGTTGATGAGTAGTTTCTCTTCTACAAAAGCAGGCGAATCGCCGGTGGCGCGGAAACCGTAGCGGTCTCCCGGGTGCACACCGGCGATATCGCCTACCCAGTGTTCGCCATCTTTGCTGGTGAGTTCATGGCGGGTTTCGTGATTCTGGTTATCGAAAAGACAGAGCCAGACCCGGTTTGCTCCGGGTGCCCATACTTCAATTCTCATTCAATGAGAGTATCAAACATCCTTGCGTACTCGGCTGCTGATTTCTCCCAGCTAACCGTGGTGCTCATCGCTGTGTGACGAAGCTTTCGCCAGGCATCCTCGTCTTGATAGAGGTCAAGAGCACGCCCCAGGGCAAAGCTGAGAGCACCGGCATCGATCACTCCACCCAGGCGGGTGTCACCGAAGGTAAAGCCGGTGGCAGTGCCGTTCTCAAGGTTCTCAGGGGTTGCATCTGTCACCGTATCGCGCAGGCCACCAGTTGCTGCCACAACTGGAATAGCTCCGTAGCGCATGCCGTACATCTGGGTTAGCCCGCTGGGCTCAAAGCGAGACGGTACAAGTACCGCATCTCCGCCGGCATACATGCGGTGGCTCAGTCCCTCGTCATAGCCCAAGCGGACGCCCACAATACCCGGGTAGCGGGCAGCTAGCTGGGTGAGCTCGTACTCGTAGTGGGCATCACCTGACCCGAGAATAGCTACCGCCCCTCCCCGATCGAGGAAGCCGGGCAGGGCGTCGAGGAGCAGATCAATACCCTTCTGATAGGTCAGGCGCGTTACCACAACCGCCAGTGGTCCGGCGGGAGCTTCAAGCTCAAACTCTTCGAGCAGGCGCTGGCGGTTGACGCTCTTATCTGCAGGGTTTGCCACAGAGTAGGGCACGATAGCCGGGTCATTTGCGGGGTCCCATACCTCGGTATCGACCCCGTTAATGATTCCCTCCAGCTCACCGCGGTCACGGCGGGCAGCTACCACGCCCTCAAGGCCGAACCCGAAAGTGGGTGAGGTGAGTTCTTGGGCGTAGCTGGGGCTCACCGTCGTCAGACGGGAAGCGTGCACCATACCCGCCTTTAGGGTTGAGAGCAGGCCGTGGTACTCCAGGGCCTCCGGAGTGAAATCCCAGGTGGGAAGACGCAGATAATCCAGCTGATCAGCACCCACAACCCCCTGGAAGGCAATGTTGTGCACGGTCATCACGGTGGGCACCTGCGCACCGGCATACTTGAGATACGAGGGGGTTAGCCCTGCCTGCCAGTCGTGGGCGTGCACCAGATCTGGCTTCCAGCGGTCGCTGGTACCGTGCTGGGCAATCTGAGAGGCAACCCACGAAAGAGCAGCGAAGCGGACGTGGTTATCCGGGTAGTCTCTTCCGTCGGCAGAGTACGGGCCCCCGTCCCTGTTAAAGAGGTGGGGCGCATCGAGCAGAAGCACGTTCAGACCGTCAATGGAACCTCGCACTACAGTTGCCGGCCCACCAAAGAGGTTCTCATCGCGCCAAACTCGGGTGCCGCGTCCTAGCCTCTCCAAAAGCCCGGGGTAGGCAGGGAGAAGAACCTTGCTCTTCCATCCAAAGGGTTCCAGGGCGGCAGGTAGCGCACCCACCACGTCTGCAAGACCACCCGTTTTTATCAGGGGTGCGCACTCCGAGGCAACCGAAAGTACGCGTTTTACACGACGTGCCATGACTCTTCTACTTTCCTAGAGCTTCTTCACGCTGGTTCAGCATTTTTTGGGTAATGAGAGTAACCCCGCCCGGCGAAACGGTAAACCACTTCGCATCTTCTTCGGGGTTCTCGCCCACAACCAGGTCCTCAGGAATAGTAACATCACTATCGACCACGCACTTGGTCAGATGAGCGTTACGGCCAATGTCAACGTGAGGCAGAATCACAGATTCGGTGACAGATGCGAAAGAGTGGATACGGGCACCGGTAAAGACCAGGGACTTTTCCACACTTGCACCCGAAATAACGCAGTCGCCAGAGATCAGTGACTGCACCGCGGTACCGCGCCTGCCTCTTTCATTGTGAATGAACTTGGCAGGAGGGGTAATTTCGGCGTAGGTCCAAATTGGCCAGTTCCGGTCGTAGAAATCAAGAGGAGGCTCAAAGTCGGTCAGGTCGATATTGGCCCGCCAGAAGGAGTCAATGGTACCCACATCGCGCCAGTAAGCCCGCTTTTCCAGACCACTGGTGATGCAGGAATCGCTAAAGCGGTGAGCAAAAGCCGTACCCTTCTGAACGATCTGGGGGATAATGTCGTGCCCGAAGTCGTGCGAGGAGGTTTCGCTGGCGGCGTCCTCAATCAGCTTCTCGCGCAGGAAAGCCCAGTCAAAGACGTAGATGCCCATAGAAACAAGCGACTCGTCGGGGTTCTCGGGGGTGGACGGCGGATCGGCGGGCTTCTCAAGGAAGTCGACGATACGGCTGTCATCATCCACCGCCATGACGCCGAAGGCACTTGCTTCTTCACGGGGAACGGTCAGGCAGGCAACGGTTACATCGGCATTGGTGCGAACGTGCTGTTCAAGCATGATGGAGTAGTCCATCTTGTAGATATGGTCACCTGCCAGTACCACAATGTACTCTACGCCGTAATCATCAACGATATCGATGTTCTGGTAGATAGCATCGGCGGTACCTAGGTACCACTGGCTCTCAGACACTCGCTGGCTGGCGGGCAGAATATCGAGGTATTCGTTGCGCTCTGCTCTGAAGAAGCTCCAGCCACGCTGCATGTGACGGATCAGGGAGTGCGCCTTGTACTGGGTTGCCACCGCCATCTTGCGGATGCCCGAGTTGTAGGCGTTGGAGAGCGGGAAGTCGATGATGCGGGCCTTACCGCCAAAATGAACCGCGGGTTTAGAACGGCGGTCGGTAAGTTCTTCTAGCCGGGAGCCTCGGCCACCTGCTAGAACAAAGGCCATAGCCTGGCTAGCTAGGCGGTGCGGGGGTAGGGTCGTGCCTTGGGAAGTATCAGGCTGACTCATTGGTGGTGTCCTCTACAAAATAGATAACTGATAGGGGAGGAAGTTTCAGGAGCGCAGATTGTGCTTCGGTACCCTTGGGAACGGGTTCTGTTTCGATAGCACCTGCGTGCCCGCGGTCGCCGCCGTGGTAATGAGCGGAGTCTGTGTTGAGCGCTTCAAGCCAGCGCCCTGGCAGGGGGAAGGGTACACGGTAGCCGTCTCGTTCTACCGGGGTCAGGTTGAGCACGACCACTACGTGGGGGTCGCCGTCCTCTCCCCTGCGAAGCCACGCGTAGACCTGCTCGTCAACTGCGTCGACGAGCAGCCACTGGAAGCCGCGCCCGTCGCAGTCGCGCCGGTGCAGGGCGGGCTGGGAGCGGTAGAGGGAGTTGAGATCTCGAACCAGGTTCAGGACGCCCGCGTGCCCGAGGTCGTTGAGGACGCCCCAGTCCAGCTCCCCCTGGTAGGACCATTCGGAGGGCTGACCAAATTCCTGACCCATGAAGAGGAGCTTTTTACCGGGGTAGGCCCACATGTAGGCCAAGAAGGCTTTGAGATTACCCAGTTTTTCAGCGTGACTACCGGGCATACGCCCGTAGAGGGAACCTTTACCGTGAACGACCTCATCGTGACTGATGGGCAGCATGAAGCGTTCACTGAAGATGTAGGTGAGCCCAAAAGTCAGCAGGTCGGAGTGATACTTACGGTAGACCGGGTCTAGACCGAAATATTTGAGTGAGTCGTTCATCCAGCCCAGGCTCCACTTGTAGTCAAAGCCCAGCCCGTTGTGCTCGGTACTGCGGGTAACCCCGGGGAAGGTGGTTGATTCTTCAGCGATCATGACGGCCCCGTCGCAGTGACGGTTGACGGCGTCATTGGTGGTTTTCAGGAAGTCGATGGCCTCGTAGTTCTCTACGCCGCCGTCCTTATTCGGCACCCACTCCCCGTCCTTGCGGGAGTAGTTGCGGTGGATCATCGATGCCACCGCATCCACGCGCAGACCGTCGAGGTGGTACTCCTGAAGCCAGTAGAGGGCGTTAGACCGCAAGTGCCCGGCTACCTCTGGCCGCCCGTAGTTATAAATCAGGGTGTTCCAGTCGGGGTGGTAGCCCTCTTGCGGGTTCTGGTGCTCGTACAGGGCTGTGCCGTCAAAGCGTGCCAAACCGTGGGCGTCTGAGGGGAAGTGCCCGGGTACCCAGTCGGCAATGACACCGATGCCACGTCGGTGGGCGGCATCCACAAATGCCTGAAAATCCTGGGGCAGGCCATAACGCACCGTGGGGGCGTACATACCCACCGGCTGGTAGCCCCACGATCCATCAAAGGGGTGCTCGGTAATGGGCAGAACCTCGATGTGGGTAAACCCTAGGTCCTCAACGTAGTCGATGAGATCGTGCCAGCCCTCAGCTCTCCAAGACCCTAGATGGACCTCGTAGACGCTCACGGGGGCATCCGGCGCACCCGCCTGGTCTCGGGTAGCCAACCAGTCGGCGTCCTGCCAATCGTGGGCGTCAATATCGCGCACCACCGATGCCGTAGCCGGTGGCAGCTCAGCACCAAACCCAACGGGGTCAGCTTTGAGAGGGAGTACGGTGCCGTGAGCATCTACAATCTCGTACTTGTAGACCGTGCCCTCGCCCAGGCCGGGGATAAAAATTTCCCAGACGCCGGTTGAGCCGCGTGACCGCATGGGGTTGGCGGTACCGTTCCAGTCGTTGAAGGAGCCCACCACCGATACGCGGGAGGCATTCGGTGCCCAGACAGCAAAGTGCACTCCCGGAACCTTCTCATGCTCCATGAGGTGGGCGCCGAGAGCGCGCCACAGCTGTTCGTGGCGCCCTTCAGCGAGCAGGTACTCGTCCATCTCACCAAGTACCGGGCCAAAGCGGTAGGGATCTTCACGCTCAACCTGCTGGCCGCTGGGCCATTCGATACGCAGCCGGTAGTAGGGAACGAGCTCACCCTCAAAGACCGGCAGATCAGCAACTACCCGAACGAGTTCGCTCTGGTCATTGTCGTTGACAGCCCAGACTCGCTGGGCACCGGGTATGTGGGCAACAACCCGGCTGCCATCGTCACTGGGGCCAAGAGCCCGAAAAGGGTCCTGGTGCTTTCCCGCAGCTATTGAGCGGGCTTCTGTTTCTGTGATACTCATACGATTCTCTTGGCTCCAGTAAAGATTGGCCTCTAGCTACAGGGCTGAGTCAATGCCCCATACATCGGTCATGTATTCACGCACTGAACGGTCAGAGCTGAAGTAACCCATACGGGCAACATTCAGAACCGCCATGCGCTGCCAGCGCTCGGTATCGCGGTAGGCTTCCTCAACCTCCTGCTGGGCACGGTCATAGTCGTCAAAGTCAGAGGCGACTAGGAACCAGTCGCCGTTCCACATGTTGTCGACGATATGGCCGAAACGGTAGGGCTCATCGGGGCTAAAGGTGCCTTCGGCTACCGCCTGTAGGATGTCGCGCAGAGCCTGGCTAGCTTCGATAGCGGCGCGGGAGTGGCCGGGCTGGGCTCGGCGCTGAGCGACTTCATCAGTGGTCAGACCGAAGAGGAAGAAGTTCTCTGCACCCACGTGCTCGCGAATCTCAACGTTTGCACCGTCTAGAGTGCCGATGGTCAGGGCACCGTTGAGGGCAAACTTCATGTTGCCGGTACCGGATGCTTCCATACCCGCAGTTGAAATCTGCTCTGACAGATCAGAGGCAGGAATCAGGCGCTCGGCCATGGAGACGTTGTAGTTGGGAGGGAAGACGATGCGCAGCAGGTGGTTGGTCTCGGGGTCGTTATTGACGACCTCGGCAACATCGTTGATGAGTTTAATGATGTCTTTAGCGGTGTGGTAGCTGGGTGCTGCCTTACCACCGAAGATTTTCACGCGGGGCACCCAGCCGGCATCGGGGTCGCGCTTGATGCGCTGGTAGTGGGCGATAGTCCACATGATGTTCAGCAGCTGACGCTTGTATTCGTGCATGCGCTTGACCTGGGAATCAAAGAGCGAGTCAACGGGCAGTTCAATCCCATGTTCTTCCTGCATCCAGTCAACGAAGCGCTGCTTAGCTGCCTTCTTGCTCTCGCCGAATGCCTTGAGGAAGGCGGGATCATCGGCGTAGGGCTCCAGCTCCTTCAAACGCTCAAGGTCGGTCTCCCAGCCCTCACCAATGGTCTCAGTAATCAGCTGGGCCAGAGCGGGGTTAGCCAGTTTCAGCCAGCGACGCGGGGTGATGCCGTTGGTGATGTTGACGATGCGTTCGGGGTGCAGGGCATCGTGAACGGGGAAGAGTTCGGTGCGGACCAGGTCGGTGTGTAGGGCTGATACGCCATTGACACGGTGGCTGGTGGTGAAGGCAAGGTCACCCATATTGACCTGGTCGCCTGAGATCAGGCGGGCAGGGTGAGGTGAGCCTGCCTGAAGCTCAACGAACTTCTGGTCAAGGCGCTCAATAATCTGCAGGTGACGGGGCAGTACGTTGCGCATGAGACCCACGGTCCAACGCTCTAGAGCCTCGGGTAGCAGCGTGTGGTTAGTGTAGCCGAGCACCCGGGTTGACAGGTCTGCTGCTCGGTCAAAATCGAAGCCGTGTTCATCGACCAGAATGCGAATCAGCTCAGGGCCAGCAATCGCCGGGTGGGTGTCATTCATCTGGATGGCGACGTGGCGGTCGAGGTTTTCCAGCGAATCTTGACCTACCAGGTGGCGGCGCACAATGTCCTGAACGGACGCTGAGGTCAGGAAGTATTCCTGAGAAAGACGCAGCTGCTTACCGCCGTCGGTGGTGTCGTTGGGGTAGAGCACACGGCTGAGGCTGCGTGCCATGGCCTCGGGCTCCGCTGCTGCGGCAAAATCACCGGCATTGAAGCGGCCCAGGTCGAAGAGGTCAGCGTTGGGCTTTGCTGCCCATAGACGCAGGGTATTGGCCCACGTGGCGCCGTAGCCTACGACGGGGGTGTCGAAGGCCTGAGCCTGCACGTGAGTGCCGGGGTTCCAGCGCAAAACACCGTTTTCTTCGTAAACCTCGCCACCAAAGCCTACTCCATAGACAGATTCGGGGCGGTCAAAGTCCCAAGGGTTACCGTGGGCAAGCCAGTTTTCGGGGTTTTCCTGCTGACGACCATTCTCAAACGACTGCTCAAACAGGCCGTGCTCGTAGCGCAGGCCATAGCCGTAGGCGGGGCAACCAACGGTTGCCATGGACTCGAGGTAGCAGGCAGCTAGGCGGCCCAGGCCGCCGTTGCCGAGCGCGGCGTCCGGCTCTTCATCCGCCACCTCATTGAAGTCGATGTCGAACTCAGCAAGAGCCTCAACGGCAATATCGCGCACACCGAGGTTAATGGCCAGATCTTCCATGAGGCGGCCGATGAGGAACTCCATAGAAAGGTAGTAGACACGCTTGCGGCCTTCTTCCCAGGTGCGGCGAGTTGAGTTGAACCAGGGTTCAACGGCGAGGTCGCGCAGGGTGTGCGAGAGGGCAATCCGCCAGTCATAGGCGGTGGCATGCTTCGGGTCCTTACCGGTGGTGAACTGCAGGTGCTGCAGGAGCGAGGAGCGGAAGCTTGCTACTGATGGTTCGGGGCGATTGTGTTCTGCCATACACCCCATTTTAGTGTTCAGCTTTTGACAATTTTGTGCCGCGCAACACGAAACGCCGAAACTTCTGCGAGCATCTCTAAGTGTGAGACATATCTATGTAGGGCAACATATTTAGCAGGGGTAGGTTGACTATTAATACTAGATAGATGGCACTTTTGCCCGATCACCAGTCTGGTAACTCCAGGTATATCCCCAAGCCCCACAGGCTCCCTAAAGCAGGGTGGGCTGCTCCCCCTCGTCCGCCCCCGCCGCCCTCAGGGCAGCAATAGCCCGCTCGAAGTCATCAAGTGACTCAAAGGCCTGGTAGACGCTGGCAAAGCGCAGGTAAGCCACGGTATCGAGCTTAGACAGGGGCTCAAGGATAGAAAGCCCCACCTCGTGGGCATCAATCTCGGCAATGCCCTTAGCTCGAATCGCCTCTTCAACCTCCTGGGCTAGCTTAGCCAGGTCGTCCTCCCCTACGGGGCGGCCCTGGCAGGCCTTGCGCACACCAGAGACAATCTTGGCGCGGTCAAAGGGTTCGGTCACGCCGCTTCGTTTAATCACCGAGACAGCGGTGGTTTCGACGGTGGTGAACCGCTTGCCACAATTGCTGCACTGGCGGCGTCGGCGAATCGCAGAGTTGTCTTCGGTGGTACGAGAATCAACGACCTTGGAGGTCGAGTTGCGGCAGTAGGGGCAGTTCATGCGTCCTCCTTATCGGCTACCACGGGTACGGGCGGTAATTGCTTCGCCGTGGGCGGGCAGGTCTTCGTCGCGGGCAACTGCAACGATGGCATGCCCAATTTCAGCCAGGGCATCTTGGCTGTAGTTGATGAGCTGAACGGCCTTCATAAAGACGGTGGTGTTGAGCCCTGAAGCGTAGGCAGCGGAGCCGCCTGTGGGCAGAACGTGATTGGAGCCTGCCGCGTAGTCGCCCAGGGGTACCGGCGAGTAGGGGCCGATGAAGATAGCGCCAGCGTTGCCCACCCGACCGGCTACCTCTTCTGCCTTCTCGGTATGGATTTCAAGGTGCTCTGCGGCGTAGGCGTCAGCCACTGCGATTGAGGCATCGAGGCTGTCGGTGAGCACCACGCCCGACTGGGGGCCGGTGAGGGCGGTGGCAACGCGCTCGCTGTGCTTGGTGGCGGACGCCCGGCGGTTGATGGCCTCTTGCACGGCGGCGGCGAGGGTAGGGCTGTGGGTGATGAGGACGGACCCGGCGTTGGGGTCGTGTTCGGCCTGGGAGATCAGGTCAGCAGCGACGTAGTCGGGGTTGGCGGTGTCGTCGGCGATGACCGCGATTTCGGTGGTGCCGGCTTCGCCGTCCACGCCCACGACGCCCTGCAGCGCGCGCTTGGCCATGGCGACAAAAATGTTGCCGGGGCCGGTGATGGTATCGACGGGTTCGAGAACATCACCGGCGTCGTCCAGGCCGTAGGCCATAGCGCCTAGGGCACCGGCACCGCCAATAGCCCACACCTCGGTGATGCCGAGCAGGCCAGCTGCACCCAGGATGGTGGGGTGGGGCAGGCCGCCGAATTCTTTTTGGGGCGGGGTGCAGAGCACAATGGATCCGACGCCCGCGGCCTGGGCGGGTACGGCGTTCATGATGACCGATGAGGGGTAAACAGCCAGCCCGCCGGGCACGTACACGCCTGCGCGGCGCACGGGGGTCCAGCGGTTGGTCAGGACGGCGCCGGGGGCAACTTCGATGGTCTGGTCGGCAGGGCGCTGGGCAGCGGCAAAGGCGCGGGTGCGTTCGATGGCGATTTCTAGGCCCTTGCGGACGGCCGGGTCAAGGTCGGCTACCGCCCGGTCGATAGCACTTTGGGGTACACGCAGAGCTCCTTGATCTACGCCGTCAAATCTTGCGGAGAGTTCCCGCAAGTAGTCTGCCCCGCGTTCCTGTACGTTCTCCAGAATCTCGTGCACGGTGGTGAGCGCGTTCCCCACGAACTCTGTGGTCTGGCGCGGGACGATGCGACGCAGCTCAGCGTAGGAGTGGTTGCTGCCGCGCAGGTCGATAGTGCGCAGGGTGAAATCTGCAGGTGCAGTGGAGTTCTGGGGGTTGTCTGTTGTGCTCACTCTTCGATTTTAACGCGGCCGTCAAGGCACGTGGAGCTTGGGAGCCTGATTATTTCAGCTGGTGGTCTTTGGGTGGCTTTTTAGCAGGTCACCCTAACCACACAACTATTCAAGCTCTTGCGTAAAAAGCTCTACAGTTTTCCGGGCTGTACTCATTGGAAGATACATACGGTTACTTGATGCTGAAAGGCGTTTAAAGCCAAATTTCTGGTAGAACCCGATAAGTTCTGGAGTAGCTGCGTTGAGCACAATGGCTCGTGTTGCAGCAATATCTGCTGCGGCAACAGCATACGAAATCGCTTCCCCTAGTAGTCGCTTACCTAGCCTTGGGGTGTTTCTTCGACTATGCATACCCTCGGGATGCCTTTGACGGCTTTGAAGCAGGTTGTTCGATGCTCGTAAGAGTGGGTCAGTTTTGACTGAGATTGTGCATCAAACGGATGCGTGGTTCGCAGTATGTGGCTGAAGATTACACTGGTGAGTTGCGGGCTTTGGGTGTTCAGTTGTCTGTCGGGTCGAGAGGGGATTCCTATGATAATGCTCTGGCTGAATCGGTGAACGGGGCTTACAAGGCTGAAATGGTGCGTGGTCGCCTTTTAGGTCGGTTGGGCAGCTGGAAGCTGAGACGGCTGGCTGGGTGTGTTGGTGGAATGAGCGGCGGTTGCATGCGTCTCTTGGTTATCGGATGCCGGATGAGGTGGTGGATGCTGCTGTGAGTCTCGTATGATGGTCGGAACTAAAGCCAGTACATATCAGACACCGCCAGCAGTGTGTGGGCACTGGGGCCACACCCAGCACCAGTTCTTGCCGCTGTTCGGCAGCTGCGCGGACAGCGACGTCCGGGTCCCGCGCGACATGGGCTCCAGTGTAGTACCACCTGAAAAGTGCACGTGCCGCTGCAAAAAGCAACGGCACGTGCACTTTTCCGAGGGCATTTACCCGCAGGGCAGCTTTACTTGCCCTGGGCAGCTTCCTCATCAGCTGAAACAACGGTGAAGCGGGTACCGGCGTGGGCGGGGTTTTCGATTTCATCCAGGGCTACTACGGCAAAATCCTGGGTGAATACGAACATGCCGGCGGGCACATCCTGCTCGGTGCGGTAGTCACCGGTGCGGGCACCGGGGGGGCAATCACGGGTGAGGGGGCCAGCATGGTCCAGTTCAGGCCGGACGCAGCCCGGCAGTCCTCAAGGACGGTTGCGAAGGTCTTGACCTCGGGCAGGTAGTCAGCGGGGAAGTCGGGGCTCTCCAGCAGTTGGAGCATTTTTAAAAAAACTCTTCGAAAATCCCACCGTGCCCCTATCTGCCCAAGCCAACGCGGACGTCCGCACCTGGGCAGAAACCCACGTAGCAGAAGTACTAGCTAACCGCGAGCGGTTTGATGCCGCCCAGACCCTCTAAAAAAGCACCAGACCCTTTTTTAAAAGCAAGCGTGCCGCTCAGGCCCCAGAGCGGGAGTACACCCCCACACTCAGGGCTGAGCGGCACATACGGCATCTTTGTAGATTTTTAGGCTCGGTAGTTTTTACAGGTCTAGGCAGGCCGGGCCCAACAACACCTTGAGATCACCAAAGAGAGCCGGGTTGGGGTTGACCCGCAAGTCTGCGCCCAGGCGGATGAGCAGGCGCTTGGTGCGGGTGGTCATAGCGATACGGACCTCTGATTCACCCTTATGGTTCTTCAGAATGTCACGCAGCTGCCCCAGGGTTTCCTCGGTCGCCTTATACTCGGGGATGGCGATAGTGACGGGCCCGCCGGTGCCGTCCGCTGAAATCTCAGGGATGTTCAGCTCCTGGGCGCTGAGGGTCACCGAACCGTCGTCGCGGCGCTGCAGGCGCCCCTTGATGGTACAAATCAGGTCCTCAGCCAGCACACCTGCGATCGGTTCGTAGGCGCGGCCAAAGAACATGACCTCGATAGAACCGGTACGGTCTTCCATCTCGATACGGGCGTAAGGGTTACCCGAGTTCTTTGCGATACGGCGAGAAACGCTGGTAATCATGCCCGCGATAGTTACAATCGCCCCGTCAGGCTTGATTGAATCCTCAGAGACCAGGCCCTGAATAGTGGAGTCTGAGAGGGAGTCCAGGGCATCTTCGAGACCGCGCAGGGGGTGATCAGAGACGTAGAGCCCCAGCATTTCGCGCTCGAAGTTGAGCTTATCGCGCTTCTCCCACTCGGGGACGTCCGGAATCTGCACCGCCAGCTCGTTCGCTGGGTTATCGTCGTCCAGCCCCAGCCCGCCAAAGAGGTCGAACTGTCCGGCAGCCTCCTGACGCTTAACCGAGACGGTCGCGTCGATGGCCTCTTCGTGGATCATGGAAAGCGGACGCCGGTCGTGGCCCAGCGAGTCAAAGCCACCGGCCTTGATGAGGGAGTCCACGGTGCGCTTGTTACAGACGACGATCGGTACCTTGGAGAGGAAATCGTTGAAGCTTTCGTAGCGGCCCTTTTCCTCGCGGGTATCGACCATAGCTGCCACCACGTTGGCACCCACGTTACGAATAGCGCCCATGCCGAAACGGATATCGTCGCCCACAGGGGTGAAGTTCAGGGCAGACTCGTTCACATCGGGCGGCAGCACCGTAATCTTCATGTGGCGGCACTCGTTCAGGTACAGAGCAAGCTTGTCTTTGTCATCACCCACAGAGGTCAGCAGGGCAGCCATATATTCCTGGGGGTAGTGAGCCTTTAGGTAGGCCGTCCAGTAGGAGACCAGACCGTAGGCCGCCGTGTGGGCCTTGTTAAAGGCGTAGTCAGAGAAGGGCAGCAGAATATCCCAGAGGGCCTTAACTGCACCCTCGGAGTAACCGTTATCGAGCATGCCCTGGTGGAAGGTGGCGTACTGCTTATCCAGCTCCTCTTTCTTCTTCTTACCCATAGCGCGGCGTAGAATATCCGCCTCACCCAGGGAGTAGTTAGCCACCTTCTGGGCAATCGCCATAACCTGCTCCTGGTAGACAATCAGGCCGTAGGTGGTATCAAGAATCTCCGCCAGGGGCTCTTCAAGCTCCGGGTGAATAGGGGTGACCTCCTGCAGACCGTTCTTACGCAGGGCGTAGTTGGTGTGGGAGTTTGCACCCATGGGGCCGGGGCGATAGAGCGCCAAGACCGCCGAAATGTGCTCAAAGTGGTCAGGCTGCATGAGCTTGAGCAGCTGGCGCATGGGCCCACCATCGAGCTGGAAGACACCCAGGGTGTCGCCGCGGGCCAGCAGCTTATAGGACTCGGCGTCATCCAGTTCCAGGGTTTCAAGGTCCAGCTCTTCGCCGCGGTTGAGCTTAATGTTCTCAATCGCATCCGAGATGATGGTCAGGTTGCGCAGGCCCAAGAAGTCCATCTTGATGAGGCCCAGGCCTTCACAGGTGGGGTAATCGAACTGAGTGATGACCTGCCCGTCCTGCTCACGGCGCATGATGGGGATAACGTCAATCAGGTCGTGGCTCGACATGATGACGCCCGCCGCGTGCACACCCCACTGGCGCTTTAGGCCCTCAATGCCCTTAGCGGTTTCAAAGACCTTCGAAGCATCGGTATCGGATTCGATGAGATCACGCAGGTCCTGGGCATCCTTGTAGCGCTTGTCCTCGGGGTTATAGACATTGGCCAGGGCAATGTTCTTACCCATGACGTCCTCGGGCATGGCCTTGGTCAGACGCTCGCCGGTGGAGAAGGGGTAGCCCAGCACACGGGAGGAGTCCTTGAGGGCCTGCTTAGCCTTGATGGTGCCGTAGGTGACGATCATTGCCACCTTATCTTCGCCGTACTTCTCGGTCACATAGTGAA
The DNA here is from genome assembly GCF_030064065.1 of Rothia sp. SD9660Na. Classification (NCBI taxonomy): domain Bacteria; kingdom Bacillati; phylum Actinomycetota; class Actinomycetes; order Micrococcales; family Micrococcaceae; genus Rothia; species Rothia sp. SD9660Na. Next base: position 1,573,644 of record NZ_CP125946.1, read on the forward strand.
TCACTTCAGAACGGCGGCGATCATCGAAGTCCACGTCGAAGTCGGGCATGGAGACGCGGTCGGGGTTAAGGAAGCGTTCGAAAATCAAGTCGTGTTCCAGCGGGTTCAAGTCAGTAATACGCATGGCGTAGGCAACCATGGAACCTGCACCCGAGCCACGGCCCGGGCCCACGCGGATGCCATTCTCCTTGGCCCAGTTGATAAAGTCAGCCACCACCAGGAAGTAGCCGGGGAAGCCCATCTGCGAGATAATGCCCACCTCGTACTCAGCTTGCTTACGCACCTCATCGGGCACGCCCTTGGGGAAGCGGTAGTGCAGGCCGCGCTCCACCTCTTTGACGAACCAGGATTCCTCGTTTTCGCCCTCGGGCACAGGGAAGTTGGGCATGTAGTTGGCCTTGGTATTGAACTCCACGGAGCAGCGCTCAGCAATCTCCATGGTGTTGTTGCAGGCCTCGGGGTAGTCTCGGAAGAGCTCACGCATCTCAGCCGGCGACTTGAGGTAGAAGTTATCGGCGTCAAACTTGAAACGCTTGGGGTCCTGCAGGGTAGAGCCTGACTGCACGCACAGCAGCGCGGCGTGGGCCTTGGCATCCTCTGCATGGGTGTAATGCAGGTCGTTGGTGGCAACCAGGGGCAGGTTCAGTTCTTTCGCCAGCTTGAGCAGGTCGGCCATGACGTTCTTCTCGATATCAAGCCCGTGGTCCATGAGCTCGCAGTAGAAGTTTTCCTTGCCGAAGATATCGCGGAAGTCGCTGGCTGCCTGCATGGCCTCCTTGTACTGGCCCAGGCGCAGACGGGTCTGCACCTCACCCGAGGGGCAGCCGGTGGTAGCGATTAGCCCCTTACCGTAGGTCTGGAGTAGCTCCCGGTCCATACGCGGCTTATAGAAGTGGCCTTCAAGCGAGGCCAGAGAGGACGCCCGAAACAGGTTATGCATGCCCTGGGTGTTCTCTGCCCACATGGTCATATGGGTATAAGCACCACCGCCGGAGACGTCATCACGCCCGCCCTCACCAAATTTCACGCGGGTGCGGTCCTGGCGGGCGGTACCCGGGGTCAGGTAAGCCTCAACACCGATAATGGGCTTGACCCCGGCGTTGTTAGCCTTGTTCCAAAAGTCGAAGGCACCAAAGAGGAAGCCGTGGTCGGTGGTTGCCAGGGCGTTCATGCCCAGCTGCTTGGAGTGCTCAAAGAGGTCGGCGAGGCGGGCAGCACCATCGAGCATGGAGTACTCGGTGTGCACGTGCAGGTGGGTGAAGTCGGTGTTAGCCATGCGGGTTGCGTCCTTAGCGTCGGGCTCTAGAAGTTGCCCTCACGCAGGGTATCGAGAGCGTACTGAAGGTCAGGGGTATAGGGGCTTTCGAACTCCACCTGCTCGCCGCTGGCGGGGTGGGTGAAGCCCAGGCGGTGGGCATGCAGCCACTGGCGGGTGAGGCCCAGATGCGCGCTCATGGTGGGGTCTGCCCCGTAGGTCAGATCTCCCGCGCAGGGGTGGCGCAGGGCAGAGAAATGCACACGAATCTGGTGGGTGCGGCCGGTCTCAAGGTGCACCTCAACCAAGGACGCCGGCCCAAAGGCTTCGAGTACCTCGTAGTGGGTAATTGCGGTCTTGCCGTCCTCGTTGACCGCGAACTTCCACTCGCTGCCGGGGTGGCGGCCGATGGGGGCATCAATAGTGCCCTTGAGGGGGTCAGGTAGCCCCTGCACCAGAGTGTGGTAGACCTTGGTGACGGTGCGGTCCTTGAAAGCATTTTTCATGACCGAGTAGGCTCGCTCGTTCTTGGTCACAACCATCAGGCCCGATGTGCCAACGTCCAGGCGGTGCACAATACCCTGACGCTCAGCAGCACCGCTGGTAGCAATATCGATACCGGCGTGCTTCAGGGCCCCGACAACCGTAGGGCCGTGCCAGCCCATCGACGGGTGGGCCGCAACACCGGTAGGCTTATCGACCACCACGATGTCGTCATCCTGGTAGACAATCGAAAAACCGTCCACCTGCTCAGCCTCAATCTGCGTTAGATCACGCGGCGGGGTACCGGCGGCCTGCACGGTCATTCCCTCAAGCAGTTTGAACGAAGCCTTAGCCTTCACTCCCCTACCCTTGGCATCGAGAAGCTGAACCTCGCCGTCCTTAACCCAGCTACTCACCGTTGTGCGCGACTGACCGCTCAGCTCAGCGAGCAGGGCATCAAGCCGGGTACCAGCCTGATCAGCACCCACCACAAACTTTAGTTCAATCTTCTGAGACATTAGACCCCCTCCTCGTCCTTCTTGGCCTTTTCGGCTCGTACTTCACGCTGGCCGTCCATGCGGTAGCCCAGAAAAGTCAGCAGAACAATCGCCGCCATCGATACGCAGATAGCGGCATCGGCAATATTAAAAATCGCAAAATTCGGTACAGAAATATAATCAACCACGTGCCCGATGCCAAAGCCAGGTTCCCGGAATAGGCGGTCGTGCAGGTTGCCAACAATGCCGCCTGCCAGGGTTGCCAGCAGAATAACCCAGGGTAGAGTCTTAGCCCGTACCACCAGGGTCAGTGCCACCAGGGCACCCACCGTTGAAATCAGGGTGAACAGCCAGGTCGATTCCTCACCCATAGAAAAAGCAGCCCCCGGGTTCAGGTAGTAACGCCACCAGAGCAAGCCGTCGATCACGGTGATGGTCTGCCCCACGGTCATGGTTGTCTCTACCAGGTGCTTGACCCACTGGTCGGCCCCGTACACCAGAGCAAACAGGGCCAGGGCTAACAGGGCCTTAGCTACCCCAGAAATCGTACGAACCGGCACCAAAACTGTGCCCTCCTGCTGGGTTTTAGCCACCGTACTCCCTGCCTTCAAACATCAAAAACTGCACACACCAGCTTATCGCGTTCGGTACCCAGCTGGTACCGCAGGGCAGTATCTTAAACATCTCAGGCGGCCCCTCTTATTGAGGAGCCACCTGAGCATATTGAGGCTACCGCCTAAACACTAGGAAAGCCTAGGAGTTGTTGCTGAAAACCCCGTTACGCTGGCCAAACGCGCCGAAGCCCTGGGACTGTGATGCCGCTGCTGCGGGAGCGCCCTCAGCCTTGGGCTCAAGAGCGGGGGTCTCTTCGAGGGTGGTCAGCTGCTTGTTCAGGTAATCGCGTAGGGAGGTGCGGTACTGGTTCTCAAAGGAACGCAGCTTGGCAACAGAAACCTCGAGGTCGCTCTTGGTCTTTTCAAGATCACCCAGAACACGGTTGGACTGCTCCTGGGCCTCTGAGACCAGCTGAGCTGCTTCTTCGCGGCCCTCGGTGATGAGGCGTTCGCGCTCGCGCTTGCCCTCGAGGACGTAGTCATCGTGGACCTTCTGGGCCATAGCCAGCAGGCCGGTGGCGCTAGAGGGTGACAGGGTGGGTTCAGCGGCGGCAGGAGCTGCGGCTGCCGCAGGGGCAGGGGTAGCAGCTGCAGCGGGCTGAGAATCAATAACAATTTCAGCCTCGGCCAGGGCACCGCCCTGCTGCTGGGCAGGAGCCAGTGAAATCTTTGCCTCTGCCTCTTCGAGCTGGCGCTTGAGGCTAGCGTTTTCGGCGTTCAGGCGACGCAGTTCAATGACAATCTCATCAAGGAAATCGTCAACTTCTTCAGGGTTGTAGCCTTCTTTGAACTTAGTCGGCTGGAAGCGCTTGTTGATTACTTCCTCAGGCGTGAGTGCCACAATCGTTCACCTCTATTTTCTAAAAATCTTTATGCTTTGGCCCGTAGTGTTCCCGGTGCGCAGTATGTTCTGGAGTCAGGCGCATGAAGCTCGAACTTTCAGCGCGCTAAAAGTTCGGGTAGTCCCCTATTTACTACAACACAAAATTACCTGGCAATGGGGCACCGCGCAACACTATGACCCCAGTTAAGTGTGAGCCACTGGTCACGTCACCACTTGAGGGGACAATCCCCAGCCTGCTGACTGACAGGCTTCATCAGCCATCTAGCACCCCCTGCGCGCAACAGGTATGTGCCCGACCGGCTCTAAACGGAGAGGTTGTAGGCCAGGTTCGTTAGCAGAGAATAGGCGAACCAGAGGGCCATCAACAGAATCATGAAGCCCAAATCCAGGGAGATACCGCCCAGGTTAATGGGTTTAATCAGGCGGCGGGCGGCGTTCATGGGCGGGTCAGTGACTGCATACACAAACGAAGCAACTATCAGCACTAGGCCCTTGGGGCGCCAGTAGCGAGCAAACATCTGCACCCAGTCGAGCACCAGGCGAATCATGAACACAACAATCAGCAGGTAGGCCGCGATGGCCAGCAATGCAAAGAGATAGCCCACTGCGGTTTAGGCCTGGTTGAAAGGGGTGACGTCGTCGCTGTCCAGAGCTACCGGCACCTCGGTGCCCTCGGCACCGAGAACCTCAAGGTTAGCGGGGGTCAGCAGGAAGACCTTATCGGTTACGCGCTCGATGTGGCCGTTCAGGGCAAAAGCTAGGCCTGCAGAGAAGTCGATGAGACGCTTGGCGTCGGTATCGCCCATGTCGGTGACATTCATAATCACGGGGATATTCTCGCGGAAGGACTCACCGATAATCTTGGCGTCATTGTAGGAGCGGGGGTGAATGGTGGTGATACGGCGCAATTCTTCGCTGCTTTCGTCGGAGAAGGAGGGGATCAGGGCGGTTGAGGTATAGCTAGGTGCCTGCTGGTGGGGACCGGGGAAGCCCCAGTCGGTGCTGGTGCTTTCGGCCTGCTCAAGAAGCTGGTCGTCGGCCTCGGCCACAGAAACGCTACCGGCGGTTGCTTCGGGAGCCGGACGGCTGCGGGGGGTCTCGGGTGAAACACCCAGAAGGACGTCGCGGTCGGCGGTTGATGAAATATGGGCGGGCCCTTCGGCGGGAGTCAGCTCATCGGGGTAGTCATCGTACTGGTCGTCAGCCTCGAAAACAGTCTCTTCGTAGATCGTTTCGGGGCGGCGCTGGGGCCGCTCTGTGCGCTGCGCTTCGTCTTCTACCTGGCCCAGGCCTAGGTAGGCCATTGCCTGGTGTAGTGTGCGAGCCATTCTTACCCTCCCTATGAGTAGCCTGTACGCCGGTCAACGGGGCTTACAAACCTCTGTTCCTATCAACCTTTTACGGTACCAAAAAGTTGCCTGTCTTTCTCGCAGACAAGCCCAAGGGAAACCTCAGTATTCCCGGTGAATTATGGTCAGCTGCCCTATAGGGCCAGGCGGGATCCCATAATCGAAGAGCCAACCCGCACCGAGGTAGCTCCCCAGCGTATGGCCTCAGCCAGGTCGTGGCTCATACCCGCTGATATAGTGGTGGCCTCGGGGTAGTGTTCCAGCAGCTGCTGGGAGTAACCATGCAGTCTCTCAAAGGCGGCTGCGGCGTGCTGACCTAGCGGGGCAACCGCCATGAGCCCGCCCAGGGTAAGGCCCGGCAGGGAGCTGATGTTATCGGCGAGGGCTAAAATCTCGGTGGGGTCTACTCCCCCACGCGCGCCCAGGGCAGCCTGCCCGGCGGTGGCTTCAACGGTGGTATCGAGCCCTACCTGGATAAGGCAGCGCAGACCACCGTGTGCCAGTGAGGCCGGAGCGTCAACCTCACCGTTCTCGTAGCGGGCCAAGCGATTGACGTAGGCCTTAGAGAGGGCATCGGCAAGCTGGGGGCGGTCAACCGACTGCACCTCGTGCGCATACTGCACCACAGACTTAGCCTTGTTGGTCTGCAGCTGGCCGATAAAGGACCAGCGCAGCGGGTCATCACTGCCCGTATAGGCGGCCAGCTCACGAGCCTTGCTAGAGGCCTCCTGGTCGCGGTTCTCACCCACAGCGCGCACACCCACATCGTACAGGGCGGCGGCATCTGAGGCCGGGAAAAACTTAGTAACCACAATCAGCTCGGGCAGGGGGGACGAGGCGGTTCTGGCGCCACTCATATCTTCCGCAGCGTCCTGGATGCGGACCTGCACCTGGGCTAGGCGGTCGCTGAGTTCTGCACGGCGTTCGAGGCTGTAGGTCAGGGTCATATTTCCATTCCTTAGAGCGGGCATCTGGGTTACAGGTGGGAGGGGTTGGGCGCCTCAGCGGCCAAGGGGCCAGCTTCTACCCAGACCAGGCCGGCGATGCGCCCGGCAGGCTCCTGTCTCTGGGTATGGCCGCGGTGCGAGAAGAGGCGCTCGTTTTCAAAGGTACAGGCCGCAAGGTCGCTATGCACGCGGGTTACATGTGGCAGGGAGGCGAGGACGGCACGGGCCCCGGCAGGCAGGTCAAGGGCGGGAGTACCCCAGGAGGTACTGGAATAGACCTGGGGAATCAGCTCAGCAGATTCCTGCCGCATGGCCTCGGGGACCTCGTAGCAGCGTCCGCAGATTGAGGGGCCAATCCAGGCCTGAATGTTCTTGGCGCCCCTCTGCTCCATGGCCTCAACCTGGCATTGAATCACACCATCAAGCAGGCCCCGGCGCCCGGCGTGGGCCACGCCCAGGACCGGCTGGCCCGTTACAGCGCGCTCCCCCACAAAGACCAAGGGAATGCAGTCAGCCACCATAATGGCCAGGGGCCGCCCCTCACGTGAGACGGCGGCATCGGCGACCGGTGCAGTATCGAGAATCTCGTGAGAGCTAAGACCCTTCTCAGTTTCGGCAGTAAGCCGGTCTGAGGCGTCCGCATCAAAGACCACGGTGCCGTGCACCTGGTTGAGGTAGCTAAAGCTGCAGGACGCCCCTTCCCCCAGCAGCGTATCTTCAAGGGTCTGCCGGTGAGCCAGGGTCTGGTCAAGGTCATCGCCCACGTGCAGGCCCAGGTTACCGGCAGCAGCCGATGTGAAGGCCACGTTGACCCGAGTGCCATTTGCCAGGGTTACTAGCCGGTGGGAGAAAAGAGCATCGGACATGGGCCTTGCCTAATCTTTCGGAAAAGAGCGGGAAATGCTGAAGGGGGTGAAAGCTAAGTCTAGCTTTCACCCCCTCTCGGCCTTTAGACGGGAAGCTTCCGTCTAGGGTGTGAGTCTGAAGTTTTTACTTCAGGAAGTCGGGCACATCGAGGGTGTCACGACGTGCTGACTGGGAGTCCTCAACAACGGGGGGCAGGTCAACGTCGAAGCCGGCGTTGGTGGGAACGTCGTTGCCGCCCTTGTTCCAGCTGTTACCTGCTGCGGGTGCCGAGCCGAAGCCAGCGCCTGCGGCGGGAGCTGCTGAAGCGCCACCGAAGTTCTGCTGGGTACGTGCAGCCTGGTTAGCGGCGGGGTTGGTGTTGTTGGAGTTGGTTTCGGGGTTGACCGAGTCAAAGCCTGCGGCAATAACGGTCACGCGAGCCTCGTCACCCAGAGCGTCGTCGATGACGGCGCCGAAGATGATGTTGGCGTCGGGGTGGGCAACTTCCTGTACCAGGCGGGCAGCTTCGTTGATTTCGAAGAGGCCTAGGTCTGAACCACCCTGGATGGAGAGCAGGACGCCGTGAGCGCCGTCGATGGATGCTTCCAGCAGGGGTGAGGCGATAGCCAGTTCGGCGGCCTTGACGGCGCGGTCTTCACCGGAGGCTGAGCCGATACCCATGAGAGCTGAGCCTGCGCCCTGCATGACGGACTTGACGTCTGCAAAGTCGAGGTTGATCAGACCGGGGGTGGTAATCAGGTCGGTAATGCCCTGGACACCGGAGAGCAGAACCTGGTCTGCTGACTTGAAGGCGTCGAGCATGGAGACGTTGCGGTCTGAGATGGAGAGCAGGCGATCGTTGGGGATAACAATCAGGGTGTCAACCTCGTCGCGCAGGGCGGCGATACCGGTCTCGGCTTGGTTGGAGCGACGACGGCCTTCAAAGGTGAAGGGACGGGTAACAACACCGATGGTCAGTGCGCCCAGGGAGCGGGCGATGCGGGCAACAACGGGAGCACCACCGGTGCCGGTGCCACCACCTTCACCTGCGGTCACGAAGACCATGTCGGCACCCTTGAGCACCTCTTCGATTTCCTGTTCGTGGTCTTCTGCTGCCTGGCGTCCAACGTCGGGGTTAGCGCCTGCACCCAGGCCGCGGGTCAGTTCACGACCTACGTCGAGCTTGACGTCGGCGTCAGACATGAGCAGAGCCTGGGCGTCGGTGTTGATCGCAATGAATTCAACGCCACGCAGACCAACCTCAATCATGCGGTTGACAGCGTTGACGCCACCGCCGCCGATACCGACGACCTTAATGACTGCCAGGTAGTTCTGGGGAGTTGCTGTATCCATGGATTCCCTACTAATTTGTGCCTTGTTTCAAACCAACTCAACCTTAGAGTGAAAGTTGAGATTGGAGTAAACCTATTGTTTCAATCAATGAAAGAGTATCAACTTCACCTTGCAATGTCGCCCTCGTTTCACCCATGACCTTATTTTTCTCAGAAAATATCAAGGTCAGGAAGGAACTTCAGGTAGAAGTTGAAACTATTTTACGGTGGGGACGAGGGGGCTTGAGACATCGTAGGTTTCTACGGCCTGCTGGCTACCCACCGAGTCCATAAGCTGAACTAGAACCTTAGCTTTAAGGTCGCTACCTTCTGGGGTCCCCCAAACCACCTGCGTCCCGTCTACCATTTCTAGGGTAATGGTTGATGCAGAGTCGGCCTTAGCCTCAGACACCTGAGACAGAATCGAGGTCGGCAAGGCCGCCAGCACACCGGTTACGGTACTAAAAGCAGCCGATTCCAGAATATCCAGGCCTCCGGCAACCAGCGGAACGCCGGCGTCCTCAACCGAGGCCGCGGTGCCCAGCTGGACTCCCTCATTATCAACCAGCACGAAGCTACCCTCGTTCTCCACCACGGCCACGGGCACCCGCTCATGCAACTGCACCACCAGCTCGTGGGGAGGAGTTGCCTGCAGAGTCACCCCGTAGAGCACATTCTCATTGCCGATCAAAGAGGCAACCTCAGACTCACTAATGCGGGTCATGGGAACTCCCTGGAGCTGGCTCAGCTGCTGCTGCACGGTAGTCTCATCCAGCAAAGAAGCGCCTTCTACCGTAATCGTCCGGGTAGCCAGCAGGGGCGAGAAGAAAACAACCCCCACAAAAATCAGGGTAGTGAGCACCAGGGCACCCGCCCCGTAGGCCCACTTCTTCCAGCTGCCGACTGCCCGACGTTTGGGGCGCAGCTGCACGGGAGCAGAAGGCAGCCTCTGGGGCTCGTTCTGCCCGCTCTGCCGTTCCTCTTCCTGGGCCTGGCGCCACTGGGCGAAACGACTGTTTTCAGAGATGTCTACCAAGTTATCGCCAGCCCCTGGTAGCTGGCTTACCTTAGCGGAATTCAAGCGAATACGGGGCTTCTTTTCATCAGCCACTAGAGCGCAGCACCTTCACGGGCAGCAAGCTTCTCTACCAGTACCCGGCCCAGGGCGGTCACGTCACCGGCACCAACGGTCATGATGATATCGCCGGGTAGGGTGGCAGACACCACGGCCTCGATAGCTTGGTCGGTGCTCTCAGCGTAGTGCACCTCGGAGAAACCGGCCTCGGTGATGAGATGGCTGGTAACGCCCTCCATCGGCTTCTCACGGGCGGGGTAGATATCGAGCACGTAGCTGCGGTCAGCCTGAGACAGCGACTCAGCGAACTCGGTAGCGAACTCCTTGGTGCGGGAGAAGAGATGGGGCTGGAAAATCACGTAGAGGTTGTGCCCGGCAGCGACCGTACGGCCGGTTTCCAGGGCACGGTGTACCTCGGTGGGGTGATGGGCGTAGTCATCAAAGACCTTGACCCCGGCGGCTTCACCGCGCAGGGTAAAGCGGCGGTCGGTACCCGAGAAGTGGGCCAGCGCCTTCACGGCCTCTTCGGGGCTAGCGCCAGCCAGCAGGGCGCAGACAAAGGACGCCGTGGCGTTGAGCTGGTTATGAATACCGGGCACCGGCAGGGTCAGGGTAAGCTGCCCCGCGAACTGCTGGCCGCCTACGGTGAAGTCCCAGACCAGATTCGAAGAGCAGTCAGTTCCTTCAGAGGTGATACCGGTCAGGCGAACCATGGCGCCCTCCCCCTCACCGTAGGTCACAACTTGCACACCGGCGTCCGTGGCCTGAGCTGCGAGGGTGGCTGCACCGGCATCGTCAGAGCAGGTCACGAAGACACCGCCCGGTGCCATAGAGGAGATAAAGCGATTGAATGCTTCGAAAACCCGCTTGTTAGTGCCGTAGAAGTCCAGGTGGTCGGGCTCAGCGTTGGTAATAACCGCAATCTCGGGGCGGTAACGCACAAAGGAGCCGTCGGATTCATCGGCTTCAGCCACGAACCAGGATTCGGGGCCAGATGCGCCCAGGTGGGCGTTAGTGTTGTAGCCGGCGATGGTAGAACCGACCGCAAAAGAGGGGTCTAGCCCTAGGCCGTCTAGCATCACCGAAATCATAGATGAGGTGGTAGTCTTGCCGTGGGTACCGGCAACCGCGATCACCTTGGAGTCCTGCATGGTCGCTGCAAGAGCTTCAGAGCGGTGCAGCACGCGCAGGCCGCGGGCACGGGCGGCAGCAAGCTCAGGGTTTTCTTCGCGGATAGCGGTTGAGATGACCACGGTGTCCGCGTCCTCGATGTTCTCAGCTGCCTGGGGTACCGACACGCGGGCACCCAGTGCACGCAGGCTATCAACAGCAGCACTCTCGGCCTGGTCAGACCCGCTCACAGTCATACCGGTGCGCAGCATCAGCCTGGCGATAGCCGACATGCCGGCCCCACCAATACCTACAAAATGCACCCGCCCCAGGTCGGCCAGGGCAGGACGCTCGGGGAAGGGAGGGTTGAGGGGAGCGGGAAGGTCAATTGAAAGATCCATTAGTGAGGTGCTCATGCGCGGGCCGCCTTCAGTACTTCGTCTGCCATGACCTGCGCGGCATCGCGGATGCCGTGCCGGTAGGACTTTTCTGCCATGTCGGTAAGTTTATCGGTGTCTGCCAGCAGGGCCGGTACATTCTGGCGGAACCAGCTAGCGGTGAAATCGGAGTCGTCTACCAGCAGGGCTGCCCCGGCAGCCACCAGGGAACGGGCGTTCAGTGCTTGCTCGCCGTTGCCGATGGGTAGGGGAACAAAGATAGCCGGTAGGCCCACGGCAGCGACCTCGCTGACGGTTGCCGCACCAGAGCGCACAATCATAAGGTCGGCAGCGGCGTAGACATCTTCCATGGAGGTAATGAACTCAACCTGCTGGTAGCCGGGGGCTGTGCGGAGTTGGCCGGAGTCGTCCTTAACCGCCTTGTCACGGCCGGTGATGTGCAGTAGCTGGTAGCCTGCCGGAGCAATCTCATCAATGATCTCAGCAACTGCCCGGTTGAGGCTCAAGGCTCCCAGGGACCCGCCGGTGACCACCAGGGTGGGCAGGGCGGGGTCAAGGCCCAGGCGCTCCCGGGCAGCGCCCTGTTCAGAGGCGCGGTCGAGGTCAGCGATGTTCTGGCGCATAGGCATACCCACGGTGCGGGCACCGGCGATGGGGGTATCGGGGAAGGCGGTAGCTACCAGGGCTGCATTCTTCGCACCTACCTTGTTGGCGAGGCCGGGCTTGGCATTGGCCTCGTGAATTACTACGGGCACGCCCAGCTTGCGGGCTGCCAGGTACATGGGGGTGCACACGTAACCGCCCACGCCCACCAGGACGTCCGCCCCGGTGTCGGTCAGAATCTTCTCGGCCTGCTTGAGCGAGGCCCGGAACCGGCCGGGGAACTTGATGGCGTCAAGGTTGGGGCGGCGGGGGAAGGGAACCTTCGGGATGAAGCTGATGTCGTAGCCCGCTGCCGGTACGAGCCGGGCCTCCATGCTATTTTCGGTGCCGACGGTCATGATGGTGACATCAGGCTCGCGCTCCTGGAGGGCTCGGGCGATAGCCAGCATGGGGTTAATATGCCCGGCTGTGCCGCCGCCTGCCAGCACGACAGTGGGTGCGTGGGTCATCAGGTTTCACTCCCTTAATGTTCTGTTTCGCCCCCTAGTTTACGCGGATTAGCTCACAGGCACATCTTGGTAGCCCGGCGCGTGAGCTACCTTACCCGCCTATGTGCTGGTCAGGGCCTTTGCGGGCTTTACGAATCGTACGTAAGCCGGCAGGCAGTTTTTGTTCCTTGGGGGCAGGGGCTTGCGGCTCGGTGGTCTGCGGCTTGGCTGCGGTGGTGGGCGAAACCGGGCGGGCAGGGTGCTGAGGCTGAGCCGCAGTGGTACGCGAGTGAGCCTGCTGCACGCTGGCAGAGGGGCGGGCGCCACTGGCCGAGCTAGAGCGTCGGGCCATAGCGGCCTCGGCACTGGCTTCAGCTGACAGGGGGCTTGACCGGCGGACGGTCTGGGCGGACGGACGCGCCGTAGCTGCCGAGGGCCTCACGGTGCGCGCACTCCCCTGGGCGCGTTGAGGGGCGGACGCCGCCGGGCGGGCCGGGGTGCGCCCGTCGACGAGGGCTCCCAGGCGGGTGGTGAGCTTATCGAGAGTCCAGCCTGTGCCGTCGGGGTCTGCGGCGATGACGGCCTGCTCTCGCTCAGCAATACGGGCCAGAGCAAGGCGGCGGGCGGCGTCCTTTTGCATCTTGCTGTTGGCGATGCCGGTACGCTCCCCCACAATCGGGTTGAGCGGGGTCTGGCGGGCAAAGGCGATGAGAATACCGATTCCGGTTAGCGACGACACCAGAGCGGAGCCACCAGCAGAAATAAGAGGCAGGGGCACACCGATGACGGGCATAAGCCCTACCACCATGGCAATGTTGAGCAGGGCCTGACCTGCAATCCAGGTAATGATGCCGATGGTGGCGTAGCGGATAAAGAGGTCAGAGGAGCGCAGCAGGATACGCATAGCACAGTAGATCAGGGCTGCATAGAGCAGCAGCACGGCGATAGCACCGATCAGACCCAGTTCTTCACCAACCACCGCAAAAATATAGTCGTTGTGGGCTTCGGGCAGGTAGTTGTACTTCTGGCGGGACTGGCCTAGCCCCACACCCCAGAAACCACCGGTAGCAAGAGCAGCCAGACCCGAGTTAGCCTGGTCGCAGGTTGCCTCAACGCAGTCGCGCCAGAAAGCAAAAGTATTGAAGATACGTTCAATACGGTTGGGGCTGATAGCCACCATCACGAGGGCGGCAAGAGCACCCAGGCCAGCGCTGATTGCGACCAGCCTGCGGGAGGGGCGGGCGGCCATGAAAATAGCGCTGAAAAAGAGGGCATAGATCAGCACGGTACCTACATCGTGACCTGCCAGAATCAGGGTGACAATCAGACCGAAGCCGAGAACGGCTGGTACCAGGCCCTTATAGGCGGTCTGGGCCAGAGTACCTCGGTCGATGCGTCCCTGACGGGAGTAGACCGAGGCCAGCCACAGAATCATGATGGGCTTTGCAAATTCAGAGGGCTGAATCGAGAAACCGGCGATGTTAATCCAGTTGCGGTTACCGTTGACGGTGGTTCCTACAAAAATAACCGCAATGAGTAGCAAGGCTGCCAGGCCCAGCAGGGTGTGAACCACCCAGGGGCGGCGGTACCAGGTGACGGGTATCAGATAGCCCACCAGCAGCATGGCAACCAAACCCAAAACCGCAAACATACCCTGGGAACGGGCCTGGGCGAAGGCCCCAGCACCAGCAGAAATCTGCTCAACGCTGGAGGCTGAGAGCACCATCATGACGCCGAAGAGGGTTAGGACGGTAGCAGCAACAACCAGCACAATGGGCACATCAGTCAGGACCATAGCCCCCAGACGTATCTGGGCTTCTTCCCACTTGGTACGGGCTACCCCCCAGAGACGCCGGAAAAAGCCAGGACGCTGCGGGGACCGGGTTTCTGCTGCCAGGCTCATAGTCTTCTCGTTTCTGTTCTCTCGTGGTAGGACGCCCCGCCCTAGGTGCGGTTAAAGGTGAGGGAGGGTGGGAAACCAGTGGCTACCGGTTACCCGCCCTCCACACCGATAGGTTTTAGGAGTTAATTTGGTTGACCAGGTCGGCCACCGCGTCGATGAAGGCGTTCCCGCGCTCCACATACGAGGTGAACTGGTCCATTGAAGCTGCGGCAGGGGCCATGAGCACGGTGTCGTTCTGTTCCGAAATCTCGTGGGCCTTGGCGACCGCCAGTTTCATGACGGCTCGTCCGTCGCTGGCATCGGCCAGCAGGGAGCTTTCGCTGATCTTGTAGACCGGCACATCCGGGGCCTGCTCAGCTAGAGCTGTCACCAGGGCTGCGGTATCAGTGCCGATCATAACCACTGCCTTGAGGCGGTCCTTGTGTTCAGCCACCAGCTCGCCGTAGGTCACGCCTTTCGAGAGGCCACCGGCCACCCAAATCACAGGGTTGAAGGAGGCCAGCGAAGCATTCGCAGCGTGGGGGTTGGTGGCTTTAGAGTCGTTGACCCAGAGTACCCCGTGGGTGTTGGCCACCAGCTGGATGCGGTGGGCACCGGGCTCGTAGTTCTGCAAGCCCGCCTTGACCTGTTCAGGTTCAATACCGGCTGCCCGGGTCAGGGCAGCAGCAACCAGAGCGTTTTCTACGGTGTGCTTGGTCGGCAGCTGGCCGGTATCTGCGACTTCAGCCACTTCCAGGGCCTGGTTGCGGCGGTCATCGAGGAAGGCCCGGTCAATGAGCAGACCGTCAATCACACCCAGCATGGAAAGACCGGGAGTATCAGCCCAGAAACCGATGGCGCGAGCGCCCTCGATGACGTCCGCTTCTTCGACCATCTGTACGATCTCGGGGTAGTTGGCGTTGAAGATGCAGGCGACCTGGGTGTTCTCGTAGATCCGGGCTTTATCGGCCAGGTAGTTCTCGTAGCCTGCGTGCCAGTCGACGTGGTCTTCTGCCACGTTGAGCACGACAGAGGCTAAGGGCGACATGGAGTAGGTCCAGTGCAACTGGAAGCTGGAAAGCTCTACTGCGAAGAAGTCGTAGTCGACGGGGTCACGCAGGGCATCAAGGATGGGGGTGCCGACGTTACCCACGGCAATGGCCTTGTAGCCTGCGGTCTGCAGGATAGATTCCGTCATGCCCACGGTGGTGGTCTTGCCGTTGGTGCCGGTAATAGCCAGCCAGGGGGCGACCTTGCGTCCTTCGCGCTGGCGCAAGCGCCAGGCTAGCTCTACATCGCCCCAGATTTGAATCTTCTGGGCTACGGCATCGGCCAGAATACCGATGGTGGGGGCTAGGCCGGGTGAGGTGACCACGAGGTCGGCGGGCTGCCCCTCAACCAGGGGTAGGGCGTCCATAGCTCCGGGGCCCAGCACTGAACCGGCGGCGCCCACAATCTTGAGGGTATCTGCCTTGCCGCGGGCGGTTTCGTTATCGTTACCGTCCACCACAACTACGCGGGCGCCCAGTTCAATGAGGGTGTCAGCGGCTGAGAAGCCAGAGATACCCAGGCCCGCTACGACCACGCGCAGGCCGGCCCAGTCGGATTCCCAGCTGGTCAGCGCTTCCAGGCGCTCATAGCCGTAGACGGGGTTTGCGTTACTTGCCTTCATTAGAAGACACCTCCATTGCTTAGCAGCCAGTCACCGTAGAAGATCCCCAGGGCGATGGCCACAAACAGGCCTGCCAAGATCCAGAAGCGGATGACCACGTTGACTTCTGTCCAGCCCTTGAGCTCAAAGTGGTGCTGCAGGGGGGCCATGCGGAAAATACGCTTACCCCCGCTCATCTTGAAGTAGCCCACCTGCAGGATGACGGAGATAGCAATCATGACGAAGAGGCCGGCAATGATGGGGAGCAAAATCTGGGTGCGGGTGATGATAGCGAAAGCAGCTAGCGCACCGCCCAGGCCCAGGGAGCCGGTATCGCCCATGAAGATGGTGGCCGGTGAGGTGTTCCACCAGAGGAAGCCGATTAGGGCGCCAATCAGGGAGGCAGCCAGCATAGCCATCTGCCCTGAATCGGGTACCTCGTAGCAGACGTTATCGAGGGAGCCGGGTGCGCACAGGTGCTGCTGCTGCCACATAGAAATCAGCAGGTAGCCGCTGAAGACCATGATGGCCGCGCCGGTGGCCAGGCCGTCCAGGCCGTCGGTGAGGTTTACCGCGTTGGTGGTGGCGGTGGCAATCAGGTTGGCCCAGATGATGAAGAGGATAATACCCACTACAGGCCCGGCAAAGGCCAAATCGAGCCAGGAGATATCGCGGGTGAAGGAGAGATTGAAAGAGGCAGGTGACCAGCCGCGTTCGTCCTTAATCAGCAGGGCGCCCACGGCAAAGAGGGTACCAATCAGCCCCTGGAGCACAATCTTGCCCTTGGGGGTTAGGCCCTCGCTCTGCTTCTTCCAAATCTTCTGGAAGTCATCGATGAAGCCAACGCCCGCCATGCCCAGCATGAGGAACATTGCCAGCAGCACCGAGGCCGACGGGGCCAGGGTGGTGCCGGTGAGTAGGGCTGAGAGGACCAGTGCCAGGAAGAAGCCGAGGACGGTTGCTGCCATCATCATGACGCCGCCCATGGTGGGGGTGCCCCGCTTGGTCTGGTGTGAGGTGGGGCCGTCTTCGCGAATGAACTGGCCGAACTGCTGCTTCGCCAACCATTTGGTGTAGAGCGGGGTTCCGGCGATCGAGATGATCAGGCCGAAAGCGGCAGCCAACAGGATGGAAATCATGCGGTGTCTGTGCCTTCCCGGTTATGAGTTATCTGTAGTCTTGGCGGCAGCATCGGGCTGGGCGCCACTGTCTGAGTTTAGTGCCTGAACAAAGTCACCGGCGCTTAACCAGGGCTGTGATTGCCCACTATCACCTTCATGGTGGGTGAGGTTGCCCTCATAGTCAGCAACTTTTTGGCCGAGAAGGCCCAGGCCAGCCCCGTTTGAGGACTTGAAGAGGACGATATCGCCCGGCTCTAGGTCGCCGCGCAGCAGTTCGAAGGCTTCCTCGGTGTTGGCAACCCAGGTTGCTTCATTGCCCCAGGAGCCTTCCAGGTGGGCGGTGTTGTAGATGGGCTTGGCGATGTCGCCTACGGCAATGAGCTTAGAAATGTTGAGGCGTACTGCCAGCTGGCCGATGCGGTCGTGTTCGGTCAGGGTCTGATCGCCTAGTTCCAGCATGGCGCCGAGCACGGCCCAGGTGCGGTTGGTGGAGGGCAGACGGCCCAGCTGGGCAAGGGTCTGCAGGGCCGCGGTCATGGACTCGGGGTTGGCGTTGTAGGCATCGTTAATGACGGTCACGCCGTCGGCCCGGTCTTTTCGCTGCATCCGCCACTTGGAGGCTGCCCCTGCGGTGTTGAGCTGCTGGGCAATGCGATCGGGGGCAATGCCTGCCTGGTAGGCGACGGTGGCTGCCGCCAGAAGGTTGTAGACGTGGTGTTCGCCAATGAGCTGGGAGCTGATCTCGAAGCTCTGCCCGTCGGGGAAGGTCAGGGTGAAGGCGGGTTTGCCTTCATCGGTGGTAGTGAGCTTGGACGCGGTGATGCGGTTTTCTGACACGCCGGGGTTAGCGGTGCGGGTCAGTTCCGCTTCGCGTCCTTCAACGCCGAAGTAGGTGACGGGGGTGGACGCCCGGTTCAGCATGCGCCTCACCCGGTAGTCGTCGATGTTCAGGCCCAGACCCAGGCGGACGCCCTCTGCCA
The DNA here is from genome assembly GCF_030064065.1 of Rothia sp. SD9660Na. Lineage (NCBI taxonomy): Bacteria > Bacillati > Actinomycetota > Actinomycetes > Micrococcales > Micrococcaceae > Rothia > Rothia sp. SD9660Na. The sequence continues at coordinate 1,591,118 of NZ_CP125946.1, forward strand.
TCTCGCCCTTGGTCGCTTCGATGTTATCGACGCCGCCGAACTCACCGGCGTGGGCGGTGCCCACCTTGAGCACAACCCCGTAATCCGGGGAAATCATGTCGGTCAGGTACTTGATGTTACCTACCCGGTCAGCGCCCATCTCAATGACCAGATACTTGGTGTCTTCTTCGGCCCGGAAAACGGTCAGCGGCACGCCGACTTCACCGTTAAAGGAGCCGATGGGGGCTACGGTCTTGCCCTCAGCGCCAAAGATGGCTGCCAGCAGGTCCTTGGTGGTGGTCTTACCCGCAGAACCGGTAATGCCCACGACCGTCACGCCGCCGCGCTCACGCAGGCGAGCCACGATGTAGGCGGCCAGACGGCCCATAGCCAGCACAACGTCGTCCACCAGAATGGAGGGGTAGGGCTTACCGGCAGCGTCCTGAACCTCACGTTCAACAAGAGCTAGAAAGGCCCCCTGCTCAAAGGCAGCGGGTAGGAAGTTATGGCCGTCCGTTACCTCACCGGGCTTGGCAATGAAGAGGCAGCCGGGGCCGACCTCACGGGAGTCAGTGGTAGCAGAAGTGCAAGCCAAGGCAGAAGCACCGGCGGAGTCTAGGCCCAGCAGGGTACCCGCTACAGCTTCTTCAATCTCAAGCGCTGAAAGTTCAATCATAGGTTTACCTTTAGGTTACTTCTGGTGGGTCTGGTAGGCCGGGAGCACACTAAAGCCGGCAGCCTGAAGGGCGCGGGCGGTCTCTACCCGGTCGTCAAGGTCGATATCGGTACCGGCAACATCCTGGGCTACCTCGTGGCCGCGGCCAGCGACCAGAATCGAGTCTTTGGGGACGGCCAGGGCGATAGCTTTGTCAATGGCAGCGGCACGGGGCTCGATGTTAAGCACCCGGTGGGCGCGGGCACCGGATTCAAGAGCCGCAAGAGCACCGGCCTCAACAGCCTCGCGGATGGGGGCAGGGTCTTCGCCGTGGGGGTCATCGTCGGTGACCACAACGATATCGGCGTAGGTGGCCGCGATTTCGCCCATGAGGGGGCGCTTGGTCTGGTCGCGTTCACCGGTTGCACCGAACACGATAATGACCTTACCGTCCGCATCTGCCGGCTCAATTGCTTCAAGGGCACGTTTGAGAGCATCGGGGTTGTGGGCGAAGTCCACCAGGGCAGTGGGTTCGGTAGAAATCAGCTGCATACGGCCGGGGACAACGGGGGTCAGGGTCTCGGTACGGGCTAGCACTTCGGTGATACGGTCGCGCTCTAGCTCGTCGCGGGCACTCTCAAAGACCATCACGGCAGCTAAGGCAGCGTTCGAGACATTGAAGTCTGCCGGGAGTAAGGTGGCGCTGGGCAGTTCAAAACCGTCGCCACGGCGCAGGGTAAAGGAGTGGCCGATACCGGAGCGCTCTACCTGCACCAAGGCCCAGTCCTGGGCAGCAAGGGAGGTGAGAGCGTCCGCCCCCTGCTCATAGCCGGCACCGAAGTTGGTGAAGAGGCGCACCACGGCGCGGGCTCCCAGGGTCTGAACCGCACGCTCTGCCATGGCAAGGCCCCAGCGGTCATCGGCGGTAATGACGGCGCGGCGGGTAGGGGCCGGGGTGAAGAGCTCGGCCTTGGAGTCAAAATAGCTCTCCATGGTGCCGTGCAAATCCAGATGATCCTGGGTGAGGTTGGTAAAGCCCGCAATGTCGTAGCGGATGCCATCGACGCGGCGGTAGTCCAGGGCATGAGATGAAACTTCCATGGCTGCGCTGGTAATACCCTGCTCACGCATCAGGGCAATGAGGGAGTGCACGTGGGGGGACTCAGGGGTGGTGAGCTTAGAGGGAATAGCCTGACCACCGGCAAGAATCTCGATGGTACCAATCAAGCCGGTAGTGTGGCCCAGGGCCTGCATGATCGAGTTGGTCATGTAGGTGGTGGTGGTCTTACCGTTAGTGCCGGTCACCGCAAAGAGGCGGGGCGCTCCCCCGCTACTGGGCTGGGAGGCATAGATACGGGCAGAGAGCGGGCCGACAGCAGCTCGCACCTGGTCGGTAGTAACCACGCCCAGGTCCTCGGAAAGGCCCAGCTCACGCACAATCTCAAGGCCCGCTTCGTCGGTCAGCAGGGCGGACGCCCCCAGCTCGATTGCTGCAGGAAGGAAGGAGGCACCGTGGGCCTTTGCCCCACCCAGGGCAACATAGAGGTCACCGGGCTGCACTTCGCGGGAGTCCATGGTGATGCCGGTGATAGGGCGGGCGGACGCCTGCACCAGCTGGGCCGCCAGTCCAACCTCGGCCAGCCAGTCGGCAACCTCAGCGCAGGTGCGCTCGGTAACCTGACGGGGGCGCAGGGTCTGGGCGCTGCCATCCAGTGCTCGGTTTTCTGTCACGGGCTTTCCCTCCAATGGGCGGTCTATGTTAAGGTGCGCTGTGCGGCGCGAGTGCTAATAGGGTCTACTTTAGCCGTTTTCGTCGTGGCCCTTAGCGAACTTAGGGGTCTCTTGCGGCTCGGTAGTGGAGCGCGGCACATTGTAGATGTGCAGGGTTTTCTCCATAATCTCCGCGAACTGGGCCGTAGTGTTGGCCAGGCCAACAGCCGATGCCGTGGTCTGCGGTCGGTGCATGGTTACCGAGACCAGGAAGCGGGGGTTCTCGGTAGGAGCGACCCCTACAAAAGAGGTGGTCCATCCGTCATAGGTGCTAGAACCTTCGCCCACGTTTTCTGCGGTACCGGTCTTACCGGCAACCCGGTAGCCGTTAATCTGGGCACCCTTAGCGCCACCCTGGTAGACCACAGCTTCCATCACCTGCAAAGTCTTACGGGCGGTTTCCTCACTCACCATGCGGGTACCTTCAGCGACCTCGCGGACTTCCTCGGTGCCGTCCGTATCAATCACAGCGTCAATAATTCGGGGCTTGAGCATAACCCCCTTATTCGCCATAGCCTGGAAAATCATTGAGGTCTGCAGGGCCGACTGGGCAACACCCTGGCCAAAGAGAACCGTGTACTGCTGGCGGATATCCCAGTCCCGCCAGTCACTGACCAGGCCCTGGGACTCACCGGTCAGCTCAATACCGGTGAACTCCCCCATGCCAAACTTCTTAAGCCAGTTGTAGCGCTGCTCCTTGGTGAGCTTGCTACCCATCATGACGGTACCGGTGTTCATCGAGTCAGCAATAATACCGGCAACAGTACGCTTCTGGGCTGGGTGTACGAAAGGATCGGTGATGGTCTGCTGGTCAATTTCGAGCTCAGCAGGCACATCGTAGACGGTCTCAGGTTCAGCAATACCCTCTTCAAAGACGGCAGCAGTGGTCAAAATCTTCTCGGTAGAGCCAGGTTCAAAGACCTGGGTAATAGCGCGGGGGTTCATATCGGCCAGCTCAAAACGCTCAGCACCGGGGTCCATGGTCGAAGAATCTGCCAGGGCCAGAATTGAGCCGTCGCGCACGTCCATCACAATGGCCGTACCCCACTCAGCCTTCAGCTCCTCAGCACGGGCCTTGACCACCTGCTGGGCGAAATACTGTACGTCCTGGTTAATGGTCAGGCGTACGCTCTTACCGTCCTGGGCAGGGGTATTCTGCTCATCCCCAATCGGGATGCGGATGCCATCGGCTGAAATCTCGTAGATACGTTCACCGTCAATACCGGCCAGGTACTCCCCCATGGTACGTTCGATACCCACCGAGTTATTCATCTGGCGGGTCTCGCCGCTGGTACCGTCCACGGCTTCTTCAATAATGCTAAAGCGGCCCACCACCGAGCCACCTACCTGGCCATTGGGGTACTTACGGTCAGACAGAATCTCCCCGTAAATATAGGGAGCGCCCAGGGCATCTACCTTGTTATAGATCGCAGGAGTAACGTTCTCCTTCACAATCTTGTATTTGAGGTCGCCATCGAGCGCTGCCTTCACATCGGCGTCACTCATTTCAAGAATATCGGCCAGCTCATACACCAGCTCGGTGGGGGTCACCTCAACCGGGTCACGGCTTTCCTCGGTATAGCGTTTAAAGTTCGCCACGGCAGACTGGTCAACGGTGATGTTGTAGCGCTGCACACTGCGGGCCAGCACGTTGCCGTTGATATCGAGAATCTCCCCGCGCAGGGCTGGGATGGTCTGCTTACGGGTACGCTGGGCCTTAGCAGCGTCGGCTAGACCGTTCGGGTCAAGACCCTGCAACCAGGCAAGGCGCAGGCCCACGACGCCCAGGCCACCGACGCCCAGGGTACCCGCGATAAAGCCGCGCCGCCCAACGGTGCGTTTGATGCCCTGTACGGGTTCGTTCTGCTCAGTGCCGCTCATCGTCCCCTATTTCTCTTCCGCTGTGGTTCACTCTTTACTATGGCCCGCGCGCTGCGCGGTAGGCCCGCTACCCCATAAGGCGAACAGGTGCCCGCCACCAGGGCAGGCACCGTATCACGCGCTTGCTATTGACCGCCTGCGCTTGCCGTAGCGGACGGCTGGGCTGAGGTCTGGGCCGCAGGTGAGGCGCTGGCAGGAGCTGAGGCCTGGGCACTTGCTGAAGCGGCCGCGCTGGCTGATGCTTCTGCTGAGGCCTTGGCTTCGGTTTCTTCCTTCTTGCGCTGTTCCTCGGCCCGGGCGCTGGCCTCTTCGTAGGCCTGGGTGTCGGCCAGGGCAGGGGGTGCAATCAGGTTCTTTGTTGCGGCTTCGCCTTCAACAGCGGCCAGGGGGGTGCCGGTGATTTCACCGGTTTGCAGGTCGAGAGTGGCCTGGCTAGAGGCAGCTACCAGCCCTAGCTGGCTTGCGCGGATAGCCAGGTCCTGGGGGGCCTGGTGGAATTCGATTTCCTGGGCCAGGGCCTCATTCTGCTGGATGAGGGCCTGCTCTTGAGCTCGTAGCTCAACCAGGTCGTACTGGCGGGAGGCCATGACGATGCTCAGCACCAGTACGGTGAGCAGGGCAACGAGCATGGCACCCAGGGCCACGAAGACGCGCCAGCGGTTGGAGGTAGCGCGCAGGGCCCGGGAGCGTGAGAGAGGACGGCGGGCGGGGGCTGCTTCTTGGGGTTCATCGCGCACCACAGACAGGCGGGGCTTGTTCAGCTGCCCGCCCTCGTCGGTTGAGGTGGGGAAACGGGGTTCCGCGCTCATCGTGTTGCCTTTGATGTCTTGATTTTTTCTGCTGCCCTCAGTTTTGCGGACGCCGCCCGCGAGTTCTCTTCAATCTCCTGCTCGGTGGGGGGTTCAGCCCCGCGGGTAATGATTTTGAGTTCGGGTTTATGTTCTTCGAGCTCAACGGGAAAACCCTTGGGGGCGCTGGAGGTGGCCCGGGCGGTGAAGGCTCGTTTGACAATCTTGTCTTCGAGGCTGTGGTAGCTCATGGCCACGCAGCGTCCGCCCAGGTTGAGGGCGTCGATTGCTGCCGGTATGGCACGCTCTAGGGCATCGAGTTCGTGGTTGACCTCGATGCGCAGGGCCTGGAAGGTGCGCTTGGCAGGGTGCCCGCCCTTGCGCTGGGCGGCTACGGGCACGGCCTGCTGAATTACTTTGACCAGCTGGCCGGTCGTCTCAAAAGGACGCTCGGCGCGGGCCGCTACGATACGGGAGGCAATGCGGGCTGCAAATTTTTCTTCACCCCACTGGCGAATGATGCGGCGCAGCTCTGCTTCTTCGTAGGTGTTGACCACGAGAGCGGCGGTGAGCTCCTCGGTGTTGTCCATACGCATATCGAGCGGGGCGTCGTAGGAGTAGGCGAAACCGCGCTCACGTTCATCAAGCTGCATGGACGACACACCCAGGTCAAAGAGCACACCGTCTACCTCGGTGATGCCGGCTTCTGCCATGGCACGCGGAATCTCGTCGTACACGGCATGTACGGGGATGAAGCGGTCGCCAAAGCGGGCCAGGCGCTCACCGGCGAGCTTGTGGGCCATGAGGTCCCGGTCGATACCGATGAGGGTGAGGTCTTCGAAGCGCTCAAGCATGGCTTCAGAGTGGCCGCCCATGCCCAGGGTTCCGTCGATCACAACAGCACCGGGTCGAGAGATTGCGGGCGCGAGGAGGTCGAGGCAGCGGTCTAGCATGACCGGCACGTGCCTGTCTTTGGCGTCCTTGCCGGGTGAGAGGTTCTCTACCTGAGTCAAGGGGTGCTCCTCGTGTTGGTGGTTTTGTGGTCCGCGGTCTGTGGGGTTAGAGCATGAGCCCTGGCAGGATTTCATCATCGGTGCCAGAGAAGGCTTCTTCCTGTTCCTTCAGGTAGGCCTCCCAGGCGTCGGTGCTCCATATTTCTGCCCGTGATCCTGCGCCGATGACCGTGAGGTCTTTTTCTAGCCCAGCGTAGTCTCTGAGGTTTTGAGGTATGGTGATTCGCCCCTGCTTATCGGGTACCTCGTCGGATGCCCCCGACAGAAAAACGCGGATGTAGTCTCGTGCCTGCTTTGACGACAGAGGAGCTGTGCGCAGCTGCTCGTGGATGCGCTCAAACTCGGTCATGGTAAAGACGTAGAGGCAACGCTCCTGCCCGCGGGTGAGCACAAGCCCTGCTTCTAGCTGCTCGCGAAATTTCGCGGGAAGAATCAGGCGCCCTTTGGCGTCCAGACGCGGGGTGTGGGTTCCGAGGAACATGGCACCACCGCCTCTACCTGTCGTCCTTATTCCCCCGTAACAGGAGGGAAACTACACCAGTGTTGTTCTATCTCCTCCACTTTACTCCACTATGCCCCACTGAATGTACCAAATACGGAATTTTTACCGGGTTTTTGAGTGTTTTCACACGGAATACTGTCCTTGCAGCTCACCGCCCACTCTCGGGCTTGTTCGAGGCCCACCCATGGGGGTCTTCTCGCCGCTCCATATATGAAGTTTGAGGCATACAAAAACCGCCCGGTACAGGCCAGGCGGTAGGTAAAAATCAGGAGGGAGAATTAGAAGCGGGAGCCGCCTTGGCGCTCGTCCCACTTATTTTCGAGGTTCTGCATGAAGCGGGAGCTGCCCTTAGCTTTTGAGGGGGCTGGGCGGGCGGACGCTCCACCACCGGCAGCTTTCGCGCCCTTGGGGGCGGTGGTGGCAAAGTAGACTCCGGCAGCTGCTAGCACGAAGCCAAGAACACCCAGAAGAATAATCTTGGTGGATACCCCGGCAATAATAACGCCCAGGCCAACAACGGCAACGAGGGCACCAATGACGAGGTTGCGGGGAGATGAGGTAACAGCGGGAGCCACCAGGGGCTGGGGGCCGGTCATGGTTGACGCGAAGGCGGGGTCGTTGTTGAGCTGCTTTTCGAGCTGGGCCAGCAGTTCCTGTTCCCGTTCTGAAAGCGCCATGGTGTCTCCTTAGCTTGTGCGGTAAGCCTGAACGCGCAGATGGGGCGTGCAACCCGCACGCGAGCACGCGTTAGTTTGTTTACTCATCTTACCGGTAGCCCTTGGGTGCAGCCTAGACGCTCCCTGAAAATGACCTCTCATTTCATCGCTCTTTTCGGCCGCCAGGGGTGAGTAGGCTAGCGGGGAGCAGGCTCTTGCCACCGAAGCGGGTGTTGATGGTGTCCATGGCGTTTTCCGCTTCTTCCCATTCTTCGGCAAGGGAATCCTGGGTCGACAAGGCAGCCTGGTTAGCCGTTCCGGGTGAGCTCGGGGTGAAGAGTTGCATCTGCACACCGGCGTCCCGTCCTTCAAGTTTTTCTGCGCGCACACCGAGCAGGCGTATTGGCCGATGGGAGGAGCCGTCAGCCTGTAAGACCTCGAGCTGCTTGAGATGGGCGATGACGGCGTCAAACATGACGCGGCCAGATACGGTTGCAAGGGGGAGGGGGCAGGATCGGGTGAGGGTTTCGAAGTCCGAGTAGCGGATTTTGAGGCTGAGGGCTCGGGTTTGCCGCCCGGCAGCCCGCAGTCTGCGGGCTACGGTCAGGCAGAGGGTGTAGAGCTCTGCAGCGATTGCTTCGGCATCGGTCTGGTCGGTGGTGAAGGTGTGTTCGGCTCCGATTGATTTTTCACTGCGCTCGGGGGTGACCTTGCGGCGGTCTATGCCGCGGGCTAGTTCATAGAGGTGCAGGCCTGCTGCTTGCCCGCAGCGGCTCTGGAGCCAGGGCAGGTCGTATTCCCGCAGCTGGGCGACGGTATGAATGCCCAGCCCCTCAAGGTAGGCGGTGCTTTTAGCTCCAACACCCCAGAGCTTGCCAACCGGCAGAGGGTCAAGAAATTCTTGCACTCGGTGGGGTGGGACCACCCAGAGGCCGTTGGGTTTGGAGCCGGCCGAAGCCATCTTGGCAACGAATTTACTCGATGAAATCCCTACGGAACTCGGTAGGCCCAGCTCGGTTTTAATGCGTTCGCGGGCCTGCTGGGCGATATCAACGGGGTTCCCCTGGGTACGGACGGCGCCAGTGAGGTCAAGGAAGGCTTCATCAACGCTCACCTGTTCTAGGCGGTCGGTGATGGCTCCCAAGATGGTCATGACCTGGGCCGAGTAGCTGCGATAGTGGGCGGATGGCTCCAGCAGCAGGGCAGCTGGGCAGAGCTGGCGGGCGCGGGCCAGGGGCATGGCGGATCGCACCCCGTAGCGGCGGGCTTCGTAGGAGGCGGAGAGGACGACCGAGCGCGGCGAATTGCGGGCAACGATGAGCGGACGCCCGCGCAGGGCAGGCCGGGAAAGAAGTTCGACGTTGACGAAGAAGGCGTCCATATCGAGGTGCATAATGATGCGGGCAGGGGCGTCCGTCCGCACACCCTGAGTAGTCTGCTGCCCCATCTACCCCACCCCATCTATCGAAACTATGTTCTAATCTATCCTAGCCAGTCAGGTGCGTTTTGACCAGACGCAGGCCCCTATCTACTAGACTGGTGTGCAGAGCTATCCTCAGACCTAAGGACGTCATGACCCCCCAGCCAGCCCCAGCTACCGGCCCCGACGAGTCCGCAGCCTACCTTGAGGCTCTCGAAGCCGAGATGGGCCGCTTTTTTGATACCCAGCAGGAACTTATGGCAACCCTTTCGGTTGAGACCCTGCCCCTGCTGGAGTCCGTCCGCGCCCTTTCCACCGGCGGTAAGCGCCTTCGGGCGCTGCTAGCCTACTGGGGCTACCGCGGGGCAGGTGGAACGGGGATCACCGAGTCTATCGTTCGAGCCGGTGTGGCGATTGAGCTCTTCCAGACCGCAGCCCTGATTCACGATGACATCATCGACGCTTCCGATACCCGACGGGGTGCCCCCAGCGTGCACCGCCGATTCGAGGCCATGCACCGGGAGCTGGGCTATAAGACCAGCCCCTCATCCTTCGGTGTATCAAGTGCTATCTTGGCCGGCGACCTGTGCCTGTCGTGGTCAGAAATGGTGTTCTCGTCTATCCCTGAGCTCACCGCCGCCAGTGAGGCCCGCTTTATCTTTGACCTGATGCGCACTGAGGTTATGGCTGGCCAGTACCTCGATATTGTGAGCGAAGTTGTGCCCGAAGAGGAGCCAGAAGTTGCCCTTGAACGGGCCAAGAACGTGATTCGCTATAAGGCTGCTAAATACTCCTGCGAACACCCCATTGCCCTGGGCGGGGCCCTGGGACTTGGTCTGAAGCACGGGGAGGCCTCCGAACTGGTCACAGGCTACCGGGCCTTTGCTCTCCCCCTGGGCGAGGGTTTCCAGCTGCGGGATGATGTGCTGGGGGTCTTCGGCGAGCCCGAAACCACAGGCAAGCCTGCCGGCGATGACCTGCGTGAGGGCAAGCGCACCGTCCTCACGGCCTTTACCGCTATGAAGAGTAATGCCGATCAGCAGGCCTTCCTCGAAGACTCCCTGGGCTCCCCCAATCTGGGGGCAGAAACTATCCAAGAGCTCCAGCGTCTCATGCGGGACTCCGGCGCCCTCCTGGCTGTCGAAGAGATGATTCAAGCGAAGGGGGACGAGGCCCTAGCCACCCTTGAAGCCCTCGATCTCGAAGCGTCCGTACGGCAGGCCCTGCGGGCCATTGCGGCTAAGGCCCTGCACCGCTCTTTCTAGCGCACCACTGTAGAGCTGATAAAATACAGTAGGCTCACACCGGGGTGTGAGCCTACTGTTCTCTATCTAAATCTTTAAAAGCCTTACCAGGCCAGGGCCGAGGCGCGGCGGCGGATTTCGGTCTTGCGACCGTCAATCAGGGCGTCGATAGGGCGGCCCGGTAGGGTCTCGTCAACGGTGTAGAGCCAGACGATAGCTTCTTCTGCAGTGAACCCCGCATCAGCCAGCACGCTCAGGGTGCCTTTGAGGGGTTCGAGAACGCGGTCTTCGCGCATGAAGAGGGCAGGAACCTTGCGGACGCCGGTTTCGGGGTCGCGCACGGCCAGCAGGGTTCCGTCAGCCAGCAGGTTGTGGACGCGGGTGACCTTGAGGTCAAGGGCTTCTGCGATATCGGGGATGGTCAGCCAGTCGCCAACCAGAGCAATTACTTCGGGTGTAGTTTTTTCATCAGTCACCTATCCATTGTGCCCCAGAAACCGGGGAATCGGTAGGCAAGCCCACCCGGTAGCTCCCAAGGCGGGTTTTCGGCCTCTTCCCAGGGGCCGCCCGTACAATAGTGAGGATGACTGATGACTTCTCTGCTGCCCCCTGGTTGACCGGGGTGATATTCAAGGGCCATTTTGAGGTGGGCCACCTGATTGCGCGCGGTGGCATGGCCGAGGTGTACCATGCGGTTGACCTGTGGTCAGATAACCCGGTGGCTCTCAAGGTCCTACTCCCCCATCTCTCTACCGACCCCGCCCAGCAACAGAAGTTTTTTAGGGAGGGCTCGGCACTCAAGAAGATTCAGCACGAGAACGTGGTGGGCGTCATCGACGAGGGCACCGAGCTGGTGCACGGCCAGCAGGTCATGTTCCTGGTGCTGGAATACGTACACGGCTGCACCCTGGCCCAGCTCATGCAGCTGCGCCCGGTGCTGTCGGTGGGCGAGATGCTTGATGTCATGATCCCTGCGGTTGAGGGTCTGTCTGAGGTGCACGCCCACCACCTGATCCACCGCGATATCAAGCCCGCTAACATTCTCTTAGAGGCCGATACAGAGAGCGTTAAGCTCTCTGACTTTGGCCTGACGCGCAGGGCCGACCAGAACGCTACCGGCCAGCTCATGGGCACCCCCTCCTTTGTGGCTCCCGAGATCCTCGACGTTGCCTCGCCCGTCGGGCCTCCTGCCGATATTTTTGCCCTGGGCGTGATGATGTACCGCATGCTCACCGGCCGTATGCCTTTTGCCGGGGCCGATAACGACCAGCAGGTCCTCTATCACAACATAAACACCGACATTCCCTCGCTCACCCACCTGGCTGAGGGCGTCTCGTCCGATATAGCGGGTGTGGTGAGCTGGTGCACCCGCCGCAACCCCCGCGACCGCCCCCAGGACGCCACCGAACTCTACCGGGCACTGCGCGATATTGAGGCCCGCGCCAGCGAGCAGGAAAAGGGCTACCGCCTAGATCAGGCAGATCGGCCCACTACCACCCTCTGGGAGAACGTCGCCGACATCGCCGAACAATCGGGGAGGGTACGCCACGGGCAGACCGCCATCACCGGTTTTGGGGCCGCCGATGACCTACTCGATGCAGGTTCTTCTGGCCCACTCAGCGAGCACGAGCAGGCTGTACGCTCTGCCGCGGACGCCCCCGTTGAGGTCTACGCCCCCACAGACTTCCCCGGGGTTGGGCCCAAGACCGAGACCCAGGCCGTCCTCAATGCCCAGCTCTCTGAGCATGAAGCTGACCAGGACCCGGCGGTGGTCGATCAGCCCCCTATCTCGGCTGGCTATAACCGGCAGCGGGCTGCCGCCTACCGTAGCGAGCGCACGGACACCGCACCCGCGTCCGCCCCGCATGCAGCCTCGGTGCGCCCCGCCGACCCTGCCCAGTGGACTGAAGCCCAGCGGCGTACCCCTGCTGAGCGCTGGCGTCCGCCCCTGTCCCCCGTCGCCCTGGCCCTGCTTGCTGCCTTGGTCCTGCTGGGCTTTGTGACCGCAGGTTTTGTGGGTTGGTGGCTGGCCAGCCTGATTCTCTAGTACCCGCCCGCTCCTGCCCGACCCTAGAGCCCACTTAGAACCCACGCAAAGAAAAGCCGCTGTGGTCCTGCTCTTGAAACCTGTGTTCAAGAGGCAGGGCCACGGCGGCTTGCTCTGGGCCCTAGAGGCCTTGGCTTTAGCGGCGGGCCAGGTACTCAGCAACCTGGAAAGCAATTTCCAAGGACTGCTGGTGGTTCAGTCGCGGATCACAGAGGGTCTCGTAACGGTCTGCGAAAGCTGCTTCTTCGATGGGATCAGAACCGCCTAGGCATTCAGCAACATCGTCGCCGGTCATCTCTACGTGGATACCGCCAGGGAAGGTACCGAGAGCCTCGTGTACCTCGAAGAAGCCCTGAACCTCGTTCATGACGTCGTCGAAGCGGCGGGTCTTGTAACCGGACGGTACAGAGATGGTGTTGCCGTGCATGGGGTCGGTGACCCATACGACCTTGGCGCCTTCCTTCTGCACGCCCTCGACGATGGCGGGCAGGTTTTCGCGGATCTTGCCGGCGCCCATGCGGGTAATGAAGGTCAGGCGTCCGGGTTCGCGGTTGGGGTCCAGCTTGTCAATCAGGGCCATGGCGTCGTCGGCGGTGGTGGCGGGGCCGAGCTTAACGCCGATGGGGTTGCGGACCTTGGAGAGGAAGTTGACGTGGGCGTCGTCCAGGCCGCGGGTACGCTCACCGATCCAGAGGAAGTGGGCGGAGGTGTCGTAGGGCAGGTGGGTGCGCGAGTCGACGCGGGTCATGGCACGCTCGAAGTCCAGCAGCAGGGCCTCGTGGCCGGTGTAGACGTCGGTGGTCTTCAGGGGGCCGAAGTCGGTGCCGCAGGCTTCCATGAACTTGATGGCGCGGTCGATTTCGCCGGCGATGGACTCGTAGCGGGCGTGGGCGGGGTTGGAGGTGAAGCCCTTGTTCCAGGAGTGGACCGAGCGCAGGTCAGCAAAACCGCCCTTGGTGAAGGCCCGAATCAGGTTAAGGGTGCTGGCACTAGTGTGGTAGCCGCGCAGCATACGGTTGGGGTCGTGCACGCGGGACTCTTCGGTGAACTCAAAGCCGTTGACCATTTCGCCGCGGAAGGAAGGCAGGGTGACGCCGTCGCGGGTCTCGTCGTTCGATGAGCGGGGCTTAGAGAACTGCCCTGCCATACGGCCCATTTTAACCACGGGCATAGAGGCACCGTAGGTCAGCACAACGGCCATCTGCAGCAGGGTGCGCACGCGGCCTGAAATCTTATCGGCGGTAGCACCAGCGAAAGTTTCTGCACAGTCGCCGCCCTGTAGCAAGAAGGCTTCACCTTCAGCAACGCGAGCCAGGTCGGAACGCATCTGGTCAACCTCACCGGCAAAAACCAGCGGAGGAACGCTGTTCAGTTCATTGATGACGGCGGTAAAGTCGGGGTGATCAGCCCACTGGGGGTGCTGGTCGATGTGCAGGGAGCGCCACTCTTCGAGTTCGGGGAAGTCGTTCGGGGTGGGTACGGCGCCGGGGTTGGTCACGGGGTGACTCCTTTGTATGTGGTCGCTAGAGCCCAGCTGAGGGTTAGGCTCTTGTCTCTTATTCAAAAGTATTGGGGCTTAGGTATAGGGTTCAAAGCTATGTCCACCATGTGACATACAGCTCCTAGAACGGGGGCAGACGAGCTAGGGGCGGGTTTCAAGCAGGCGGCTGGTGGCCTCGTCCGCACTGATTCCTTCCGCCGTCATGAGCTTCTTAACATCGGCCGCATAGACCGGGGTGATGGGGCGGCCGGTCATCTGGCTAATCCGCTCAATGACCAGGTCTGCCAGTTCCCGCTGGGCGGCCCATTCATCGCCCCGCCCCAGATAGGGGGTCACATCGATGGGTTCACCGATGACGGTCTTCACCCGAATCGGTTTGCCGTCCTTCCGCAGGCGCAGGCGGTTGGAGCCGGGCACCTGCACATCCTCGTTACCGAACTGGGCAACGGGGATAATGGGGACACCGGCCTCTAGGGCCAGTCGGGCCACACCAATTTTGGCGCGGTAGAGGCGACCATCGGGGCTACGGGTTCCCTCGGGGTAGATACCCACGAGCTTGCCCTCGCGCAGGGCGGCAACGGCAACCGCCAGAGATTCAGCCGACTTAGCACCACCAGAGCGGTCAATGGGCAGCTGGCCCACAGAGGTGAAGAACCACTTCATCAGACGCCCCTTAAGGCCGGGTGTGGTGAAGTAGTCGGACTTAGCCAAGAAGAACACCTGACGCGGAGCCGCAAGAGGCAAGAAAATAGAGTCAATAAAAGACACGTGGTTACTTGCCAAAATAGCGCCACTTGCTGCCGGGATATTTTTGGCCCCCACAACCTCATGGTGATAGGCCCGCTGCAAGAAGGGCTTGAGCACGGTGCGTAGCTGCATATACATGGTGTCTCTCCTTGCGATAGGGCAATGTTAGGGGTCTCGTGGCTAGAGCAGTCAGCGAGCGACTTTCCACTACATATTGTATGCCCGAGGGCGACCAGCTCAGAAACAGGGTGAAGCAGACTCGTAGCGAAGCTGCTGGCTTCGGGGCTGGCGTGAATCGCTAGTGATGAGCGCCGAGATTCCGAGCGCGCGAGGAAAACAAATCTCGGTGCGAATCTGGCGAGCCTGCGAGCCAGCTAGCGAACCAGCGAGAGGGTCGGCAGCAAGCACGAGTCTGCTTCACCTTTGAGTTCACCTTAGCTTCTTATCTGAACTAGTCAGTATGAGTAAACTACGCTGGAGGTGAAGCTATTCCCCTCAGAGCGTCGCACCCGCAAAAAGTGGGATTTTAGCCGGGGGCTGGCTGTAAAATGGCCAGGAAGAACCGCGTGCTCCGGCATCGTCGCCAGCGCACCTTAGCCCTCCCCCCGCCGCCGGGGCCCGTTAGAGACAAGGTAACACCGTGAAAGAAATTCACTCCCCCCAGATTGTTACTGTTGATCCGGCAGTCAACATCACCGACATGGTGGAACGTCGCGCTCAGGACAGCCGCAATCCCCTGGTCTACCGGGTGCAGAAATCAACCGGCAACTGGGTACCCGTCGCCGCCAAGGACTTCCGTCGCCAGGTTATTGACCTAGCCAAGGGTCTTATGGCCGTAGGTATTGGGGCGGGTGACGTCGTTGGCATTATGAGCCGTACCCGCTACGAGTGGACCCTGATTGACTTTGCTATCTGGTACGCAGGTGCTGTAACTGTGCCTGTCTATGAGACCTCTTCTCCTGCCCAGGCTGCCTGGGCCCTGTCTCACTCCGGCGCTAAGGCTATCTTCGTTGAGAACAGCAAACTGGCAGACGTCATTAGCCAGGCCCGTGAGCTCACCAATGAGGAGCTCTCCCTCGATGCTCTCAAGGACGTCTGGGTTATCGACGATTCGATTCTCCCCGCCCTGGTCTCCGGTGGCTCTTCTATCTCAGACGAGGATGTGGAAGAACGCCGTTCTCTCGCCAACCTCGATACCGTGGCCACCATCGTCTATACCTCCGGTACCACCGGCCGCCCCAAGGCCTGCCCGATTACCCACGGCAACTTCGTCCGTCTCTCTGCTAATACCAAGCTCACTATCCCCGAGATTGCCAACGAGACGAACTCGACCCTGCTCTTCCTGCCTCTGGCCCACGTGCTGGGTCGCCTGATTCAGGTGCTGGCCTTCGACGCTGGCCTGACGGTAGGCCATGCCCCCGATATCAAGAACCTTTCGACCGACCTGGCCTCCTTCCAGCCCACCATGCTGCTGGTTGTGCCCCGCGTCTTTGAAAAGGTCTATGAAGGAGCTATCAAGAAAGCTGAGAAGGGCGGTAAGGTCAACGCCAAGCTTTTCCACCGCTCAGTGGATATCGCTATCAAGTGGTCCCAGGCTAAGATTGCGGGCAAGATGACCCGCACTCTCACCCTGCAGCACAAGTTCTACGACAAGCTGGTCTACTCCAAGCTACGCGACGCCATGGGCGGTAAGGTGCGCTTCGCGGTATCCGGCGGCGGACGCCTGGCCCCCCACTACGGCCACTTCTACCACGCTGTAGGCATCGAGGTCGTTGAGGGCTACGGCCTGACCGAGACCACCGCTCCCCTGGCCGTTGGCCGCATCCGCAACTTTGATATCGGCAACGTGGGCACCCTGATTCCCGGTGGTTCTGCCCGTATCGCTGAGGACGGCGAACTCGAGTTCAAGGGCGTCGGCCTGATTTCGGGCTACCTCGACAACCCCGAAGAGAACGCTGCGGCCTTCACCGAGGACGGCTGGTTCCGCACCGGCGACCTGGCCCGCATCGACGATGACGGCAAAATCTTTATTACCGGCCGCAAGAAGGAAATCATTGTGACCGCCGGCGGCAAGAACGTCATGCCGGTGCCCGCCGAAGACCGTCTACGCCAGTCCCCCTTTGTCTCCCAGGCCATGCTGGTGGGCGATGAGAAGCCCTTCATTTCGGCGCTCATTACCCTGGACCCCGACGTCCTGCCCGATGAGCTTGAGCGCATCGGCCTGCCCCGTACCCTCTCCCTCAAGGAGGCATCCACCAACCCCCGCGTCCGTGAGGCTATCCAGAAGTTCATCGACGACGCCAACGCCTTTGTGTCGAAGGCCGAGTCTATCCGCGAGTTCCGCATTCTCGATAAGGACTTCACCGAGGCTGAGGGGCACCTGACCCCCTCCATGAAGGTGCGCCGCAAGCAGGTGCTGGCTGACTTCAACTCCTACGTCGAAGATATGTACAACCGCACCAAGTCCACCGTGACCGAGACCGCCGCTCACACCGCTGAGCGTGTTCAGGAGCTGCGTGCCGAGCAGACCGAGAAGTGGGATCAGTTCAAGGCTGTTCAGGCTGAGAAGCTACACGAGTTCACCGAGACCCAGGGGCAGAAGCTACACGAGCTAGCAGATAAGATTCAGCAGGTCACTCCCCTGCCCGGCGCTAAGGACAAGGACGCCGCCAGCAACTCAGATACCGACGATCAGGTTGAGAAAGCCGCCAGTGACTGGGTAGAGGTCACCGAAGCAGAAAAGGGCTCTCAGTAAAGTACACGATCCCCGTTCCTGTTATCAGGAGCGGGGGTCGTGCGTTAGACGGGTCGAAGGCTAGTCAAGCTCAAGCCCCAGCAAGGCGTTCTCCACGACCTCGGTAAGGGCTGGGTGGATCCAGTACTGGCCGCGGGCCATATCGCGGGCACTCAGGCCAAAGCTCATGGCCTGAATCAGGGGCTGGATGAGGTTGGGTGACTCTTCACCGATTAGGTGGGCTCCCAGTAGTTCGCCGGTGTCCTTGCGGGCGATGAGCTTGCAGACGCCTTCGCTATCACCCATAGCCCAGCCGTAGGCTACGTCGCCAAACTTCTGCTCCTTGATAGTAATCTCGAACCCTTCAGCCTCAGCCTGCTCCCGTGCCTGGCGCTCAGTCAGGCCAACAGCGGCAATGGGCGGGTGGGTAAAGACCGCAGCGGGAACATAGCGGTGGTCGGTGGCCCGTAGCTGGTCAGGGTGCATGATATTCCACTGCACGGTGCGCATCTCGGCGTTAGCCACGTGCTTGAGCTGGTAGGGTGAGCTCACATCACCCAGAGCCCAGACGTCCTTAACCGGCTGACCGCCAGAAAGCACCCGCTGGTACTCATCCACCTGCACCAGGCCCCGCTCATCCACATCAAAGTAGGTGGCAGCGTCGAGGGTATCGGAGTTCGGGGTGCGGCCCGTTGCTACCAGCACAAGGTCGGCGGTCACGGTAACTTGCTCACCAGCGTCCTCAAATATCACTGTCACAGAGCCGTTGTCGGCAGGCTCAATAGCCTTCAGAGCATGGTTGGTGCGCAGGTCCCACTGACGGGCAGCTTCGCGGGTAAAGATTTCAGCGATGGTGTCATCGTGGCTGCGCAACAGTCGGTCTGACCGCACGGCCTGGGTCACCTGGGCGCCCAAACCCGAGAAGACATGAGCGAACTCGGCGGCGATAAAACCGCCACCGATAACCACCACGCGCTCGGGTAGCTCATCAATGCGCATGACGGTGTCTGAGGTGTGCACCTGGGGCAGGTCGATACCGGGGACCTGCGGCAGGGTAACGCGAGAGCCGGTAGCCAGCACCAGCTGGTCGGCGGTCAGCTCAAGGCCGGACGCCGTAACCACGCTCCGGGGGCCGGTCAGCTTCGCATATTCCTCGTAGACATCCACATTCTCGAGGGACTTGCGCCAGGCAAGCCCGCCCTCGCTAATAGCGTCGATACGGCCGAAGATCCGGTCACGAATCTGCCGCCAGGCGGTGTGCTTGTGCTCTAGCTCTACACCCAGACGGGCAGCGTCCTTGGCGCGGGCAACGGTAGAGGCCGGATAGACATACATCTTGGTGGGAATACAGCCCACATTCAGGCAGGTGCCGCCAAAGCGTCCGCCGTCGATGATGGCAATCTTCTTGCCATCAAAATCCTCGTTGGGGAGGGAGTTGCCGGAGCCAGATCCGATAATGATGAGGTCGTAGTGGCGCGAATCAGTCACAGTTTGCCTTTCGTCAGGTGCATACGTTCAGAAGAACTGAGGCACATTATCGACTATAACCGGTGGTGGCAGTTCAATATTCCCTTTATGAAGATAGGGGTAGCTCCAACCTTTTGCAGAAGTCAAAGGTAGCGCTTATCCTTAACTAAGATTAGTCTTACCTAATTATTACTTGTGCACCTGACTAGGAGAATGCCCGATGTTTCTGGCGACCTTTCTCATCGGCCTACGAGAAGGCCTAGAGGCCTCACTAGTTATCGGCATACTTTTAGCCTGCGTGACCAAAGTGGGTCGCAGCGACGCCCGCCCTAAAATCTGGTGGGGCGTTGGCATCGCGACAACGGTATCCCTCATCGCCGGAGCCATACTAACCTACGGTCGTTATGGCCTCAGTTTTGAGGGCCAAGAGCTCCTGGGCGGCGGCCTTTCCCTTCTTGCCGTCCTTATGGTGACCACGATGGTGTTCTGGATGGCTAAAATAGGGCCATCCCTCAAACAAGAACTTGAAGCCTCCGCCAGAGCTGCGCTAGCGACCGGTAGTGGCTGGGCTATGTTCTGGCTAGCAGCTGTCACTGTTGGCAGAGAAGGTCTCGAAACGACTCTCATGCTGTGGGCTTGGTCAACGGCTCCCCAAGCACTAGCAGGTGCAGTTGTTGGCATACTTCTGGCTGTTACCCTCGGCGTTGCCATTAACAGGGGCATGATGAAATTCAACCTCAGCCGTTTTTTCGCTGTTACAGGTGCTCTGCTCATCGTGATGAGTGCCGGAATTCTCGCCTACGGAATCCATGATTTACAGGAAGCGAGATTCCTACCAGGCCCGTTCTCAGGTGCCCCCATCACCCCAACAAACTTCAGGACAGGTGAAGTACTCGTTGGATTCACCACCACCCCATTTTGGGGAGCGTCTTTTCCTTTCGGCTGGGCTTTCGACCTCCAAAACTATATAGACCCCTCGGGTACCGTGGCATCCATCCTCAAAGGAACGGTAGGGTTCACGCCCCTCATGTCCTGGCTTGAGGTCATAGCCTGGGCCCTCTATCTCACCATAGTTTTCCCGCTCTGGATGAAGCAGCAGCGTCGAGCTACCCCCGCGGAGTCCTCCAAGAGCTAACCGCTCTAGCTGCCGGCCTACGTCCGGACCCCCTTACCTACAGTCCCAGAAAGACACACCATGACAACACATCGCCCCATCCTCAGCACCCTCATCACCACCAGCCTCGCGCTAACCCTCACCGCCTGCGTCGATAAACAAGCCCAGCAGGCCGACGGGAATACGATTACAGTTTCATCTACCACCTCTGACTGCCTTGTCTCAACCAACAGCACTACGTCGGGAACGGTGCAGTTTAGCATCACCAATAACGGCGAAAAGACCACTGAGTTTTACCTTCTCGGCTCAGACGGGCTACGAATCGTTTCCGAGAAAGAAAATATAGCTCCGGGCCAAACAGCAGACCTCACCGTTTCCCTGCAGCCGGGTGAATACTACACAGCATGCAAGCCGGGCATGCGAGGTGAAAATGTGGGCACGGCAGCCTTCACCGTCACCGGCGACCCCGTTGAGCTCACGGGTGAGCAGAAAGAACTCTATGAGCAGGCGGTGGCTAACTACGTCAACTTCGCCAAGAATGAGGTAGGCGAGCTGCTACCGCAGGTTGAGAAATTCGCCACCGCCTATATGAACGGTGACGATGAAAAAGCTCGTGAGCTCTATGCAACTACACGTACCCACTACGAACGCATTGAACCTATTGCCGAAGCTCTCGGCATTCTCGACCCCCGCATTGATTACCGGGAAATTGACTACCTTGCAGAAGCCGAGCTGCTTGAACAAGATGACCCCACCTTTACCGAGTGGCTCGGTTTCCACCGCATTGAAAAAGACCTCTGGGTGCCCGCAGCCGATGCCCTCCATCCTGACGGTAGCTCAGCACACGATGGGTGGAGCGCTTCAAGCGAGGAGGACCGGCAACGAATCGGCCAAACCCTCATCAACGATGTTCAGGCCCTCTACGACGAAATTCATTCCTCCACCTTTGCTGAAGACCAGCAGCTCAATATCACCTCTGTATCGAACGGTGCGGCTGCCCTACTTGAAGAAATTGCAGTCGGTAAAGTAACCGGTGAAGAGAACTGGTGGAGCCACCGTGACCTCTGGGACTTCCAGGCTAACCTTGAGGGCTCCCGTATTGCTTTTGACCTGGTCGCTCCTATTGCCTCAGCTGAGTCAGAAGAGAACGCCCAGCTTGTTGAAACTATCGACACTGCCTTCAATGATTTGCAGGCTGAACTAGATCAGTACGGCTCCTATGAAGAAGGGTTCACCCCCTACAACGAGGTCAGCGAGGAGCAGCGCAAGGAGCTCACCACTAAGCTCGATGCAGTACGTGAGCCCCTCTCCCAGCTCACAGCCACCCTCGTCGACTAGTTTCTCACCCACCCCATTAGCGCTAAGGAAAGCGACCATGCAATCTACTCCTTCACATTCCCGTAGCACCTCGGGACTGTCACGCCGTGCTGTCCTTGCTCTGACGGGGGCTGGGTCTGGTGTTACCTTACTCGGAGGTTTAGCTGCCGGTTATGCAGCTGGGCAAGGCAGCGAGTCTATATCAGAGCAGGCCGATGTTACCTACGATTTTTATGGGGATCACCAGGCAGGTATAACTACAGCAGCCCAAGATCGCATGCACTGCGCGGCATTTGATATGGCAGAAGATACCACCCGGGACGATCTGATTCTTCTGCTCCAAGACTGGACTTACGCCGCAAGTAGACTAACCCTGGGGCTTGATGTCACCGCTGCCGGAGCTTTTGGAGGTGGTCCAGCCCTACCCCCGCCAGATACAGGAGAGGCAGCTGACCTAGGTGCCTCCGGTCTGACTATCACATTTGGTTTCGGTAGGAGTCTCTTTACTCAAGAGGACGGCACAGACCGCTTTGGCTTGGCAGGGCAGCTACCGCAAGAGTTTGAGCCTCTACCCAAAATGGTCAATGATTTCATTGATACATCTCAGTCAGGAGGGGACCTTTTCATTCAGGCCTGCGCCTACGACCCTCAGGTTGCTGTACACGCCATCAGAAACCTCACCCGCATTGCCGTTGGAGTCGCCACACTCAGATGGTCCCAGCTAGGCTTTGGCCGCACATCTTCAACCACATCCGCTCAAGCTACTCCCCGTAATCTCTTTGGGCAGAAGGACGGCACTTCTAATATTAAAGCGGAAGAGACTGACAGGCTCGCAGAACACGTCTGGATCAATCAGGGTATTGCAGCCGGTGGAAGCTACCTCATTGCCCGTAAAATCTCAATGAATATTGAGGTGTGGGACGGAGTCCAGCTCCAAGAGCAGGAGCGGGTGACCGGTAGGAACAAACGCAATGGCGCCCCCCTCTCAGGCGGTGATGAGTTCACACCGCCCGATTTTTCTGCCAAGGATGGGAAGGGAAACTTACTCATTGACGAACGCTCACACATAGCCAGGGTACACCCTGATCATAACCAGGGTATTGCTATGCTCCGACGGGGGTATAACTACGTTGACGGTAACGATGCTCAGGGCAGACTTGCGGCAGGTCTATTCTTTATTGCTTTTGTTAACGACCCTGCGCGCTTTGCTACTGTCCATAAGAACATGGCCCGGGACGATCTTTTTGTTGAGTATCTGAAGACCCGCTCCAGCTCAGTCTTCTTAGTACCTCCCGGGGTCGCCGAGGAAGGCGGGTATATCGGCCAAGCTTTCTTCGAGAAAGTTTAGCTCTCGGGATTCCGTTCAGTAGCGCCTTCGTTTGAAGATGTCTGCGACGCAGCCTCTGTGTTGTCGCGGAAGTTCTTTTGCATCTGCCGGAAGACCAGCACGTTACCGACCACGATGTGCAGGAAGCCCAGAATCATCACATAGATATTCCAGCCGACCTGCGGGGCGAGCACACCCAGTAGCAGCAGGATCGCTCCGAAACCAATAATCATCAGGTGAGTTACGTTCATGCTTCCTAGCCTACAGGTAGGGACCAGATTCCTCTCAACATCCTTATGCACGGCCCATACTTTCGTCACTTTTTTGGTCCCTACATAAGATAACAAGAGAGCGGACGCCCGCCCCAGCTTACGCAAGCCGGGTGCGGGCGTCCGCTTTTTAGCTACCTGTGGTGGGTGCTTACTTGACGTTGACTACAATCAGCAGGTCACCGCCAGCTACCTGAGAGACCTCGTTGTAGACAACGCGCTCAACGGTGCCTGAGACCGCTGAGGTGATAGAGGCTTCCATCTTCATGGCCTCGATGGTGGCTACCTGATCACCGACTGAGATTTCGTCGCCGGGCTTGACCGAGATAGACACGCCACCTGCGAAGGGGGCTGCGATGTGGCCAGGATTAGAAGCATCTGCCTTCTCAGCTTCCTTCACGTTGGACTCCACGGAAGTGTCGCGGACGTTGACGGTGCGCTGCTGGCCGTTCAGGGTGCAAATCACCTCGCGCATACCCTTTTCGTCGGGTTCTGAGATAGCCTGCAAGGTCGCAATCAGGCGCACCCCCTTACCCAGCGAAATCACGTGTTCGCGCTTGAACATCATGCCGTAGAGGAAGTCTCGGGTGTGCAGAATCGACAGGTCGCCAAACTCATCGCGGGCCTTCTCGAAGTCGCGGGTGGGCCCGGCGAAGAGCAGGCGGTTGAGGGTGGCACGGCGGGTGGCTGACTCCCCGTTCAGGGCTTCCAGGTCTTCGGCTGACAGGTCGTTGACCGAAGGCTTGGAGAGCTTACGGCCTTCCAGAGCACGGGTGCGGAAGGGCTCGGGCCAGCCAGCGGGCGGGGTGCCCAGCTCACCGTTGAGGAAGCCAATCACGGAGTCGGGGATATCGAACTTCTGCGGATCCTTCTCGAAGTCCTCAGGAGATACACCCATGCCAACCAGCTGCAGGGCCAGGTCGCCGACCACCTTCGATGAGGGGGTTACCTTGACGATATGACCCAACATACGGTCAGCAGCTGCGTACATATCTTCGATGTCCTCGAAGCGCTCCCCCAGGCCCAGGGCAGTTGCCTGAGCGCGCAGGTTGGAGAGCTGGCCACCGGGGATTTCGTGGGTGTAGACACGACCGGTGGGCGATGACAGGCCCATCTCGAAGGGCTTGTAGATGGTGCGGACGGCCTCCCAGTAGGGTTCCAGCGCACAGGCAGCTTCCAGGGTGATGGAGGGGGCGCGATCGGTGTACTGGAGGGCACCGACCAGGGCTGAGAAGGACGGCTGGGAGGTGGTACCTGCCATGGATGCAGACGCCACGTCAACAACGTCCACCCCGGCCTCAACAGCGGCCAGTAGGGTGCCGACCTGACCACCTGCGGTGTCGTGGGTGTGCAGGTGCACGGGTAGGTCGAAGCGCTCGCGCAGGGCGGTGACTAGGCGGCGGGCAGCTTCCGGACGCAGCAGACCGGCCATGTCCTTGATAGCAAGGATGTGGGCACCGGCTTCTACCACCTGGTCAGCCAGGTTCAGGTAGTAGTCCAGGGTGTAGGTCTGCTCAGCAGGGTCTAGCATATCGCCGGTGTAGCAGATGGCGACCTCGGCAACGGCAGTGCCGGTGGAGCGAACAGCCTTGATGGCCGGGGTCATCTGGGAAACGTCGTTGAGGGAGTCGAAGATACGGAAGATATCGACACCGGTCTCAGCGGCTTCCTTTACGAAGGCGTCGGTGACCTCGGTGGGGTAGGGGGTGTAGCCCACGGTGTTGCGGCCACGCAGTAGCATCTGGATGGGCAGGTTGGGCATAGCCGCACGCAGGTGAGCCAGACGCTCCCAGGGGTCTTCGGACAGGAAGCGCAGGGCAACATCGTAGGTGGCACCACCCCAGGCTTCAACCGAAAAGAGCTCGGGGGTTACGTGGGCTACCGCGGGGGCCGCTGCGAGCAGGTCGCGGGTGCGGACGCGGGTGGCCAGCAGGGACTGGTGGGCGTCACGGAAGGTAGTGTCGGTAATCAGCACTTCCTTGGTGTCACGTACAGCCTTAGCGAACCCTTCGGGGCCCAGTTCCAGCAGGCGCTGACGCCAGCCTGCCGGGGGTTCGTGAGTGGAAGCGTCGAAGGGTGAGCGGTAGGGCTCTTCGGTCTTATCACCGGGGAAGGCAGGTAGCTTCCAGCGGGGGTCAAGACCCTCGATACGCTCACCGTGGGGCTTATTCACGGTGACGTTTGCCAGGTACTGCAGGGCCTTGGTGCCGCGGTCGGCTGAAGGCTTCTTGGTCAGCAGCTCGGGGTGCTCATCGATGAAGGGGGTGGAGACGTCACCAGCGCGGAAGGTGGGGTCTTCGAGCACCGCCTTGATGAAGGGGATGTTGGTGGCGACACCGCGAATACGGAACTCGGCCAAGGCGCGAGAAGCGCGTCGGACGGCATCCTCGAAGGTACGGCCACGGCAGGTGAGCTTGACCAGCATAGAGTCGAAGTGGGGTGAAATCTGGGCACCGGTGTAGACAGTACCGCCGTCCAGGCGGATGCCAGAACCACCGGCTGAGCGGTAGTAGGTAACCTTGCCAACGTCGGGGCGGAAGCCGTTTGCGGGGTCTTCGGTGGTGATACGGGACTGCAGGGCAAAGCCGCGCACGCGCAGGTCTTCCTGGCGGATACCCAGGTCTTCCAGGGTCTCACCGGCAGCAATGCGCATCTGGGACTGCACCAGGTCAACGTCGGTAACCTCTTCGGTCACGGTGTGCTCAACCTGAATACGGGGGTTCATCTCGATAAAGACATGCTGGCCAGCGCGTTCACCGGCGGTATCGACCAGGAACTCCACGGTACCGGCGTTCACGTAGCCCAGTTCCTTCGCAAACTTGACCGCGTCGCGGAAGAGGGCCTGACGAATCTCTTCATCAAGGTTGGGGGCAGGGGCAATCTCAACAACCTTCTGGTGACGGCGCTGCAGGGAGCAGTCGCGCTCAAAGAGGTGCACAATGTTGCCCTCACCGTCTGCCAGAATCTGCACCTCAATGTGGCGGGGGCGCAACACTGCCTGCTCAAGGAAGACAGTGGGGTCACCGAAAGCGGTGTCGGCCTCGCGCATCGCCGCTTCCATAGCGGGGCGCAGGTCTTCACGTTTCTCAACCCGGCGCATACCGCGTCCGCCACCACCGGCAACAGCCTTGACGAAGATGGGGAAGCCGATGTCTTCTGCCTCAGCCAGCAGTTTTTCAACGTCTGCACTGGGCTCGGTGGACTTGAGCACCGGGATACCGGCACGGCGGGCAGCCTTCAGGGCCTCAACCTTGTTACCGGCAAGCTCCAGAACCTCCGGCGGGGGGCCAATGAAGGTGATGCCGGCGTCCGCGGCGGCGCGCGCTAAATCAGGATTCTCCGAGAGGAAGCCGTAACCCGGGTAGATGGCATCAGCGCCGGCTTCTTTGGCGACGCGAATAATCTCCTCAACATCGAGGTAAGCACGGACGGGATGGCCCTCTTCACCAATCGGGTAGGCCTCATCGGCCTGCTGGCGGTGAATGGAGTGGCGGTCTTCGTAGGGGAAGACGCCGACGGTCTTAGCGCCGAGCTCGTAGGCCGCGCGGTAGGCGCGGATTGCGATTTCGCCGCGGTTAGCGACCAGGATCTTTGAAAACATTTTCTTCCGTTCCGCCCCACCCAGCACAGCGGGGTGCGGTGAGGCTAAGCCACAGTTCGTGTGTGAACACCTCAAATATATCTTTAGACTTCCTAAAGCACCTGGTTTTGTCTCATTTTTTGTGATGCGGGACGTAATGAAAAGATTTTATTGTGAGCATAACTACACGCGATAGGGGTGTGGGCTGTGAGCTTCCCCGACTTTCCCTAACGCCTAGCGGCAGGCCCCTACCCTGTTGGGTAGCATAGAAAGTCAGTGTGTATCCGCCGAATTCGAGAGGCTTTCGTGGCAATGAGCAGCGTGGTAAGTATTAGCAGCCTAAAGGGCGGCGTAGGCAAAACATCGGTCGTGCTGGGGCTGGCCTCTGCCGCTCAGGCCAGCGGGCTCCGCACCCTCGTCATCGACCTCGATCCCCACGGGGACGCCTCAACCGGCTTAGGTGTTAATACCGCCGAAGGCACCGACCTGGGCGCCATTTTGCTTGCCCCTTCTGATTATTCCCTGGCGGACGAACTCGCCCCCGCTTCATGGGCTGCCCTCGGCAGCCTGGGCAACGCCTCCCGCACCGGACTGGACGCAGGCACCTGGGTTGGGCGCGCGTCCGCCCGTCTCACCGCCCTAGAGCAGCTCGACTCAGCAACCCTACTCCCCCGCCTGGCAGATCTCCTTGAGCCTGTGCGCGAGAGCTTTGACCTGATTCTCATCGACTGCCCGCCCACCCTGGGACATCTCACCGAGATGGCATGGGCAGCTTCTGACCGGGTGCTGTCTGTCGCGGAGCCTTCCCTCTTCTCTGTCGCGGGCTCCGAGCGCACCCTGCGCGCTATCGCCCGTTTCGAAGCCAATACCCCCTATGCCGTGGAGTCGGCCTCCGTGGTCATCAATAAGGTACGCGCAGGCGACCCCGAACACGACTACCGCATCGAAGAAATGAAGGTGCTCTTTGGCGATTTGGTCGCTGATACTATCCTGCCGGAGACGCATCTGCTCCAGCGCATTCAGGGATCCGCCTACCCTGTGCACTACTGGCCCGAGGAAGAAGCCCAGGAACTCGCCCGTGCCTTTACCGCGCTGCTGGCGGGCCTGCTCAATGTAGACGCTACGGAATAAGACGCATAGGGGCCCAGGCTCACGCTCGCTGTGAGCCTGCGCCCCTAGACGCAACGACCCCGCCATCGCATCTGCGAGGCGGGGTAGTTTTCTATGTTCTTTAGGCACCGGCTTTGCGGGCTCGGCGGGCCGAAAGTTCGTCGTGCACTTCGGCTTCTTGCTGTACTTCTTGGGCGGTGCTTTCGCCGGGCAGTTCGCTCAGCGATACTTCCAGTTCGCGCCAGACGCGGCCGATGGCGATGCCAAAGACGCCTTGGCCTGCCTGCACCAGATCAATCACTTCAGAGGCCGAGGTGCATTCGTAGACCGAAGCACCATCGGACATGAGGGTGATTCCGGCAAGATCCTCAACGCCGCGGGAGCGCAGGTGGTCGACCGAGGTGCGAATCTGCTGCAGGGATACGCCTGTATCGAGCAGGCTCTTAACAATTTTGAGCACCAGCACATCGCGGAAAGAGTAAAGACGCTGGGAACCAGAACCCTGTGCCGAGCGGACGGTGGGCTCCACCAGGTGGGTGCGAGCCCAGTAGTCGAGCTGGCGGTAGGTAATGCCCGCTGCCTTACAGGCGGTGGGGCCGCGATAGCCCAGGTTCTCGTCAACCAGAGAAACAGGGTCGTCAAAGAGGACGCCCTGATCACCCACCGGTGAGGTACGGGGCATGACGTCTTCGAACCCCAGCAGGGGCTGATCCATGGGGGCAGGTACGCCTCGCAGCGCGGCGGGGGCGCTAGGTTCACCGTTGTACTGTGTCACGGTTTGAGGTTCCTTCCCTTGAACTGATCATGGACTCTCTTATCCTACCTGCCCAGCAACCCTTTTGCCGGTTAATCGGTCGGCAGGGGCACCGGCGTTTTAACGTGGTCCTGGTCATTAAGACAGACCACGTTCACCCAGTGCCCCTCGCAGATGGATAGGTGGTGTTAGTCGAAGCTGGGCATACTCCCGGCCACTAGGGCCATGTGCAGGCGGAGCAGCAGCTGGGCAATATCACCGGCAAGTTCGGCCGCACGGGCCTGGGACTCTTCGTCCTTGCGCAGAGCCAGAGGCCCGACTGCGGTTTCTACCAGGTCGACTTCACGGTCGGCGGCGGCCCGGAAGGCTCGCAGGTGGCGCGGGTGCAGGCCGTGGGCGGTGAGCTGGTCACTCACCCTGGTAACGGCCAGATCGTATTGGTCGTACTCTTCTTTGTTGTCTGCCAGCAGGCCATAGTTCATAAGCTCACGCAGAAGGGGCATATCGACCCCGGCTGCCTGGCCCAACTCGCGCAGGGTGTAAGTGCGGGCCGGTTCCGCGTCGACTGCCGGGCGGGCACTCGGCAGCTCTTCGGCACCCGACTGCGCGGACGCATCCGCCCCGCTCCCCTGCCCCTCGGCAGGTTCGCTGCCGGGGGCGGGGGCTAGCCCCGCGTCAATATCGGCCAGGCGCTGGCGAATCACCTTGAGCGGCAGGTACTGGTCGCGCTGCAGCTGCAGCACAAAACGCAGGCGCTCAATATCTTCTTCGGAGTACTTGCGGTAGCCGGTATTGGTACGCTGCGGGCTCACCAGACCCTTATCTTCAAGAAAGCGGATCTTCGAGGCGCTAATGCCCTCAAATTCCCCTTCAAGGGCGCTGAGCACCTGACCGATGGTCTTATTTTTTGCCCCAGCAGTTTCAGCAGAGTGAGCCTGGGCCATGGTTACTGCCCCTGGCCCTGGTAGAAGGCGAAGTGGAACTTGCCGATGTAGATTTCGTCGCCATTGCGCAGGTAGGCCTCATCCACGCGGTCCTTGTTCACGTAGGTGCCGTTCAGGGAGTCAGCGTCGGTCAGGATGAAGCTGCCCGCATTGGGGATGAAGAGGGCGTGACGGCGGGAGACGGTGACGTCGTCGAGGTAAATGTCTGATTCGGGGCTACGGCCTGCGATGATGGGCAGGTCAGCGCCGTCTTCGTCGGTTTCGGGGTTCAGGAGGAAGCGGGCGCCCTTGAACTGGCCGTCCAGACCAATCAGGACGGCTGAGCCGGCGGGCAGGGTTGCCAACAGGTCACGTTCTTCGGGGGTGGGGTTGTGGGACTGGGATACTCCCAGGGCTACCATGGCGATGGTGTTTGTGGGCGGGTGTGCTTCGTGCTGAGCCATACGGTTACGTCCTTATGTCTTCGGGCGGCGGGGCTACGCCCGTACTGTGCCTGTGTTCCAAACGTTATGTGTGGTGTGGTGTAAGCGGTTCAAGGTCACGAAATGGTAAACAGTGAACCGTTCGTTTAATCTTAGCCACTTCACTTCTATTCTGCCCGGTTCGCGCCGTGTTCTCCCATCAAATTTTCCTGTTTTTACCTAGAGCAAAAGGGCCGCCTTTCCCTGCGGAAAAGACGGCCCTTGCGTGGGCTCATAGTGCGGAGTTACTGCCGGGTTTTAAGCGATTTCTGCCTCGTAGTCGGCAGCTGAGAGCAGGCCTTCGATGTCTGCGGCGTCGTTGGGGCGAACCTCGATGAGCCAACCCGCGCCGTAGGGGTCTGAGTTGACAGTTTCGGGGGCATCTGCCAGGTCTTCGTTGACGGCAACGACTTCACCGGCGATGGGGGCAAAGAGGTCCGAGACGCTCTTGGTGGATTCGATTTCGCCGAAGGTTGCTTCTGCGTCGATGGTTTCGCCTACCTCGGGCAGGTCGACGTAGACGACGTCGCCCAGTTCGCTCTGTGCGTGGTCGGTAACGCCGATGCGGACGGTGCCATCAGCGGTGAGTTCGCTGACCCACTCGTGCTCTTTGGTGTACTTGAGTTCTGCAGGAACGTTGCTCATCGGAGGTGTCCTTTTCTTTTGTGGGACTTCTGTGGGAGTGCCGATCGAGGTGCGTGAAACTCGACGAGGTGAGCTCCGACGAGGGAGAAGGAGCTCTCACCTAACGATTATATGACACAGGGTACAGGTGCTGGTGGCGGGCGCCACCGAAGCGGCCGGGTTTTCTCTTAAATAAAAAAGGACGCCCCACCCCGCTTCCCCTGAGCAGGGGAAGCGGGGTGGGGCGTCCTTACCTAGACCTCTTAGATAACACCCTCAGAGAACTTATAGGGGTTGCCGAAGCGGTGGGCGGTGATGGAAACTGCCTGCTCGCGGACGAAGGGTAGCATCTCGATGCGGCCAGCTTCGGTAACAGGCTGGAAGTAGACCGCGATGTCGGGGCGGCCGTCGAGTGCCTCGTAGATGCTGGTGGCGTCGCTACCGATGTAGCGGATGCGGGCACCTTCGAAGGCGGTTCCCTCAAGCTGCTTTGATGGGGTCTTTGCAATCTTGGCCAGCGAAGCACGGTAGGCGGCGTCGTTCTGCTCAACCAGGGTGACGCCCGCGCCGCGCAGGGCGCCGGCAACAGCTACCGGGATGCTCTGGCCTGTGGAGAACTCGATGGTGGCGCCGGCTGCTACACCTGCCAGCAGGACGCGCAGGGCGCGGTCGCGGTCGCCGTCTTCATCCAGACGCACCTGAACGGTGGTGGGCAGGTAGCGCAGGATGTTGCGCTCGACGCCCAGCTGGCTGGGGTCGTGGCCCACACCGAACTCGGTGGCCCAGGCCTCGGCATCGGAGCTAGCCGCGCGGGCCAGCATGTCAAGGGAGCCGTCGTTGGTGGCGGTGGGCTCGCGCAGGGCAGCCAGGATGGAGCGGACGCCCGCATGTGAGGGGGCGGTGGTGGCGGTTGACTCTGCGGTCTCCCAGTCGGAGAGGGCAACCAGGTAGTTGGGGCCACCGGCCTTGGTGCCAGAACCTACGGTTGACTTCTTCCAGCCGCCGAAGGGCTGACGCTGCACGATAGCGCCGGTGATGCCGCGGTTGACGTAGAGGTTACCTGCCTGGACCTTGGAGAGCCAGAGTTCCAGCTCGCCGGAGTCTAGGGAGTGCAGGCCAGCGGTCAGACCGTAGTCGGTGGCGTTCTGCAGTTCGATAGCCTCTTCGAGGGTAGTGGCCTTCATGACGCCCAGGATGGGGCCGAAGTACTCGGTCAGGTGGTATTCGCTGCCGGGCTTGACGCCTGCGCGCACACCGGGTGACCAGAGGCGACCGGTCTCATCGAGCTGTTCGGGCTTGATAATCCAGGTTTCGCCCTCACCCAGGGTGGTTAGGCCTCGCTTGAGCTTGCCCTCGGGCTCCTCAATCACGGGACCCATCTCTGATTCGATGTCCTGAGGGTGGGCAACGTGCAGGGACTTCACGGCGTCAACCAGCTGGTTGTAGAAGCGCTTGGACTCCCCTACCGAACCGACCAGAATCACGGTGGAGGCCGCCGAGCACTTCTGGCCTGCGTGGCCGAAGGCCGAGTAAACGACGTCCTTGACCGCCAGGTCGAGGTCGGCGTTGGGGGTAACGATGATGGAGTTCTTGCCGGAGGTCTCGCCGAAGAGGGGCAGGTCCTTACGCCAGGATCGGAACATCTCGGCGGTCTCGTAGCCACCGGTCAGAATCAGGCGGTCAACGGCGGGGTGGGCAATCATCTTTGAACCGGCATCGCGGTCGGTGACCTTGACCAGGCGCAAGGCCTCGCGGGGTACGCCAGCTTCCCACAGCACCTCAGCAATGAGAGCACCAATGCGGGCGGTGTTGGAGGCGGGCTTAAAGATAACCGCTGAACCCGCTGCCAGGGCTGAGATAACGCCACCGACGGGAATCGCGGTGGGGAAGTTCCACGGCGGGATAACCAGGGTCAGTTTGACCGGGCGGTGCTGGGCGCCGTCTACCGAGTCGAGGCGCTCTGCCAGCATGGCGTAGTAGTAGGCAAAGTCAACGGCTTCTGAGACTTCAACGTCGCCCTGATCCAGGGTCTTGCCGGCCTCGTGGGCCATGATCTCCATGAAGTCGCCACGGCGGACTGCCAGGGCTACAGCTACCTTACGCAGAATCTCGGCGCGCTCTGAGGCGGGGCGGGCACCCCAGGCCTCGCCAGCTGCCACGGTCTCGGCAACCAGGGTTTCGGCGTCCTCAGCAGAGCCCAGCTCGTTGGCGGCCAGGGTTTCGATACCGATCTGGGTGGTCTTGGAGCGCTCCAGGATGGCCCGGCCCCACTCGCGGTTACCGGCCAGGGCGGGATCGGTATCGGGGGTGTTTTCGAAGGTGCCGTCGGCGGGCTTGAAGACGTTCTCTTCGGTTTCTTCCAGACGGTTTTGGGTGCGCTGCGGGGGCTGAACCTCGTCGGTGACCTCGTCCAGGGAGCGCAGGAAGCGGTTCTTCTCGCGCTCAAAGAGGGCGGGTGAAGAGTCGAGGTCGAAGACGGCGCTCATGAAGTTCTCACTTGAGGCGTTTTCTTCCAGACGGCGGACCAGGTAGGAGATTGCAACGTCGAACTCCTCGGGGCGTACGACGGGGGTGTAGAGCAGCAGGTGACCAACGCGCTGACGGATGACCTCGGCCTGTTGGGAGGCCATGCCGATGAGCATTTCGAACTCGACGTCCTTTTCAACACCGCGGTCTTCGGCCAGTAGCAGGGCGAAGGCGACGTCGAAGAGGTTGTGGCCAGCAACGCCCAGGCGGATGTTCTTGGTGTGCTCGGGCTGCAGGGCGTAGTTGAGGATGCGCTTGTAGTTGGTGTCTGAGTCCTGCTTGGAGTCGCAGGTGGTCAGGGGCCAGCCGTGTACAGCAGCTTCAACCTTTTCCATGGAGAGGTTGGCGCCCTTAACCAGGCGGACCTTGATGCGAGCACCACCGGCCTCAACACGCTGGGCGGCCCATTCCTGCAGGCGCTGCATCGCGGCCAGGGTGTCAGGCAGGTAGGCCTGGAGCACGATACCGGCTTCAAGGTTCTTCAGGTGGGGCTGGTCAAGGATCTTGGTGAAGACTTCGATGGTCATATCGAGGTCCTTGTACTCTTCCATGTCCAGGTTGATGAACTTCGGGGCGGGAGAGTTTGCAGCCAACTCGTAGAGGGGGGTGAGGCGGCGGACGGCTTCGTCCACGACTTCTTCGAAGGCCCAGTGGGAGTGGGGGCCAGAAACGGAGGACACCTTAATGGAGACGTAGTCGACGTCGTCGCGGGCCAGCAGGCGCTTGGTTTCGGTCAGGCGGCGCTCTGCTTCGCGGTCGCCAAGCACTGCTTCACCGAGCAGGTTGATGTTGAGCTTGTTGCCGGTTGAGGTGAGGTGCTTGATGGCGGGGCCCAGCTTTTCGTCGCGGGCATCGACAATCAGGTGGCCGACCATCTGGCGTAGGACGGTGCGGGCGATCGGCACGGTGGGCCAGGATGCCTTAGCGGCCAGTTTGCCGCCCAGGCCCACGGCGCTCTTCATGTACCAGGGCAGGAAGGAGGGGACGATGGGGGCAATGCGGCCCAGGTTCTTACCGGCAACGGCCTGGTCTTCGGGGCGCACGACGCCGTCGACAAAGCCGACGGTAAATTCAAGGCCGTTGGGGTCCTTCAGGACGCCTGCCAGCTTCTCTGCTGCGGGGTCGGCGGGGATGTTCTGGGCTGCTTTGACCCAGTCGGCGACGAGCTGGACGGCCTGGTCAGCTAGCTGCTGGTGGTGGGTATCGCTAAAAGGCTGTGCCAAGGGTGGTACCTCCTGCTAGCCCGCACGAGGGCGGGGTGAACTTGTTACTTGTTATCCATTTCACCATCTTTGGGTGTAAGTTACACTATTAGAAAAAATGAATATTATTTAGGCAGTACGTTTAGTTCTGCTAATCTGTATTCGTGACGCCATTCACCCCTTCCCAAGGAGTGCCCCATGTACGATTTGCGCCGCCTGGCCATGCTGCTTGAGATCCACGAGCGCGGCACACTGGCCGCAACAGCCAAGGCCCTTCACCTGACGTCCTCCGCTATATCCCAGCAAATCACCACCCTAGAAAAAGAGGTGGGCACTCCCCTACTACGCAAAGTAGGTCGGCGAGTGGAGCTGACCACCGAGGCTCTGATTCTGGTGGAGAGCACTCGCAATATTTTGAAGGAGCTGGACGCCGCCCGCACCCGCATCACCCTGTTGGAGGGGGTACCTGCCGGGCAGGTACGACTGGCGATTTTCCAGTCGGCTGCGAAGGCTCTGTTGCCGGGCGCTCTGGCCCATCTGGCAGAGCATGCCCCGCAGGTACAGCTGCACGTGGTGCAGATTGACCCCGAAACCGGTCTCTCGCTCACCCGAAGCCGGGAGTTTGATCTTGTGATCGCGGAGTCCTACCCCCACCATTACATTCCCGAGTACCCCGAACTCACCTCCGAGCTTTTGACCGAGGATGCCCTCAATCTGGTGGTTGCAGCCGATTCTGAGGTTGAGAGCTTGGACGACGCGGTCCGCCTACCCTGGGTTTTTGAGGGTGAGCACAACACCTCCCGCATCTGGGGTATTAACCAGTGCCGGGCGGCAGGTTTTGAGCCGCAGGTGCGCTACGTGATTGACGATCTGAATACTCACTTGCAGCTGGCGGCTGGCGGGGCGGCGGCTATTATGCCTTCCTTTGCTCTACCTGCCGCCGGTACCGAGCTGGAGCGAGCCCACGGGGTGAAGGCTATTCCGTTGCCCGGCGCCCCCTTCCGCGAGATCTATGTGGCTACCCGCACCGAAAGCACAGGCCAGCCCGCTATTAGAGCGGTGAAGGACGCGCTGAAGGCAGCGCGGTAGCTGGCCGCCCCCAA
Organism: Rothia sp. SD9660Na; assembly: GCF_030064065.1. Lineage (NCBI taxonomy): Bacteria > Bacillati > Actinomycetota > Actinomycetes > Micrococcales > Micrococcaceae > Rothia > Rothia sp. SD9660Na. The sequence continues at coordinate 1,625,853 of NZ_CP125946.1, forward strand.
CGGGGGGCGCAATGAGGCTTATTCATATGAACAATACCTCCTAAGCTCACAATCAAACTGCCGGCTCAGCATTGGTGTGAGTTGCCCTGTGATTTTCAGTGAATCGGCAGCGAGCGTGATCCTGGCAGACCTTATGAATAAGCCTCTATAAAAGCCTCTCCGCCAGGTCCACATCCACCACCAGGTCGGTGATCGCGCCTGTGGCGAGGGCGGCACGCAGGGCAACGGCGCGGTGGCGGCCAGCAGCTGCGCACACGCGTCGTCCTATCTTCACCAGCTCCGCAGGGGTAGGGCCCGTCGCCCGCTGATTCAGCGCCAAATCAGCCCAGGTGCCGTCCTCCCGCAGCAGAACCGTGCACATATCCCCCACAATGCCCTGCTCCTGCAGCTCCCGCATCTGCTCCGCATTGAAATAGCCGCCGCTATAGACATGCGACTTAAGCTCACCACCGAAAGCACCCACACCAAACAGGGCCACATCTGCGCTGCGCTGCACCGCCAGCACACCGCGAATCGACCGCTCCCGCCACATAGCCGCCTTGGTATCGGCAAAGTCAAAAAAGGCAGGTACCGGGAAATGCACCATCTGCGCCCCGTAAGCAGAAGACACCTGCCCAAGAATCGCACCCGAATACGGGATGCCCGTCTGCACGGCATTGCCCGCCCCGTTCAGCTGAACCACCGTCACCCCGGTCAGGGGCCGCTTGGGCAGGAACTGGGCCACCTCGGTCACGGTAGACCCCCAGGCAACACCTAGTGTCGTGCCGGGCACCATGAGGGAGTCCACAAGATTTGCTGTGGCTATTGCCACCCTCCTCATACGAGCCTGCTCTGTAGCATGCTCAGGGGCACGCACCACGGTCACCCGTACCCGATAGAGGTCAGACAGGCGCTTTTCGAGCGGGTCAGAATTATAGGCCTTTTCATTGAGATGAATCGTCACAACCCCGGTTTCACGTGCAGTTTTGAGCAGGCGAGAGACAGTAGGGCGGGAGACCCCCAAGCGTGCAGCGATAGTTGCCATCGTCAAATGCTCCCCGTAGTAAAGCTGGGCAGCCTCAACGACCTGATTCTGACTTCTGTTCATCATAGTGCGATTCTAACTGAACATTTGTTCACAGAGCTGGCAGTTATTTGTTCGCACGGTTGAAATAGTTAGCAAGACATTAACCAGGCAACCCGTCGCAAGGAAGATCCCCATGACTGCCACCTTCACCACCCAGTCCCACCTCTCAGCAGAAACCCGTACCCAGGCCCTGGCTGCCATGACCGACGAAGCGGGCGTAGACGTCCTCATCATCGGCGGCGGTGTCACCGGCGCCGGCATTGCCCTGGACGCCGCCACCCGCGGCCTGCGCACCGCCATTGTCGAGGCAGGCGACTGGGCTGCGGGCACCAGCGCCTGGTCCTCCAAGCTCGTGCACGGTGGCCTGCGCTACCTCTACAACCTGGACTTCAAGCTGGTAGCAGAAGCCCTCAAAGAGCGCGGCCTGCTCCTTGAACGCACAGCCCCCCACCTGGTCAAGGCCCAGCCCTTCCTCTGGCCCCTCAAGATGCCCGTCATCGAACGCGCCTACTCCGCTGTAGGCATCGGCATGTACGACACCATGGCCTTCGCAGGAGCTGGCGGCCACCGCACCGTGCCCGCCCAGCGTCACTTCACCAAGGAAGGCACCAAGAAGGTCTTCCCCGGCATCAAGGATTCAGCCTTCACCGGCGCGATCCAGTTCTACGATGCCCGCGTGGACGATGCCCGCCTGGTCATCGACCTTGTCCGTACCGCTGCAGGCTACGGCGCCCTGGCAGCTTCCCGCACCCAGGTCACCGCTATTAACAAGGACGCCGCCGGGCGGGTGACCGGCGCTCAGATCGTTGACCTTGAAACCGGTGACGAGAAGACCGTCAAGGCCGCCCACATCATCAACGCAACCGGTGTGTGGACCGAAGAATCAGAATCCATGGCCACCAAGGACCAGGGCTTGAAGGTACTAGCTTCTAAGGGTGTGCACATCACCGTGCCCCGCGACCGCATCAAGGCCACCAGCGGTATCTTCACCAAGACCGAAAAGTCCGTTCTCTTCATTATCCCCTGGCAGCGCTACTGGATCATCGGCACCACCGACACCCCCTACACCGAGGACCGTGAGCGCCCCGTCGCCACCAAGGCCGATATTCGCTACGTGCTCGACCAGGCGAATAAGCTGATTGCCAATGAGCTGACCGAGGACGATATCATTAGCTCTTACGCTGGTCTGCGCCCCCTGCTGCAGCCGGTCGCTAAGAAGGGTGAGAATGCCGCGTCCACCAAGGTGTCGCGTGAGCACACCGTCATGGAAATTGCCCCGGGCATGAGCGCTATCGCCGGTGGCAAGCTGACCACCTACCGCGTGATGGCAGAGGACGCCGTAGACTTCGCCCTGGGCGACCGCGCCAAGAATCTGCCCTCTGTTACCGAGAACATCAAGCTGGTCGGTGCTGAAGGTTTTGAGGCCCTAGCTGCCCGTGCCGATGCGCTGGCTGCCGAGAACGGCTGGGATGCCGACCGGGTGGAGCACCTGCTGGAGCGCTACGGCGCTGAGCTGGCCGATGTGATTTCCCTGATCCATGAGGACCCCGCCCTGGGTACTCCCCTGGCCCAGGCACCCCAGTTCCTGCGGGCCGATGTGGTCATGGCAGTGCGAGCCGAAGGTGCCCTGCACCTTGAGGACGTACTGGTGCGCCGCGTCCGCCTGGACCTTGAGGCTACCGACCGCGGCCTATCAGCTGCCGACGAAATCCTTGAGATTATGGCCGCTGAACTTGGCTGGGACGAAGCCACCGTAGCCCGCGAAAAGGCAATCTACGCCGAGCGAGTTGAGGCTATCGCCGCAGCTGAAACCCATACCGAGGACGCGGACGCCGCGGCTGAGGTTCTCGGGGCAACCCACGTGGCGCCCCGCCGTCCTGTCACTACTCTTCACTAAAATCATTATTCATCACTAACATCTGCCGGGTGCCCGCAAGGGGCACCCGGCCCGCACAGAAAAAACGAGGTCAACGATGAGCTCACTACTGGCCGCTGGCGCTGAAGCTAGCCTCCAGGCAAGCGCCCTTGTTACCGCAGAAGGCAATGCAACCCTGCTGGGTGCTTTCGTTTCTGAAGTTATTGGTACCGGCATTCTGATTCTGCTCGGTGCTGGCGTATGTGCCGCAGTTACCCTACCCAAGTCAGCGGCAAAGAACACCGACTGGCTGACCATCGCCTTCGGCTGGGGCTTTGCGGTTTTCGCTGCTGTCTACATGTCTGCCCCTTCAGGTGCTCACCTCAACCCCGCTGTAACCCTGGGTCTGCTGGTGGCCGGTAATGACTTTGCCCCCGGAATTGCACCAGGTATCGGTAACTTCTTCGTCTACGTCGCAGCCCAGATGATCGGTGCCTTCCTCGGTGCCTGGGGCGCTTACCTGGTCTACAAGAAGCACTTCGATGAGGCAGAGCCCGGAACCACCAAAGGCATTTTCTCCACCGGCCCGGCTATCCGCTCCTACGGTTGGAACACCGTGACTGAAGCCTTCGGTGCTTTCGTTCTGGTGGGCTTCGTCCTAGCCTCCGGCAGCACCCCCTCGGGTCTTGGCCCCCTGGCCGTCGCCTTCATCGTTGTAGCAATCGGCCTCTCCCTGGGTACCCCCACCGGTTACGCCATCAACCCCGCCCGCGACCTGGCTCCCCGTATCGCCCACGCCCTGATGCCCATCAAGGGTAAGGGTTCCTCCGACTGGGCCTACGCCTGGGTTCCCGTTGTCGGCCCCCTCATCGGTGCAGTAGCAGCTGCCCTCCTCGTCCCCGCTCTGCTGGTCTAGGCCGGGCACCGGGGTCCGCGCCCTCACCCACAACAAATCCCTCACCGCACCAACGAAGGTGCACTCACGAAAAGAGAAAAACCATGTCACAGCTCCCCGAGCGTAAGAAGTACGTGCTCTCCATCGACCAGGGAACCACCAGCTCCCGCGCCATCCTTTTCACAAAGTCCGGTGAAATCAAGAGCGTCGGCCAGCACGAACACGAACAGATTTTCCCTAAGGCCGGCTGGGTCGAGCACGACCCCATGGAAATCTGGGAGAACGTGCGTCAGTCCGTCGGTGAAGCCCTCACCAAGGCCGAAGTCAACCACCACGAAATCGCGGCCGTCGGTATCACCAACCAGCGTGAAACCGCCGTGGTCTGGGATAAGAACACCGGTAAGCCCGTCTACAACGCCATTGTCTGGCAGGACACCCGCACCCAGAAAATCTGCGACGAGCTAGCTGGCGAGGAGGGCCCCGGTAAGTACCACGACATCGTCGGTCTCAACCTGGCCACCTACTTCTCAGGCCCCAAGGTCAAGTGGATCCTCGACAACGTCGAAGGCGCCCGCGAGAAAGCAGAAGCAGGCGATTTGCTCTTCGGCAACACCGACACTTGGGTGCTCTGGAACCTGACCGGCGGTGTAGAAGGCGGCGTGCACGTCACCGACGTCACCAATGCTTCTCGCACCATGCTGATGAACATCAAGACCCTAGAATGGGACGAATCGATTGCCGCTGACATGGGTATTCCCATGAGCATGCTGCCCGAGATCAAGTCCTCCTCCGAAATCTACGGCTACGGCCGCTCCAAGGGCCTGCTCAACGGCACCCCCATCTCAGGTATTCTGGGCGACCAGCAGGCAGCGACCTTCGGCCAGGCCTGCTTCGAAAAGGGCATGGCGAAGAACACCTACGGCACCGGTAACTTCATGCTCATGAACACCGGCAACGAGCCCGTCATCTCAGAAAACGGCCTGCTCACCACCGTGGCCTACAAGCTGGGCGACGCCGACCCCGTCTACGCCCTCGAAGGTTCCGTTGCGGTCTCCGGTTCCCTGATCCAGTGGCTGCGCGACAACCTGAAGATGATTGACAACGCCGCCGAGTCAGAAGAACTGGCCACCAGCGTCGAAAACTCCGGCGGCGCCTATGTAGTCCCCGCTTTCTCCGGCCTCTTCGCCCCCCACTGGAAGTCAGATGCCCGCGGCGTCATCGTTGGCCTGACCCGCTACGTCAACCGCGCCCACATCGTCCGCGCAGCTCTTGAGGCAACTGCCTTCCAGACCCGCGAAGTTTTGGACGCCATGAACGCCGATGCCGAAGCAGCAGGCACCAAGGTCTCCCTGGAAGAACTGCGCGTCGACGGCGGTATGACCGCCAACGAGTTCCTCATGCAGTTCCAGGCTGACCTGCTGGGTGTTCCCGTCATCCGCCCCAAGGTTATTGAAACCACCGCCCTGGGTGCCGCCTACGCCGCCGGTATCGCCGTCGGCTTCTGGGAAGGCGAGCAGGACGTCATCGACAACTGGTCCGAAGACAAGCGCTGGGAGCCCCAGATGGACAAGGACGAGGTCGAACGTCAGTACCGCCTCTGGAAGAAAGCAGTCTCTAAGACCCTGGACTGGGTCGATGAGGACGTCGAGCAGGACTAAACACCCGACTCCATCAGGCGACCTAGCGGTAGGCTAGCTACACGATAGCCCTGTACTTCACCCTTCGGTGAGGTGCAGGGCTATTTGCATACTGCCCCACTAGACTAGGTACATGACCTACCACGCCCACACCCTCACCCCGCTGGGAGAGATGATTCTTGCCTCAAACGGGCATGCTCTGACCGGGGCCTGGTTTACCGGCCAAGCCCACTTCCCCCAGCAAGAAGATTTGGGGCACCGCATTGAGGTCAGCGATTGCGATGTGCTGACCGATGCCCAGGCCCAGCTGCTGGAATACTTTGACGGGCAGCGCGCTGTCTTTGAGTTGCCTATTGCTCCCGAGGGAACGGATTTCCAGCTGGCGGTGTGGGCGTCCCTGCGCGAGATTCCCTACGGCTACACCACCACTTACGGAGCTATCTCAAAAATTGTGGGGCCCGGCGCCCCGGCTCAGGCCGTGGGTCAGGCTGTGGGCCGCAATAAGGTTTCCATCTTTATCCCCTGCCACCGGGTGGTTGCAGCGGACGGCAAACTCACCGGCTACGCTGGCGGGCTGGAGCGCAAAGAGTTTCTGCTCGCCCTGGAAGAACCAAGTGCCGAGGTTGAAGGGCGGCTTTTTTAATGACTGATACCCGGGTAGGTACCGACGGGCTAGTGCGCCCGGTGTGGGCCGCGGACGTTGCTGATATGCAGACCTATTACGATACCGAATGGGGTGTGCCCGTCACCGACGAACAGGGTGTCTTTGAGCGCCTCTGCCTAGAAGGTTTTCAGGCCGGGCTCTCCTGGCGTACTATCTTGACCAAGCGCGCGGCCTTCCGCGAGCTCTTCGAGGGGTTCGAGGTTGAGAAGGTCGCGGCTTTTACCGAGGACGATGTGGAGCGGCTTGCTACGGATGCTCGCATCATCCGCCACCGCGGCAAGATCCGGGCTGCTATCGGCAACGCTCAGGCTACACTTGCTCTACGATCGGCTGGTCAGGTAGTAGCTCCCGGCGGAGCCCCTATCGACCTAGGTGCGCGGACGCTGGCAGCAGGGCAGCAGGTTGAAGCCGGTTTGCCAGCCCTCATCTGGTCTTTCCAGCCCGAGCGCACCCCGACCCCGACCGTCCTCTCCGATATTCCCACCCAGGATGAGAACTCCCTGCTGCTCTCTAAAACCTTGAAGAAGCTAGGCTTTAAGTTCATCGGCCCCACCAGTGCCTACGCCATGATGGAAGCCATCGGTGTGCTCGATACCCACCTGGTGACCTCCCACCGCCGCGGTATCTCGGGGCTATGGAATGAGGACGGCACCCGACGAAGCTAGAGCCCCGCAGCTGGGGCGGGGCTCCCCAATGTCCAAGCATTTCTAGACTGTTAGCTGTAGGGGCCCATGAAACGTGAACCGTTGAGATGCAACATGTGGGTTGGCTCTTCAGCAATCCAGGCTTCAGTCTCCCACGCCAAATCAGCGATAAACTTGCGAAGCGTTGAACGGTTCGGAAAACAAGAAACGTAGACCAGCCCCGCAGAAGTCTGTGAAAATAGAGATTCAAGTTCTGAATAACGCCAATGGTCGATAGGGCCGTGCGTCGAACATGCTTCTATCAGAAATAACCAATGTTTATCAGGCTGGTAGACGATAAGGTCTGGCATTTTTCCGTGGTCAGGCAATTCAACGCCTAGCTGACTGAGGCGCTGTTTATCATAAAGATCTTCTTTGCTATCGGCATCCCCGATGTATAGAACCTGAGCATCAGGAATAAACTGCGGGCAAAAATCAGTGATGATCTTTTCAATAAGCTGGTTCTGCCCGCCTCGTTTTAGAGAAACTTGTTCGCCCTGGGGCAGAGTTACATTGAATCTAGATAGTTCTCTAGCTTTAGCATATTTATCGGTAAGAACAACTTTAGATTTTAGATATTTTTCTATTATTTTCTCGCTACCATCACGCTGATAAGAGCGTATAACGGCGAGCGCTTCATCAGAGAGTCGATAGACATTTTTCGACGAATTTGTTGGCCTTCCGGGGTTATCATCGTTATGTAAACAGAAGCCAGCTTCAACAAACTGTTTCAATACGAATCGTCTGATGGTTTCTCGAGTATTTTCAGCAACCTGAAAATCCAACTCGTTCCGCATCCAGTCCATAATGGAGCGGACGCCCATACGTGGGTTACTTGCCGCATCCCACTTCTGGTCTGGGGTGAGCTGGGCTAAAGCTAGGAGGGTTCTTGCGGCCATAATATTTGTGCGCTGACGGTCAAACCCTAATTTTTTGAGGAGTTCCTGTGCGTCGTTAAGCTGCGGCATGAGATTCTTCCTTATCACCAAGAACTTCCTGCACAGCTGCGTCAGGTTCCATACCGGTGCGTGCTAAGTCTAGGAGCTGCTGTACAGAGGGGTAAGGCATCATGCGTAAATCTGTGGCATTTACCTGAGTATGGCCCGAAAAAATACGGAAATATCTATCAACATAGCTTGAGTTCAGCCAGAGCGTTAGCCCTAAAGCCAGGTCGGGGGGAAGCCCCTCCCCCTGGCGGTGAAAGTAGTTTGTCTTATTGTCAAAGGCCACTAGACCCGGTGATTCCCATACAGCTGCTGTGACTCTCCGTTTTTCTTCTTTAGCACTAAATCGCTTTACTAATACGAAGGAGCCTGGCGCAACGGTGTTCTTATCATCCGGTGTGACACGGTAATACTGAGGTTTCTTCAAATCTATTTTGGGGTGCTGAAGGTTCCCGGCTGTAAAGTGTGCTGGATATACCATGGGAATGGTTTGGTCAGTTGGTTGAGACTGAAGTTTACCTTTATTCCTAAAGTCAACCACTTTCCCAGTTGATACCTGCAATCCAAGATCGCTGAGCTTATTGGAAGCCCGTGCCATCCAAGCAATAATCTCTTCATCTTCTTGATGGGCTGGAACGAAGATTACGCCCTGAGATTCGACGGCTTCTCTAGTAACGGTTCGGGTCTTGGTTTCCTGCCCTTGCGCTACTGAGCTGCTAATCAGCACGTGTTCGGTTGGCAGGTTATTCTCGAACTTAGTGATGACCGACTCTTGCAGTACTCCGGTGTCTTTAAATACTTCTTTCCGGGACTTAAAGGTATGGATATGGGTAAGTGAACAGGTACGATGCAGAAGCTCTCTGTACTGTTGAAAATAGGGACCGTTCATCCATGAGCGGGGGGTAATTGCAATAAGCTGCCCATCAGGTGAAAGCATCTGTGCACCAAGGGCAACAAATGCAGCATACAAGTTAGGAACATTTACATCATGCACTCTCAGATGCTTTGCTTCAGCGCTTGACGCAGCTATCTTCGCATAAGGAGGATTCATGATGACCACGTCAAAGTCCTGCTCCTGTGGATCTCCCGAGCTCATAAGGTCCTGGTACGCCCAATACACAAAATCTTGTTGCTGGACAGTGTAGGTGAAATCTCCCAGGTGAGCCTCAGCATCAGCGAGAGCGGCTTCAAGAGTTGCTAACAGAGAAGGGTCTTTTTCGATAGCTACGACGTGGATAGGTATCTGGGGTAAAGCTTCTCGAATACGTTGGCCTGCTGCTATAGCCAACACGCCAATACCTGCACCGGGATCGAGAATTCTGATTTCTTTTTTCTCTGCTAGTGGTGAGACGTTTACCAGGTCTGCCATAATTTCCGCTACCGCGATGGGCGTGAAGAACTGCTCAAATTCACTCAGATTTTCTAGACCTATGCGCTGAAGCGTTGAAGTACGCACATTTTCTGTACGTTGAAGCAATGTATTCATGTAACAGGCCCTCTAGTTGGTGCAGTAGGTCAAGTTTAGATAGTTCTAATGACCGTTGTTAAAGTTTACTGAACTGCTTCTATATCTGCATAGGAGCTATATGCAGCTTGCGATTCCTAGTCTCTACTCTTGACTGCATCTATGAAAAGATAGGAGTTATGACTTCCGCTTTCCCTCCAGCCTCCGCGCCCACCCACTGCCTGCATCTGGGTTGACGGTGATGCCGCCGAGGCCCGCCACCTACTACTTCCAGGCCCTGCCGCTGACCGCGTCCGCACCGGGTGCCGGCGTCACCACCCTCAGTATCGATGGTACCGACCTGCTCCTGCTGGGGGCGGACGCCACCTACTCCCCTAACCCCTCAGTCTCGGGTTTCTTGCGCTTCAGCTCTGAAAAGTTCGGTAGCCGGGGGCAGGCCGAAGAGGCCCTTCGCACTGTCTATGCAGCCACCGGTGAGGGCGGGGAGCTCATGCCCTTGCAGGCCTACCCCTTCGCGCCCCTCTTCGCCTGTATGCGGGCTGCCCCTCGATATGGTTGCCGAGCACCATGCCGCGTTCATCTACGGGGTGGGGGCTGGCCAGATTTACCAGGAGTTCTCCAGCGATAGCGACTTGCGGGCTAACTGGTTCTTAGCCACCGCCCAGCGGCTGCAACTACTCAAGCTAGTGGCAGCGTCCGCCCATTTTGCAGGGCTGAGGTTCTACCGCTATGAGGCAAAGCAGGACGACGCGGTACACGCTGCCAGTATGCAGAGCGAGCTCGCCCAGGGCCGTATCGATCAGCTCATTACCTTTGATTCGCCGGGTTTTGTCCCTGAGTTCCTCGATAGCCCCGGCTACCAGCGCACCCTGGCAAAACAGTGGAGTACATAACCGCCGATAGCATTGTAGGGTGCCTGATGTTCAAGCAGGGCAGCCCGCAGGTGGTGGCCAGCAGTTTCTTCGGCCTAGTTCAGCATTCTGTTTTTAACTGGCATACCGATGCCCAGGGGCATTTCACCCTGTCTGAAGCTCCTACCCTAGCCAGTGACCGGGTTGAAAACGTTGACCAGAGCCTGGCTAGAGCGCCATTCCCCCGAAGAGGTTCAACAGGTCATTGATATCTGTTTTAGCTTGGCCTTGGACGAGGGCTACACCAGTCTGCTAGCTATTAGCCAAAATATCGTTCCCTTCATGCGGGGCGGACGCCTGCCCTAGCTGACGGTGACCCGCACGCCGGTCTTGGGGCGGGTCAGCAGCTGGGTCATGCTGAAGGTGGTGTCTTCGGCGTCTTCAGAGATTGTGACGTTGTCGGCTGAGAGCGCTGCGATGGTGGAAGACAGCGCAGCAACCGCAATCTTCTCACCGGGGCAACGGTGGCCGCTCAGCACGTCGCCACCGCCCTGGGGGACGAAACCCTTGATGGCTTCATAGTCGGGCTGGTCGAGGAAACGCTGGGGGTCGAAGCTGGTGGCATTCTTCCACAGCTGAGGCGAGGTGTTGGTGCCCAGCACATCTAGCAGCACGCGCTGGCCCTTCTGAATGGGGCAACCTGAGAGTTCGCTGTCCTCCTTGACCAGGCCGGGCAGCATGGGCACGAAGGGGTACTTGCGGCGGGTCTCCTGAGCGAAGGCAACAGCTTCGGGAATGTTGACCAGGCGGCCGTCAGCGTCCTCAACAGCCTTCTTGATCTTGGCAGCCCACTCGGGGTTTTCCACCATGGCAACTGCGGCAAAAGCTGCGAAACGGGAGACAGCTACAGTGGGACGGGTCAGGTTCTGCAGTTCAATACCGGCCAGCTTAGCGGTAACCAATTCTCCCTTCTCATCGCGCAGGTCAGCCATGTGACGCACTACAGAATCAGGTTCGACGGTCAGTTCACCGGAGCGAACCTTTTCGATGAGCTCTTCTGCCCAGGCGTCCAGTTTCTTGCGATCGATCCAGGAGAGCACGTTCTGCTTGAACTCACCGAAGGTGTCGAGCAGGTGGCTCATCTGGGTAGCACGCTTATTCAGCTCCCGGTCGGACGCGGGCACCCCAGCCCAGCGGAAGGCAGCCCGGCCGTAGGCCACCGCAACATCGTCGTAGATGTTACCGGGGTTGGTCTTCCAGCGTTCGATCAGGGCCTTCATCTCTTCTTCAACGAAACCCTTAAAAGCCTCAACACGCTCGTCGTCGTAGGCCATTTCAGCCATCTTGGCCTTGCGGACCTTGTGGGCTTCCCCATCGAGGGTGTGCACGGCACCTTCGCCAAAGAGTGGCCCCTGGATAGCTGCGGGCATGGCGCCGTCGCGGCTAATCTTGGTCTCGTCGTAGAAGAAGTCCACGGCTTCTTCGCCGCGGATGAGGGTTGCGGTGCCGCCCAAAGCCGGGAAGGTGACAGGGCAGTGCGACTCTGCCGACACCCCGGCCTTGCGGCGCTGGTGTGACATGAAGAGGTAACCCTGCTTGATGAAGCTGGGCAGCTGGTCATTCAGTAGATTTTTTACGGGTGTGATGCTCATACCAACAGTTTACTTTCTTTCAGGGGGTATTTAGACCAGCTCGTCAAGCGAGTTGTCTTTCACTTTGCTAACAGTAAGAAGGACGCCCGCCCCACCTCCCTGCCTCAGACAGGAGAAGGTGGGGCGGGCGTCCTTTTCTAGCTAAACCAGAAACAGAGCCAGTGGCTTAGGCGGGCATCACCAGTGAGAGCACGTAGACCCAGACACAGAGGACTACCACCAGGGCCAGCGAGTACTTGATGGCTGCATTGGTGATCTTTGATTCCTGGCCAGACATATTCACCGATGCTGCCGCAATCGCGATGGACTGGGGCGAAACAACCTTTGCCGTCACACCACCGGCGGTGTTAGCTGCAACCAGCAGGCCGGAGTTGGCGCCGATCTGGCTTGCGGTGGTGGACTGTAGGCCGGCAAAGAGGGTGTTGTTGTTGACCACTGAGCCGGTGACGAAGACGCCAATCCAGCCGATGATGGGCGAGAAGAGCGGGAAGATGGAGCCGACAGCTGCCAGGGCCAGAGCCAGGGCGGAGGACATGCCACCGAAGTTCATGACGTTAGCAACGGCCATGACCAGGCAGATGAGCAGGATGGGCTGCCAGAGCTGCTTCCAGGCACCGCCGAGTTCTTCGAAGGCTGCCTTCCAGCTGATGTTGGAGATAGCGATGGTAATCAGAGCTGCAACCAGAATAGCAGTACCAGAGGCGCCGAGCATGTTCCAGTTCCACACGGCCTTCATGGCGGTTTCTTCTGCCACGATGGGAGCAACCTGGGAAATCTGGCCATGCAGGGCGGGCATCTGGATAGGGATGGTGGTCCAGTTTAGAGCACCTGCTGCGCTGGTTTCGGTCTTAGCCTTGACCAGCCCCTTAATGAGGGGGGTCGACCAGAGCAGAATCATGATGGACAGGATGATGAAGGGGCTCCAGGCCTTGACGACACCAGAGAAGGTGAAGCCGCTGGGGCTCTTCCCAAGTTCTTCGAGGGAGGGCGCGCCGGGTTCGCGGTAGATGTGGGCGGGCTGCCACTTCATCATAGTAACGGCCAGCAGGATCAGACCGAGCAAGTAGGGGATAATGTCTACCAGTTCGGGGCCGATGGCCAGCAGGACGCCTGCCTGGGCAGCGGAGACGATAACACCCAGCCCCAGGGCGACCAGGCCGGTTTCTTTGAGGCCGCGGACGCCGTCCAGCATCATGACCAGCAGGACGGGAATGAAGATGGTGATAACCTGCAGCACCCAGACCATCATGGAGTTCAGTTCAGCCTGGGGTACGCCGGAGACGGTGGAGCCGGTAAGGACGGGGATGCCGATAGCACCGTAGGCACCCGAGGCGACGTTGGACACCAGGGCCAGCAGACAGGCCTTGACGGGTTCAAAACCCAGGGTAACCAGCAGGGCTGCACAGATAGCAATCGGAATGCCGAAGCCTGCGGCACCTTCGATGAAGCCACCGAAGCAGAAAGCAATCAGGAGTACCTGGATGCGCTGGTCAGCTGAGATGCCGGAGACTGAGCTGCGGATTACCTCAAAGTTACCGGCGCGGACGGTGATGCGGTAGAGCCAGACGGCCATGAGCACAATCCAGCCGATGGGCCACATGCCAGAGAGGAAGCCGTAGCCGATGGCTGAGAGGGATGAGGCAAAGGGCATGCCGAATACGAGGACGGCCAGAGCAACTGCTGATGCCAGGGCTACCAGGGCTGCGTGGAGGCCTTTCATTTTGAGGGCGGTGAGCCCCAGGAGGAAGACGAAAATCGGCACTGCCGCTACGAGGGCTGAGAGTGCCTGGTTGTTCAGTGGGTCATAGACCTGCTGCCACATGAGTATGGGTTCCTTAGCTGCGGAGGTTTGTTCCATGGTTGGTTTTGTGTGCTGTTTGCACTTTCCTACCTCCCAAATTACCACTAATTCACACACAAAACTGACAAAAACCGACTCACCGCGGGGGGATCTGTGAAGGTAAAAAATGACCCAAGTGAGCCTGTCTACCCCACGAACCTCAAAGGAGGTCAAAAAATCCTCAAACCACCTAGTGGAAGCGATGTTTTCTCAGGGCGGTAACATGTGCCAACCCAGTTAGAAACACCCTAACCCTTACACCGTGGACTTGCTTACATCATCAGTAAATTCACCCCTCACTAGATGACAGGGTAGCAAACCCCACAGATTCACACACCTCGAACACTGGTGGGCAAAAATTAACCACCCTGCCACTTAACTTTCAACCGAGGACTTTAAATTTTGAGTAGGTGGGTGCCTAGAATAGTGTGATGCGGCCATGAGCCATATCACCACACATCTACTAAAATTGCTCCCCAAGGATTCTCATGCTTGATTTCCCACGCCTTTCCCACCATCGTGCGGCATTTGCCCTTCTTACCTCTACCGCTACCCTTGCGCCTCTCATGACGGCCCTGCCTGCTCAGGCAGCCGAACTAACCCCCATTGCTGCTATTCAGGGTACCGGCTCAACAAGCCCCCTAGCCGGTCAAAGCGTCACCACCCGCGGTGTCGTCACAGCTGTCTATGCAGAAGGTGGTCTGCGCGGCTACTATCTACAGACCGAGGGCACCGGGGCGGAGAGTCGCACCCCCGGTGCTTCTGACGGCATCTTCGTCTACTCCCCCAGCACCGTGGCCCAGGTTGCTCAGGGGGAGCTCGTTGAAGTGACCGGTGCGGTTTCTGAGTACAACGGCCAAACCCAGATTACGGTTTCCCGCACGGCTGACCTCACCGTCCTTGCTGCCCCCTTTACCCCTGTCACCCCGGTGACCGGCCAGCTACCTGAGGGTGACGAGGCCCGTGAAGCCCTCGAAGGTATGCTTCTACAGCCCACCGGTGATATCACCGTCACCGATAACTACAATACCAACCGCTACGGTGAGGTGGGTCTTGTCAACGGCACCCAGGCTCTGCGCACCGCCACCGATGTGGTGGCCCCCGGCGCAGCAGCCCTCGCCTATGAGGCCGAGAACGCGGCTAAGGTAGTCCTGCTTGATGACGGCGCGACCGTAGATTACACCCGTGCAGGCACCGGCACACCGCTGCCCTATATCTCCACCAGCAACCCTCTGCGCGTCGGAGCTGCCGTCAGCTTCAACAACTCGGTTGTCCTGGGCTACTCTTTCAACGCCTGGCGTCTGCAGCCCACCGCTCCAGTCAACGGCGTAACCGACCCCACTGCTCTACCGGCGTCCTGGTCCAACACCCGCACAGCGGCCCCTGATGTAGCCAGCGAGCACAGTATCTCTAGCTTCAACGTCCTCAACTACTTCACCACCGTGGGAGACACCGTCGCAGGCTGCAAGTTCTACACCGACCGCGAGAAAAACCCCATCACCGTCAGCGGCAACTGCGCGGTTCGAGGAGCCGCAACCCTAGCTAGCTTCGAGCGCCAGCAATCCAAGATTATACAGGCTATCAACAAGATCGATACCTCTGTGCTCTCTCTGGAAGAAATCGAGAACACTCTCGCCACCGGTCACGATAACCGGGATATCGCCCTCAATAAGCTGGTTGAAGAGCTCAATAAGGACGCCGGCTACGAAAAGTGGGCGGCTGTTGCTTCCCCCAGCGCTCTGCCTGCCAGCGAGGACGTCATTCGCACCGCCTTCATCTACCAGCCCGCTGAGGTCAAACCTGTTGGTGAGTCAGCGATACTCGACGATGCAGCCTTCTCTAACGCCCGCCAGCCCCTGGCCCAGGCTTTTGCTCCGGCAGATGCAGCAGCAACCAGCGGTGACGATGTCTTTGTAGCTGTTGTGAACCACTTCAAGTCCAAAGGATCCGGTAGCGGGGCCGACGCTGACCAGAATGACGGCCAGGGTAGCTCCAACGCTTCACGCGTCGCCCAAGCCACCGCCCTGGTGAACTTCGCTGCGACCCAGGGTGAACGACACAGCACCGACAACATCATGCTCTTAGGTGACTTCAACTCGTATACCCAGGAGGACCCCATGCAGGTGCTTTATTCCGCCGGTTACACCAACCTGGGTGAGAAGTACGACGCAGGCCACACCTACCTGTACGGTGGCCGCGCTGGCTCGCTCGATCATATTTTGGCGTCCCCTGCCTTGGCAGAAAAGGTAGAGAGTGCTCAGGTCTGGAACATCAACTCAGTTGAGTCTGTAGCGCTTGAATACAGCCGTTACAACAGCAACATCACCGACTTCTACGAGGCTAACGAGTTCCGCTCATCAGACCACGACCCTCTGCTGGTCGGTATGAACCTGTCTCCCGAGCCGATTTCTTTTGTTGATGTTACCGAAGCCGATATTTTCTACCGTGAAATCATGTGGCTGGCTCAGCAGCGCATCACGACCGGCTGGGCAGACGGCACCTTCCGCCCCTACGACCACGTTGACCGCGGAGCTACAGCAGCTTTCTTCTACCGTCTAGCGGGCTCCCCCGCCTTTGAGGCCCCCGAGACCCCCTCTTTCAAGGACGTAGACCAGACCCACCCCTTCTACAAGGAAATTGAGTGGCTCAAGGCTGAGGGTATTACCACGGGCTGGGGCGACGGTACCTTCCGCCCCTTCGAACCCATTAAGCGCGACGCTATGGCTGCCTTCTTCTACCGCTACGCGGGTGAGCCCTACTATGTAGCGCCTAAGGGGTCACAGTTTGTGGATGTTCCCGAGAGTACCATTTTCTACCGTGAAATTATGTGGCTGCGTTCTCGCGGTATCACCACGGGCTGGGGCGACGGTACCTTCCGTCCCTACGAGCCTATTAAGCGCGATGCCATGGCCGCGTTTATCTACCGCTACGCTCACAACAATTAGCAGTTGCCTTACACCTGCCTGTGAGTGCTGCTAGATAGCAGTACGACCGCCCGCTCCGACTACTTCGGGGCAGGCGGTTCTTTATAGTTTGATGCGGTAGCGCTGTGTGCTCGGTTTCTCTGCTAAATCGGTGAGGGTTCTCTCCAGGCTGGTGATGCGGATGCCCGGGGCGAGCACGGTGGTATCGGTAGGCAGATGCAGCTCCCCGTGGTGCACGGTGTAGTCTTTGGCGCGGGTACGGTGGTAGCAGTAGACGTGTACAGTCTCGGGCAGGCTTTCTAGGGGCAACCCGTGGAGCAGGGCGGCTGTCTGGTGGGAGAAGATAATTCCGGGGTAGGACGCCGCCAGGGCCAGTACCCGGGCAAGATAGACTTCTTCCGGCGTGAGACTATCCCAGTCGGTGCGGTGCAGGTAGAAACCGCGTGCTACCCGCCGGTAGAGCCCCCGCGCTATTGCGGCCTCAAGCTGGTAACGGTTAGGGTAGCGGGCGGCGAGCTGCTGGCAGGTGAGCAGTTTCTGGTTGAGTTCTTCTAGCTGAGTCATGCCACTAGGCTAGAAAAACCGGGGCTGACCAGTACAGGCAGGGGTGCCCTGTGGATAACCCTGTAACCGCACCTACCCCGTATTTTCCAGGAAAACCCGGGGTGCGGGCGTCCGCACCTCCCCGAAAACGGTGGAGCCGTGACGCGACTATGACGCCCGGTAAGCGATATCCACAGGGCAGCTTCACCAGCTAGCCCCGCTCTTCAGGCAACAAAAAGCTCCGGCCACTAGGTTTTACCCTAGTGGCCGGAGCTTTATCTGTCGGGTTGACAGGATTTGAACCTGCGACCCCTTGACCCCCAGTCAAGTGCGCTACCAAGCTGCGCCACAACCCGATTGTCTCTCGTGAACTTTACCGTTCCCTTGAGCACTCGTACAACTATACACACCTCTTTGAGAGAGTGCAAAATCGAAAACCGGGTTTTTGGGGCTTTTTTGGAGCGTTTTAGGTCACACTTCAAATAGGCCGGTGTTAGCGGCGTCCGCCCTTACCTGACTTACCGCTCTGGCGCTCCCCCAGGCTGCGGCGCTCACGCACGCGCATGGTGATGTCGATGGGGGTGCCGGTGAAGTCGAAGGTTTCACGCAGACGACGAGCGATGAAGCGGCGGTAGCCGGGATCGAGGAAGCCAGTGGTGAAGAGAACGAACTTGGGCGGGCGGGAGGACACCTGGGTGCCGAAGAGGATACGGGGCTGCTTACCGCCACGCAGGGGGTGGGGGTGAGCTGCCACGATTTCGCCCAGGAAGGCGTTCAAGCGGCCTGTGGGGATGCGGGAGTCCCAGGAGTCCAGGGAGTGCTCCAGGGCAGGAACCAGCTTGTCCTTGTGCCAGCCGGTCTTTGCTGAGATGTTGACGCGAGGTGCCCACTTCACGTGGGCCAGGTCGCGCTCAATTTCGCGTTCGAGCATTTCGCGGCGGTCTTCATCGAGGGTGTCCCATTTGTTGAAGGCCAGCACCATAGCGCGGCCGGCGTCCACAGCCATCTGCACAATGCGGACGTCCTGCTCGCTCAGGGGCTCAGAAACATCCAGGAGCACTACGGCTACCTCGGCGCGTTCGATAGCGGTCTGGGTACGCAGGGAGGCGTAGAAGTCTGCACCCTTGGCCATGTGCTGGCGGCGGCGGATACCTGCGGTATCGACGAAACGCCAGGGGCGGCCACCCAGTTCAACGATTTCATCCACGGGGTCACGGGTGGTGCCTGCCAGGTCGTTGACCACGGCACGCTCTTCACCGGCCAACTTGTTGAGTAGGGAGGACTTACCGACGTTGGGGCGGCCGATCAGGGCAATACGACGGGGGCCGCCCAGGGCCTCGGGCTCGGCGTACTGGGAGTGCTCGGGCAGCACCTCCATCATGGCGTCGAGCATATCGGCCAGACCGCGCCCATGCAGGCCAGAGACCGGGTAGGGCTGGCCCATACCCAGTGACCAGAGGGCGTGGACTTCGGGTTCCTGGTGGCTATCGTCAATCTTGTTGGCAATCAGCAGGATGGGCTTGTCGACGCGGCGGAGCATACGCACAATCGCTTCATCGGTGGCTGAAATGCCAACCATGGCATCTACCACGAGCAGGACGACGTCGGCGTGGGCAACAGCGATTTCGGCCTGAGCCGCAACCTGCGCGTCAATGCCCTTGGCGTCTGCTTCCCAGCCGCCGGTGTCGACCAGGGTGAAGTCCTTGCCGTTGTGTTCGGCCTTGTAGGAGACACGGTCGCGGGTGACGCCGGGCTTGTCTTCAACCACGGCTTCGCGGCGGCCAAGGATTCGGTTGATGATGGTGGACTTACCGACGTTAGGGCGGCCCACAATGGCGACAACGGGGTCAGCTTCCTGGTTGTCGTCTTCGTCAATGTCGAAGCCCCAGGAGCCCAGTAGGGCGCGGTCTTCTTCGTCCAGGTCGTAGTCTTCCAGGCCAGCGAGCAGAGCTTCTGCGCGCTGGTTGGCGGTTTCGTCGTCAATTTCGGCCAGGCGGTCCGATACGTCATCGTCGCCGCCGCCGAGGAACTTGACCTCGTAGTCGTCGTGGGGGGTGAGTTCGTCGCTCATGGGCGATACCTCCTGTGGTGGTTTCCGGCGGGTGCCGGTGCGTTGGTAGATAAGTTTAGTTCACGGTGGGGCGGACGCCTGCACGCCGCCCGGTCACTAGCGCTTGAGTTGGCCTTCGACGGCTTCGATGACCGCTGCGATGGTTTCTTCGAAGTTGAGTTCTGATGAGTCAACGAGGGCTACGCCTTCGGCGGCTTCGGTGAAGCTGGTGACCTTGGAGTCTTTGGCGTCGCGGGCTGAGACCTGGGCTGCGAGCTGCTCGGAGTTCTGGGTGCCGCCTAGCTGTAGGCCGCGGCGGGCTAGGCGCACTTCTTCGCTGGCGGTGAGCAGGACGCGGGCGTCAGCGTCGGGGGCAACGACGGTGGTAATGTCGCGGCCTTCTGCCACTATGCCGGCCTTAGCGCGGGCGATGAAGTCCCGCTGCAGGTCGATCAGGATCTGACGGACGTCCATATTCGAGGCAACAACAGAAACAGCCTCAGAGATGCGGGGTTCGCGGATAGCCTCGCGCACGTCTACTCCCCCGACCTCGATGATCTCTTCGTCGGGGCTGGTGCCCTGCACGTAGGGGAAGCTGCGGGCGGCAGCAACCAAGGCTGCGGCGTCCTCGGTGTTGACCTGAGTATCCAGGCAGTACCAGGTCAGGGCACGGTACATAGCGCCGGTGTCCAGGTATTCGAGCCCGTAGTGGCGAGCCACGGCCTTAGAGACCGAGGACTTGCCGGAGCCAGAAGGGCCGTCAATGGCGATCACGAGCTTGTCAGACATAGTTTTCTTCCTTACTTGACGACCTTCCAGCCGCGGCTGGTGAGGTCTTCGATGAGTTTTTCGTGTTCATTGGGGTTGACCGAAATTTCGGCCATGCCGACCTGGGCACCGGGTGAGTGTTCCAGGCGCAGGTCCTCCAGGTTGACGCCCAGTTCGCCGATTTCAACCAGTAGGCGGGCCAGGGTGCCGGGGGTGTCGTCCACCAGCACGGTCAGCTGGGCAAAGGCGGAGGGGGAGCCGCCGTGCTTGCCTGGTATGCGGGCCACACCCGAGTTACCCTCGCTCATGAGCTGGGCGATATCGAGGCGGGCACCGGTAGCGGTGGGGGCTTCCAGGGTGCTGATCAGGCGCTCTAGGTCTTCGCGCACCCCGTAAAGGGTCTGTACCACGGGCTCCGCGTTAGCCGAAAGAATCTGCACCCACAGTCCGGGGTCCGATGCCGCGATCCGGGTAGTGTCACGTAGCCCCTGCCCGGCCAGCCCCAGGGCGTAGAGGGGGGTATCCTGCAGGCGGGAGGCCAGCAGGGAGCTCATCACCTGGGGCACGTGCGAGATCAAGGCAACGGTGCGGTCGTGCTCTTCCACATCCATATGGGTGATGGTTGAGCCTAGTTCGGTGGCTAGCTGTTGGGCTACCTTGACCAGTTCGGGGCGCACCATCTCGTGGTCGCAGAGCACCCAGGGGCGGGCTGAGAAGAGCTCACCGCGGGCAGCCACGGGGCCCGATTTTTCGCGCCCGGCCATGGGGTGGGTGCCCAGGTAGCGGCTCACATCGGCCCTTGCTTCCCGCACCGCGCTCAAAATCTCCGACTTCACCGAAGCTATGTCGATGACAAAGGACGCCGGGTAGTCGGCGAGCGCGCGCGCCACCAGGTCGGCGGTGACGTCCGGGGGTGCCGCAACGACGACCAGCTGAGGGGTAAGTTCCAGCTGGGTGGAGGCGCCCTGCCCTGTTTTCCCTTGCCACTCGTTGGCTAGGGCCCGCAGGGAGGTGCCGGCGCCGATGTCTTCGGCGACGGCTTCGGTGGTGGGCGAGATATCGGAGATGTAGACCGTGTAGCCGCGGTGGCTCAGGCCCAGCCCGATGGAGGCACCCAGCAGGCCCGCGCCAATCACCAGGACGGGGCCGTGCAGGTGGGAGTCGAAGACGGTGGGTGAACCGCTCATTACATGCCTACCGAGGCCAGCAGCTTACCGATTTCGACTTTGGAAAGATTGCGGACGGTGCCCTGCTTCTGGGAGCCGATGTGGATGGGGCCCATTTCGACGCGTACGAGCTTCTCGACGGGGTAGCCGACGTGTTCGAACATGCGGCGGATGATGCGGTTCTTGCCGGAGTGGATGGTGACCTCAACGAGTACGTGGCCGGGGGTTGAGTCAACCAGCTTGAACTCGTCAACGCGGGTGACACCGTCCTCCAGGCGCAGGCCCTTCTTCATGGCTGCACCAATACCGGGTTCCATGGGGCCGGGTACCTGCACCAGGTAAGTCTTGGGCACCTCGTAGGAGGGGTGGGTCAGGCGGTTGGCCAGCTCGCCGTCATTGGTCAGCAGGAGCAGACCTTCAGTTTCAACGTCCAGGCGGCCCACGTGGAAGACGCGTTCGGTCATGGATGAGCGCAGGAAGTTGGAGATGTTGGGGCGGCCGTCGGGGTCGTCCATGGCTGAGATGACACCGGCGGGCTTGTTGAGCACCATGTAGACCAGCTTGTCGTTGGTCTGGATGGTCATGCCGTCGACCTGGATGGTGACCTGGTCGGGGTTAACGCGTACGCCCAGTTCGGTCACGAGGGTGTCGTTGACGGTCACGCGGCCCTCTTCAATCATTTCTTCGCAGACGCGGCGGGAGGCCACACCGGCGGATGCCATAATCTTCTGCAGGCGGACGCCCTCGTGGTCGTAGAAGGGGTAGTGGTCGACGGGTGCGTTCTTGGGGCGGCGCGGACGGTGGGGGCCAAAGTTCTTGGAGCCGCGGTTAGCGGGGCGGAACTCGCCCATTTCCTTAGCGAAGGGCTGCCCTGAGCGGAACTTGGGGCCCTTACCGGTACCGGCCTTGCGGGGGCCGCCGGGGGTTCCGGGCTTAGCGCCCTTGTTGCCCTTAAATCCGCCCTTGGATGCGCCGGACTTACCGGCACCGCCAAAGCTCTTACCACTGCGTCCTGCAGAGCCGTTGCCGGTTGCGCCGCGGTATTCGTTGTTCTTGCCGAAGCCGCGGCCTGCGCCGCCGCGTCCGTGGTTTCCGCTTCGTCCTTGTGCTGCCATGATGGTCTCGCTTTCTTTTAGTTGGGTGTAATGTCTAGGTTTTCGGTGCTGGTTACCTGGTCCGGCTCGGGTAGGTAGGGGGCCAGGGCGGGAAGCTCGTCAAGGGAGTTCAGCCCCAGCTTTTCCAGCAGGGTGTCGGTGGTGATGTACTGGGTGGCCCCGGTTTCATCGGGCACGGTCTCGGTAATGAGACCGCGCTGTAGGAGGTTGCGCACCGCTGTGTCTGCTGAGACACCGCGTACCTGGGCGATGTAGGCCCTGGTGGTCGGTTGCTGGTAGGCAATGACGGCCAGGGTTTCGAGGGCTGCCTTGGTGAGTTTGACGGTCTGGGCACCCACCACGAACCGGCTGACCCAGGGTGAAAAATCAGCCCGAGAGTAGAGCCGCCAGCCACCTGCCACCTGGCGGAGCTCAAAGCCGCGGGGCTCGTGGGTGCCGGTGGCGTCGTCGTAGCCGTCGTAGTCGCGCATCAGCTCGTCGAGGGCTGTTTCAATAGCCCGCTCTGAAACGATCAGGGCAGCGGCAAACTCGCGCACGCTCACCGGCACATCGGCAACCGCCAGGATCGCCTCGATGGCGGCTTTCACGCCACCTGGCTGGAGTTCTACTCGGGCAAGATCGTGGGCGGACGCCGCCACCTGCGGGGTGGCTTTCGTTGGCTTAGCAACGGGTTGGGGTGCCACCGGGGAGGTTTCTTCTGGCACTGGCTCAGGCTGCGGTGCTGGCTCAGCTTCGGGCTCCTGCTCCGGTTCAGCCTCCCAGCTGCCAGAGAGCAGAATCTTGAGGTCATCGTCGGTGTAGTCGGGGTTCCCGTTCATTCTGTCTCTCCTTCCCTGTGGGCGGTTGCTGGGCTTTCAAGGCGCAGGGTGATGGGGCCCAGTGCCTGGCTCTGTTCTACGGCGAGTTTGCCTTCTTTATAGAGTTCTAGCACCGCAAGAAAGCGGACGGCCACGACTTCGCGGCTGGCGGCATCCGCGCAGGCCTCGGCGAAACTCAACTGTCCACCGCGCTCCCCCAGCTTGGCCAGTAGTGTCGCTTCTTCGGCTGCGATGGTGGTGGCCGGGGTGTAGATGTGGCCGGTGTCGATGTGTTCGGGTTCCGGCTCGATGTCGGGGTCTTCGTGCAGGCGCAGGGCGCGGGCGGCAATCTCAGCAAAGGCCTGCGGGGTCAGGTCAAAGACCAGCTCGGGTAATACCTTGGTGAAGGCCGGTTCGAGGGCTACGGTGCGGGAAAAGCGCTGGTTTTCTGCGGTGAAGCGCTCTTCGAGCACGCTTGCCACCTCGCGGTAGGCCCGGTACTGAAGCAGGCGGGCAAAGAGCAGGTCGCGGGCTTCAAGCAGGTCGGGGTTGGAGGCTAGAGCTTTGTCGCTGCGCGGGAGCAGTCGCGCTGTTTTGAGTTCGAGCAGGGTGGAAGCGGTGACGAGGAAGTCGCTTGCGGTGTTGAGGGCGGCGTCGCTGCCGTCTTCAAGTAGGGGTCGGATGTAGGTGAGAAATTCGTCGGTGACTTCGGCCAGTGCGATATCGGTGATATCGAGTTTGCGGCGGGAAATCAGGGTGAGCAGCAGGTCGAAGGGTCCTTCAAAGTTGCTCAGGGTGAGCGTAAAGGGCGCAGGTGCGCTCGGGGTAAGTATGTTCGGTACCGTCACGGCAGCGAGTCTCCTGTGGATCTTTGAGCCAGGATTCGGCGGCTTCTCATAAGCCGTTCTTTTTTCTGTGTTTTAACTATTGTGCCCGCCTGCCCCGAGGTTCTTCAAGGGCAGCCGGGCAAAAGTAGCCTAGAGCATAGGGGGCAGGTGCGCTTAGGGAGCGCCGCCGCGGGAGATTAGCTCGCGGGCCAGCTGACGGTAGGCCTCAGCACCGGGGTGGTTCGAGGCGTACGACAGAATAGGCTCTGCCGATACGGAGGCATCGGGGAACTTAACGGTGCGCTTGATGACGGTGTCGAATACCTTATCGCCAAAGGCGTCGACAATGCGGGCCAGCACCTCTTTTGAGTGCAGGGTGCGGGAGTCGAACATGGTGGCCAGCACGCCGTCGATTTCGAGCTTGGGGTTCAGACGCTCCTGCACCTTTTCAATGGAATCTACTAGCAGGGCTACCGCGCGCAGGGCGAAGAACTCGCAGATGAGCGGGATGATGACGCCGTGGCTGGCGGTCAGGGCGTTGACGGTGAGCAGGCCCAGGGAGGGCTGGCAGTCAATCAGGATAACGTCGTAGTCGTTTTCGACCTTGCGCAGGGCACTGGCAAGCACCTGTTCACGGGCGACCTCGTTGACTAGCTGCACTTCGGCTGCAGAGAGGTCAATGTTGGCAGGCAGCAGGTCGATGTTCTCGAATTCGGTGCTCTGGATAACCTCGCGGATGTCGACCTTGCGGTCCATCATGACGTTATAGACGGTGAGGTCGAGTTCGTGGGGGTTAGCACCGAAACCAGCGGAGAGGGCGCCCTGGGGGTCGAAGTCAACGAGTAGGACGCGGCGTCCGGCTTCTGCAAGCGCGGCACCGAGGTTGATGGTGGAGGTGGTTTTTCCGACGCCGCCCTTTTGGTTGACCATAGAGATGATGCGGGCGGGCCCGTGGGTGGAGAGGGGGGCAGGGTCGGGGTAGATGCGCAGGGGGCGGCCGGTGGGGCCGAGCTGCTCAGCGCCGGTTTCAGTCACTGTGTTTCACCTTTGGTTGGGTTCAAGACTTTTACCTACCAGTTTAGCCGGTGGGCGCAAGTCATCTGCCTCGTTTAGCTCAGCCATGGTTCTCATAGACCTCCAGCAGCTAGCGTGGAAAGACTCAACGAGCGCAAGGACGCCGCACCCCACTCCCCTGCATCTAGTGCAGGAAAGAGGAGGGCGGCGTCCGCACCGAAAAGCTGCCGCTAGCTACGCAGCACCTTAGCGATATCGTCCAGCACGCTCATATCTTCGATGGTGGAGGGCACGGTGTACTGCTCGCCGTCGGCAATCTGGCGCATGGTCTTGCGCAGGATCTTGCCGGAGCGGGTCTTGGGCAGGCCGTCCACAATCTTGACGTCCTTGAAGTCAGCTACCGCACCGATGTCATTGCGTACGCTGGCGATCAGCTCAGTAGCCAGCTGCTCTTCACTGATCTCAGCACCAGCCTTGAGCACCACATACCCGGCAGGGCGCTGGCCCTTAAGCTGGTCAGCAATACCGATGACGGCACATTCCGCAACGGCAGGGTGACCAGCCAGTACCTGCTCCATAGCCCCGGTGGAGAGGCGGTGGCCAGATACGTTAATAACGTCGTCGGTCCGCCCCATCACAAAGACGTAGCCGTCTTTATCGATGTAGCCAGAGTCGCCGGTGGTGTAGTAGCCGGGGAAGGCGTCGAGGTAGGAGGAAATGTAGCGGTTGTCGTTGCCCCAGAGGGTGGGCAGGGTACCCGGGGGCATGGGTAGTTTGATGGCAAGGTTGCCCTCTTCGCCGGGGCCGACGGGCTCACCGAAGGGGTCAAGCACCTGCAGATTGTAGCCGGGTGAAGGAACAGAGGGTGAGCCGGGCTTCAATGGCAGGGCTTCTAGGCCGCGGGGATTAGCCGCAATGGCCCAGCCGGTTTCGGTCTGCCACCAGTTATCAATCACGGGCACGCCCAGTTTCTCGGTGGCCCAGTGATAGGTTTCGGGGTCCAGGCGCTCACCGGCAACAAAGAGCAACTGCAGAGAAGAAATATCGTAGCCACCGAGCAACTTAGCTTCGGGATCAGCCTTGCGGATGGCTCGTAGGGCGGTGGGAGCGGTGAAGAGGGACTTAGCGCCAGATTCCTGGATAACGCGCCAGAAGGCACCTGCGTCCGGCGTCCCCACGGGCTTGCCCTCATAGAGCACGGTGGTTGCCCCGGCCAGCAGGGGCCCGTAGACAATGTAGGAGTGGCCCACCACCCAGCCCACGTCCGAGGCACACCACATCACTTCGCCGGGGCCCACGTTGTAAATATTTTTCATGGTCCAGGTCAGAGCTACGGCATGACCCCCGTTATCGCGCACTACACCCTTGGGCGAGCCAGTGGTGCCAGAAGTGTACAGAATGTAGAGGGGGTCGGTGGCCTTCACGTCGACAGGCGCGTGTGGCTGGGCTGCTTCAACGGCCTGACCCCAATCTAGCCAGGTCACGCCGGTGGAGTTCTCTTCAGCCCGGCGCACAGCATCAGATACCGAGTTTTCAAAGCCCTCACGCTCGAAAACCAGTACGGTGGCAGGCTTGGTCTGCGATAGCTCAATAGCTTTTTCAACGGCAGGGATGTACTCAATACGGCGCTTGGGTTCCACACCACCAGAGGCGGTCAGGACGACGGTGGGCGAGCAGTCGTTGATACGGCTAGCTAGCTCGTTGGGGGCAAAACCGCCGAAGACCACCGAGTGCACAGCACCCAGGCGGGCAACTGCCAGCATAGCCATAGCGGCCTGGGGAATCATGGGCATATAGATGAGCACACGGTCGCCTTTTTCTACCCCGGCGGACGCCAGCGCACCGGCAATTTTTTCTACCTCACCTTTGAGTTCTGAGTAGGTGATGTTCTGGCGGGTGCCAAGCATCGCCGAGTCGTAGGTGATGGCGGTGCGATCGCCGTGGCCGGCTTCTACGTGGCGGTCAACGGCGTTGTAGCAAGTGTTGAGGGCGCCGTCGGGGAACCAGCGGTACAGAGGGGCAGCATCGCTATCGAGGGCGCGGCTTGGTTTGGTTGACCAGCTAATAGCTTGCGCCTGTTCCAACCAGAACTCTTCCTGGTTGTCGATGCTGCGGGTGTAGGTGTCAGCGTATGTTGCCATGTGGGGTGCTCCTTTACGGACGCCGGTGGTGGGTTGTCATGAGGGAGTGACTCCAACCTAGTGCCAGGGGTCACATTTGGCAAGGTTTTGTATACAGAAATTTGTGAAACTGGCGAAAATGACACATTATTTCACGCATGGTCCGAAAATTTTTCCCCTTTTGTATACAAAACTCGGGTCGGTGTTTTAGAGTGGTCACAACCGCCAATTTCAGTGCAACACATCACAAAACTGTGAAAGGAGAGAGCGAATGAGAGCTGGTGAACTGGCCTATCAGAGCCTGCGCAGCGACATCATGGAGGGAATGCTCGCTCCCGGTTCTGTGATTGCAGAGGTAGAACAGTCAGAGCGCCTAGGGGTCTCTCGCACCCCCGTCCGCGAAGCTATATCCCGCCTTCTCGCCGAAGGTCTTGCCGAACCGGCGCCGGGCCGCGGCGTCATCGTAGCACCAATTTCTCTAGCGAACGTGTACGCCCTCTTTGAGCTCCGCACCTCGCTCGACAGCACAGCCGCTGCGCTTGCGGCACGTCGAGGCGATTCCAAGGTCTTCAAAGCGCTGGCACAGGCCTTTGAAGAGGCATCATTCGCCCTGCACCGCGGAGAAGCCTCGCTGGCGGAGTACTACTCCCTGGTGGATGAGCTCGATACCGCGATCGACGCGGCAGCCAACAACCGCTACCTGCACCAAGCACAGACGTCCTTGCGCACCCAGCTCACCCGCATCCGCAAGCTTTCTAAAGCCAACCCCATCCGGCTAGAGCAGGCGGCTGAAGAGCACGCCCAGATTGCCCGCTGCATCGCCTCCGGCGACCCACAGCTTGCTGAAGCCGCTACCCGTCTGCACCTGGCCAACGCGCTCTACGCCATCGAAGAGGCCGCAGCCTCCCAAAGCCAGCACAGTCTTTTCAACCACCCGGAACCAACAGCCTAAGAAACCCTCACCGGCGCCGCTGCCGGTAGGAACAACGTGAAAGGAAACATCAGTGACCAAGCTGCACTCCGTTCGAGTTTATAAGTCCGAAGAAAACCTGCCCCGCGAAGACCAGCTCGCCTACAAGCTCGCCCAGGTAGCCACCGACCCCGTTGAGGTGCTCCCCGAGGTCGAAGAGATGGTCATCAACCGCATCATCGACAACGCCTCTGTCGCTATCGCTTCTCTCAACCGCGGCCCCATCATCTCCGCCCGCGACCAGGCTCTTACCCACGCCCACTCCCCCAATGGCAAGGGCGCAGCCATCTTCGGTGTGCCCACCAGCACCAAGGTTTCCCCCGAATGGGCAGCCTGGGCCAACGGCGTGGCAGTGCGCGAACTCGACTACCACGACACCTTCCTGGCCGCAGAATACTCCCACCCCGGCGACAACATTCCCCCGATTCTGGCAGTAGCCCAGCATGTAGGTTCCACCGGCCGCGACCTGATTCGCGGTATCGCTACCGGCTACGAGGTCCAGGTCGACCTGGTCAAGGCCATCTGCCTGCACAAGCACAAGATTGACCACGTCGCCCACATCGGTCCGTCCTCCTCGGCTGGCATCGGCACCCTGCTGGGCCTGGACACCGAAACCATCTTCCAGGCCATCGGCCAGGGCCTGCACACCACCACCGCAACCCGCCAGTCCCGCAAGGGCGAAATCTCCACCTGGAAGGCCCACGCCCCCGCCTTTGCAGGCAAGATGGCAGTTGAAGCGGTTGACCGCGCTATGCGCGGCCAGACCTCCCCTGTGCCGATTTACGAGGGTGAGGACGGCGTCATCGCCTGGATGCTGGACGGCCCCGACGCCCACTACGAAGTGCCCCTGCCCGAAATTGGCGAGCCCAAGCGAGCTATCCTCGACACCTACACCAAGGAGCACTCCGCTGAATACCAGGCCCAGGCATGGATTGACCTGGCCCGCAAGCTGCACCGCGAACACCCCGAATTCGCCAACCCCGAGAACATCGAGTCGATTGTTCTTCACACCTCCCACCACACCCACTACGTCATCGGCTCTGGCGCCAACGACCCCCAGAAGTACGACCCCACCGCCACCCGCGAGACCCTGGACCACTCCATCCCCTACATCTTCACCGTTATGCTGCAGGACGGCGAGTGGGATCACGTCGGCTCCTACGCCCCCGAGCGTGCCCAGCGCGAAGACACCGTAGCCCTCTGGCACAAAGTCACCACCGCCGAGGACGCCGAGTGGACCCGCCGCTACCATTCCAACGACCCCGCAGAAAAGGCCTTCGGCGGCCGCGTTGAAATCAAGCTGGCTAACGGCGAGACCTTCAGCGAAGAAATCGCTGTGGCGGACGCCCACCCGCTCGGTGCCCGTCCTTTCGCCCGCGAGGACTACATCAGCAAGTTCCGCAAGCTGGCCGAAGGCAAGGTCTCTGAAGAAGAGCAGAACCGCTTCATCGAGGCCGCCGAGAACCTGGCTAACCTGGGTGCAGGTGAGCTGGACGCCCTCAATATCACCGCCTCCATCGACCTTGAAACCGGCAAGAAGGGTATCTTCTAATGCTGTACGCTTCAAAAACCGCAGCCGAAAAGCGCAAGGATCTGCGCGAGATGCTGGCTAGCGACCAGATTCGCCAGTTCCCCGGCACATACACCCCCATTTCAGCCCGCCTGATCGAGGAAAAAGGCTTTGACGGTATCTACATCTCCGGTGCGGTGCTGGCCAACGAGCTGGGATTTCCGGACGTCGGCCTCACCACCCTCTCCGAGGTAGCCCAGCGCGCAGGGCAGATTGCCCGCATCACCAATCTGCCCGCCATTGTGGATGCCGACACCGGCTTTGGTGAGCCCATGAACGTGGCCCGCACCATCCAGGAGTTCGAAGAATACGGCCTGGCAGGCTGCCACATTGAGGACCAGTTCAACCCCAAGCGCTGCGGCCACCTCGACAACAAGAACATGGTTGACCTTGAAACCGCGACCAAGCGAATCAAGGCAGCAGCCGAGGCCCGCCGGGATGAGAACTTCCTGATTATGGCCCGCACCGACCTGCGCGGCACCTCTTCCCTTGAGGAAACCATCAACCGCATCAAGGCTCTGGTCGATGCCGGTGCCGATGCGATTTTCCCCGAGGCCATGAAGAATCTCGACGAGTTCAAGGCTGTCTGCGACGCTGTAGACGTGCCGGTTCTTGCCAACA
Source organism: Rothia sp. SD9660Na (assembly GCF_030064065.1). Taxonomy (NCBI): domain Bacteria; kingdom Bacillati; phylum Actinomycetota; class Actinomycetes; order Micrococcales; family Micrococcaceae; genus Rothia; species Rothia sp. SD9660Na. The sequence goes on from NZ_CP125946.1 coordinate 1,655,890, forward strand.
TGACCGAGTTCGGCAAGAGCGAGCTCTACACCAAGGAACAGCTGGCTGAAGCGGGTATCTCAATGATTATCTACCCCGTCACCCTGCTGCGCTCCTCGCTGGGAGCCATGGAACGCGTCCTGGAAACCATCGAGCGTGACGGTACCCAGGAGGCCTACGTGGACCAGATGTTCACCCGCTCCCGCCTCTACGACCTGGTCGACTACGAGGCCTACAACCAGTTCGACACCGGCATCTTCAACTTCGAGGTTCCCGGTAAGTTCGAAGCCTAAACGCACAAGGAGAAACAGACATGAGCGACAACGAGGTCAAAAAAGGTCTGGCCGGTGTAGTTGCTGACTATACCGCCATCTCAAAGGTCAACACAGAAACCAACTCCCTGCTCTACCGGGGCTACCCGGTACAGGAACTGGCAACTGTTCCTTTTGAGAAGGTAGCCCTGCTGCTCTGGAACGGGGAGCTACCCACCGACGCAGAGCTGGCAGAGTTCACCGCCTTCGAGCGAGCCCATCGTGAGCTACCGGCAGCGTTGAAGGCAGTCATCGACGCCCTGCCCACCAACTGCCACCCCATGGATGTCTGCCGCACAGCGACCTCCTTCCTGGGCGCAGCCGACCCCAAGAGCGAGGATCTCTCCCCCGAGACCGAACTGCTCAAGGCCAAGGAACTGTTCGCGGTCATGCCGGCTGTCGTCTGCTACGACCAGCGTCGCCGCCGGGGCCAGGGCGTCATTGCCCCGCGCGAAGACCTGGACTACTGCGATAACTTCCTCTACATGGCCTTCGGCGAAGTCCCGGCCCCCGAGGTCAAGACCGCTTTCAACGTCTCCATGGTCATGTACGCCGAGCACTCCTTCAACGCCTCTACCTTCACCGCCCGCGTCATTACTTCTTCCCTCTCAGACCTGCACTCAGCCGTCACCGGCGCTATCGGTGCCCTCAAGGGCCCCCTGCACGGCGGCGCCAACGAGGCTGTGCAGCACACCTTCGATGAAATCAGTGTGATCGAGGGTGAGTCCCAGGCGGACGCTAAGGCTCGTGCAAAGGCATGGATGGAGGCCGCCTTGGCAGAGGAGAAGAAGATTATGGGCTTCGGTCACCGGGTCTACAAGAACGGCGATTCCCGTGTGCCCACCATGCAGAAGTCCTTCTTCGACATGGTCGAATACTACGGCCGCCACGACATCATCGGCCTCTACCAGGGTCTGGCTGAGGCAATGGACGAGGCTAAGGGAATCAAGCCCAACCTGGATTACCCTGCTGGCCCCACCTACCACCTGATGGGCTTTGACACCCCCACCTTCACCCCCATCTTCGTAGCTTCCCGCATCACCGGCTGGACCGCCCACATCTTGGAGCAGCGCGCAGCGAATTCGCTGATTCGCCCGCTCTCTGCCTACAACGGTGTGGACGAGCGCCACCTGAGCTAAGTCTCCACCCTTAGCAGCGACTCGCTGAGTCGGCTGGCTGAGAAGCTTCTTGTTTCTCAGCCAGCCGACTTTGTGCTATTTACCTATCTGGCAGTACTAGCGCAGCTCCCTAGGGAGTTTTTCAAGCAGCCTCAGCCAGATTTCTGAGGACGTTGGGTAGGCAGGTACCGCGTGCCGCAGCAGCTTAACGGGTAGCTGGGCGGTGACGGCAATCGTAGCTGCGTGCAGGAGCTCGGCAGCTTCCTCCCCTACAAAGACGGCACCCAGTAGGACGCCGGTGTCAGCATCAACGGTCAGTTCAGCAAAGCCCCGGTTGAGGTTAGACAGCAAGGAAGTACCGGCGGCCTCCTTCATGGTGGCCCGGCTGGTGGCCACGCTATGGCCCTGCTGGGCAGCCTGATGGGCGGTGAGTCCGACCTGGGCTACCTGGGGCTGACTAAAGATAACCTGGGGTACTGGAACTTCTTGTGCTGGGGCGTACTCTTCCTGCCCGGCGAGGGCGGCCCCTAGAACCCGTGCCCGGTATTTACCCTGGTGTGTAAGTAGTACCTGCCCGGCGGCGTCCCCGATTAGGTGGAGCCAGTCAGGCCCCTCACCAGCCAGAGCTGCCTCCGGGCTGAGACCAATAGTGTGGAGCCCTACCACTTCTAGGGCAGGGGTACGCCCGGTTGCTAGCAACAGTTCATCGCTGACCAGGGTCTGCCCGTCATCAAGGGTGAGCGTAACTTCCCCGCCGTGCACCCTACCGAGCCCTGTGGCGCTGGGGGCCTCGCGGCGAGCGTCCGCTACCCGGGCACCATAGCGGAGGGTGATGCCCAAGTCGATCAGAGCCGCAGCAATCATATCGCTGAGCCCCTCAATCTCTGCACCTAGCCTGCCCAAGAGGTGCTGGCCGCGTACCAGCAGGGTCACTTCGCTACCCAGGGCGGCCATCCAGGTTGCAGCTTCTACCGCAACCACGCCGCCGCCCACGATGGTAAGTCGCCGCGGTATCTCGATGACGCCGGTGACGTCCCTGTTATCCCAGGCCTCTAACCCCGCATAGAGATGAGGCACTCTGGCCTGCGATCCCGTTGCCAGCACAACGGCACGGCGGGCCTTAAGAATCCGGGTGGTTCCGTCAGCGGAGGTTACCGTGACGGTTTTATCACCGGTCAGTTCTCCGTGGCCGCGCACCACGGTAATACCGGCGGATTCGGCCCAGCGTACCTGGCCCTCATCCCGGTAACGAGAAACCCAGGCATCACGCCGTTTCAGCAGGTCAGCTGCGTTCACAGTGGTTCCGGTGAGGCCGGGTAGGTGTTGGGCAATCTGAGCTACCTGCAAGGGCCGCAGTAGGGCTTTGGAAGGCATACAGGCATAGTAGGAGCACTCCCCTCCCAGAAGTTCGTGCTCAATCAGAGCAACGCTCAACCCGCCCTGGGTGGCGTAGTCGGCAAGGTTCTCTCCCACCGGGCCAGCGCCGATGACTAGCACATCGAAGGTATCGGTATCTAAGCGGGCTTGGTCTGTCTGAGGGGTAGTAGTCATCGTTTTCTCTCGTATGTCTAGCGGGCGCGGGGGTGGCTAGCTGCAAAGACCTCGCGCAGGGTATCGGCGGTGACCTTGGTATAGACCTGGGTTGTGGTCACTGAGGCATGTCCCAGAAGTTCCTGCACCACGCGGATATCGGCCCCGCCCTCAAGCAGGTGGGTCGCAAAGGAGTGGCGCAGGGTATGCGGAGAAATCTCGGCCCGAATGTTCGCGCGTTCAGCGTGGTTTTTAAGGATGAGGTAGGCCCCCTGCCGGGTGATGCGTCCGCCCCTCGCATTGAGGAAGAGGGCAGCGCTTCCCCTGCCGCGGGAGGCGAGCGCCGGGCGTCCGCGCACCAGGTAGTCGTCGATAGCCCGGGCAGCGTAAGAGCCAACGGGCACCACCCTCTCCTTGTTGCCCTTGCCGAAGAGTCTGACGACAGCGGGCAACTGGGGGTTTTCTTCCGTGGGGTTCCGGTCAATGACTAGGTCATCAATGTCCACGGTGATAGCTTCGCTGATGCGGGCACCCGTGGAGTAGAGGAATTCGAGCAGGGCCCTATCGCGCAGCCCCGCGGGGGTGGCGGGGTCGGGGCTTTCAAGCAGGCGGGTGATGTCGGCTAGGGGTAGGGCCTTGGGCAGGCGGGCGGCGGGGGTGGGCGGGCGGACGGTCGCCGCGGGGTCTGTGGGGGTGGTGCCTTCTCGGTACCAGAAGGAGTGGGCGCCGCGTACGCCGCTGATGATGCGGGCGACCGATTTCGCGGCGAGATCTGCTCCCCCGTCCTTATCGGGTGCCGAGCAGTGGGCGGCGAAGTCTCGCACGTGTTTTTTGGTGATGGTGCGCGGGTCGATCACGCCCTGGCCTGCCAGGTAGGTGCTGTAGCGGGTGAGGTCGCGGCGGTAGGCTGCCTGGGTGTTGGCGGCTAGGCCGCGTTCGATGGCCAGGTGGTTGAGGTAGGCATCGATGGCCCTATCGAGCGGGGTGGGTGCAACCGGGGTGCTGGGGGCCACCTTAGAGACCTTCGGCGGGGCGGATTTCGCCGCGGTAGTTTGCCTCGCGCAGGGCGGGGTGGGCGGTGAAGGGAGCGGACGCCGGGTAGAGGGTTTCGAAGTTACGACGGGCTGCGGCGTCGGCGGCAAGAATCGCGTTGGTGGAGGCCGCGTTGTGGATTCGCCCGGCCAGCACAGCGCGGACGGCCTCATCGAGAGGTACCCAGCGCTGCACGATTTCTGATTCTTCGTGAACCCGCTCTTCGCGGTCTTCAGTGGGGATGGCGCTGAGATCGCGGGCCAGGTAGATGCGGCAGGCCTCGCCCATGCCGCCGGGTGAGTTGTAGAACTCCATGAGGGTGTCCCACCGGGCGGCTTGGAGGTCGGTTTCTTCTGCCAGTTCACGGGCGGCAGCGTGCACGGGGTCTTCGCCATCGATGTCGAGTAGACCTGCGGGGATTTCCCACAGGTTGGCGCGGACGGGGTGGCGGTACTGGTTGATGAGCAGCACCTCGTTCTTCTCGTTGAGAGCAAGGACGGCAACCGCCCCAGGATGCAACAGAAAATCTCGTTCGAAGGGTTCGGCGCCTTCTTCCAGCGCTATGCCCTCGCGGATAACGTCCCAGACGTAGCCCTCAAATTTGGTGGTGCGGCTGGTGACGAAGCGGGGGTTAGCGATGTCAGCGATTGTATCTTGGGTCGCGGCGAGCGCCGGGGCGTCGAGGCGGGGGGCGTCCCCCACCTCATACGAGAGATTCTGTTGCATACCTTAGAACAGTACTAGCCGTTCTTGCGAGCCTCAAGTGCCGCCTTGATGAGCCCAGCAAAGAGGGGGTGGGGGCGGGTGGGGCGGGAGCGGTATTCCGGGTGGGCCTGGGTGGCGATGTAGTAGGGGTGCTCGCTCACGGGTAGCTCGACGAACTCCACCAGGGACGAGTCGGGTGAAGTACCAGAGATAACTAGCCCGGCTTCTTCCAGTTGCTGGCGGTAGTCGTTGTTGACCTCGTAGCGGTGGCGGTGGCGTTCTGCGACCTCGGTTGCCCCGTAGATGCTTTCGGCCAGTGAGCCTGCTGCCAGGGTTGCCGGGTAGAGGCCCAGGCGCATGGTACCGCCCAGGTCGCCTGCGCCGTCCACGAAGGCCTTCTGCTCTTCGATGGTGGCGATCAGCGGGGATGCGGTCTCGGGGTCGAACTCTGTCGATGAGGCGTCCTTGATACCGAGTACGTTGCGGGCGTATTCAAGCACCATGGACTGCAGACCTAGGCAGATACCCAGGGTCGGAATCTTGTGTTCGCGGGCGTGGCGCAGGGCGCCAATTTTGCCGTCCAGGCCACGGATGCCGAAGCCGCCGGGTACGAGAATGGCGTCCATGCCGCGCAGCTGGTGGGCGGCGTCCTCGCGGCTCGCGCAGAGGTCGGCAGCAACCCATTTGATATTGACCTTAGCGTCGTTGGCAAAGCCGCCGGCGCGCAGGGCCTCAGTGACCGACAGGTAGGCATCGGGCAGGTCGATGTATTTGCCGACCAGAGCAACGTTGACCTCAGTCTTGGGGGTGTGGACGGCGCTCAGCAGCTTATCCCACTGGGTGAAGTCAACGGGGTTCGCGTCGATCCCCAGGTAGTCCAGGATGTAGGCGTCGAGGTTCTGGCTGTGCAGGGTCTTGGGGATGTCATAGATGCTGGGGGCGTCAGCGCAGGAGATAACGGCCTCGGGCTCTACGTCGCAGGCGTGACCAATCTTGATCTTGTGTGACTCGGGCACTTCGCGTTCACAGCGCAGGATCAGGCCGTCGGGAATAATGCCCAGGCCACGCAGGGCAGCAACGGAGTGCTGGGTGGGCTTGGTCTTCAGCTCGCCGGACGGCCCGATGAAGGGCACCAGAGACACGTGCAGGAAGAAGACGTTGCGGCGGCCCACATCGCGACGGACCTGGCGGGCTGCTTCGAGGAAGGGCAGGGATTCGATGTCGCCCACGGTGCCACCGATTTCGGTGATGATGATGTCGGGGGCGTTCTCGCCTTCAGCGGGAAGGCGCATGCGGCGCTTAATTTCGTCGGTGATATGGGGAATGACCTGCACGGTATCGCCCAGGTATTCGCCGCGGCGTTCCTTGGCGATGACGTGGGAGTAGACCTGACCGGTGGTGACGTTAGCTGCCTGGGAGAGGTTCTCGTCGAGGAAGCGTTCGTAGTGGCCGATGTCGAGGTCGGTTTCTGCCCCGTCGTCGGTGACGAATACTTCACCGTGCTGGAAGGGATTCATGGTGCCGGGATCGACGTTGAGATAGGGGTCGAGCTTCTGCATGGTCACTGAGAGACCGCGGGAGCGAAGAAGTCGGCCGAGAGATGAGGCTGAGAGGCCTTTGCCGAGAGATGATGCTACGCCGCCGGTGACGAAAATCTGGCGGGTGACTTTACTGTTGTTTGATGCGTTTGTATCTACCACGGAATTCCAGCCTATCACCGTTTCTGTTTCGCGCGTGTAAACACTGTGGGGCAGGGCCCGGTGGGCGGACGCCTGCCCCGGCTTCTACTGAGCAGGTAGGGCACCTGCCCGGGGGCTAGGTCTGGCCGGCATCGGCCAGGAGTTCTCGGGCGTGTTCCTGGGCTGCTGCCGACTGATCGTGACCAGAGAGCATGCGGGCAAGCTCTACGACTCGTTCCTCGGGTGTGAGAACCTGCACACGAGAGAGGGAGCCGTCATCGTTTTTGCGTACCAGGATGTGCTGGTCTGCAAAGGCTGCTACCTGGGGCAGGTGGGTGACCACCAGTACCTGCACGTTCTTAGCGAGCATAGCCAGGCGGCGGCCGATTTCGATGGCGGCTTTACCACCAACGCCGGAGTCCACCTCGTCAAAGATGAAGGTGGGCACGGGATCTACTTCTGAGAGCACCACTTCAAGGGCCAGCATCACGCGAGAGAGCTCACCGCCCGAGGCGCCCTTGCCTAGGGGGCGGGGTACGGCCTGGGTGTGGGGAGCCAGCATGAAGGTCACCGCGTCCTTACCAAAGCGGTGGAACTTCTCGGTTTCTTCCACCTCAACCACCAGCGAGGCGTTGGGCATGGCCAGGGCTGAGAGTTCCTTGCTGACGGAGGCAGCCAGTTTGCGGGCTGCCTTGGTACGCAGGTCGGTGAGCTCTGCTGCCTGCTCCTCCAGGGTCTCGCGCAACTGGCGCAGTTCGGCTTCCAGGGCCTCCTGGCGGGCTGGGTCATCCGAGAGGGTTTCCAGACGGGCCCGAGATTCTTCTGCCCAGGCCAGCACCTCGGCAATATCAGCCCCGTACTTGCGGGTCAGGCTCTTGAGCTGGGCCCGGCGGTGCTCGACCTCAGCCAGGCGCTCAGGCCCCTCGGTATCTAGCCGCGAGGTGTAGGCCGAGATTTCTTCGGCAATGTCGGTCACATGGATCAGGGCCTCGTTCAGCCGTCCGGCGAGAGCTGCTAGGTCGGCGTCCGCATCTGCTTCTGCGGCCAGGGCGGTGCGGGCGGCATCGAGCAGCCCCAGCACGTTGGGCTCATCCGCATCCCCGTATTCGGTGCCCGACAGAGCGGCGGACGCCGTCGCCGCAGCTAGGCGCAGAGACTCAACGTTGGCCAGTTTTTGGCTTTCTGCCCGCAGGGCCTCATCTTCGCCCTCGGCAGGCTGCACCGAATCAATTTCTGCCAGAGCGCCCTGCAGGGTCTGGGCTTCCAGAGCGCGGGCGCGGGTGTTTTCGCGGACGTCGCGCAGCTCCCCGGCGGCCTGGCGGTAGCGTTCGTAGTTGACGGTGTAGGCCGCCAAAAGCTTTTCAAGTTTTTTCCCGGCGTAGGAGTCCAAAGCGTGACGCTGTTCGGCGGCGTCCTTGAGTCGCAGCTGGTCGGACTGGCCGTGCACCGCAACCAGGGTATGGCCGATGTCAGCCAGGGTGCCGATAGGGGCAGAGACACCGCCCACGTGAGCGCGGGAGCGACCGGCGGCACTGACGGTGCGGGCCAGAAGTAGCTCGGCAGATCCACCGTCGAGTTCCTCAACCGAACCGCCGGCGTCCTCGGCTAGGGTGAGTGCCCGGTGCCCCTGAGGCAGGCGGATAACGGCCTCGGCCAGGGCGTTCTTAGCGCCGTTGCGCACGCTAGAGGCATCGGAGCGAGCGCCCAGCAGCATGCCCAGAGCCGTCACGACCATGGTTTTACCGGCACCCGTCTCACCGGTCAGCACTGAGAAGCCGGGTTCAAGAGGTAGGCGGGCGTCGGTAATAACGCCCAGATCGCGTAGGTGAATTTCTTCAATCACGAGGGAAAAACTTTCTTGACGAGGTTAGTCGTTACGAATGACGGTCAGGGCGCTGGTCGCAGGCCCGGGGGTGTGGGGGCCGCGCCAGCCCGCAATGGGTAGCTCGAACTTCTTGACCAGGCGCTCTGAGAAGGGGGCCGGGTGCATACGGGCCAGGCGGACGGGCTTGGACGAGCGGGTTACCTCGACGCGGGCCCCGGGAGGCAGGTCGCGGGTACGGCGTCCGTCGCACCAGAGCACACCTTCTGCCCCGTTGGTGGAAATCAGCTCTACCGCCATCATCGAGGTCGGTGCGGTGACCAGGGGGCGGGCAAAAAGAGCGTGGGCCGAGAGGGGCACCATCAGCATAGCCTCAACGCTGGGCCAGACGACCGGGCCACCGCCAGAGAACGCGTAGGCGGTTGAACCGGTCGGAGTTGCCAGCACCACGCCGTCACAGCCAAAGGACGAGAGCGGGCGCCGGTCTACCTCAATGACCACCTCGATCATTTTTTCGCGGTTGCCCTTTTCAACGCTGGCCTCGTTAAGGGCCCAGGTTTCAAGAATTTTCTGGCTGCCGTCCCAGACCTTCACGTCGATTGCCATGCGCTCTTCGACCGTGTAGTCACCCGAGACTACTCGCTCAACGGTTTCGGTCAGGTCGAACTCTTCGGCCTCTGCAAGAAATCCTACGTGGCCAAGGTTGACACCGATGAGGGGTATCTGGGTGTGGCGAATCATCTCGGCGGCGCGCAGAATCGACCCGTCACCGCCCAGCACCATACCCAGTTCAATGTCTTTGAGGGCAACCGACTCATGGGCCACAGCTACCGGCACGGGGTTCTCCCATTTTTCGGTCAGAGCTTCCAGGTCAGCGCGATTCATCACGGGCACCAGTCCAGCCCGGTGCAGCTGCGTGCAGGTAGCACGAGCAGCGTTGCGGGCTTCAAGACGGCCGGTATGGGCGAAGACAAGAATATTGCGCTCCCCCGGCGTCATGGTCTGCTGGGGCGTGAGGGCGGTGTCAGGTGTTTCGTTCACACTTTTAGGCTAGCTGACCGTAGGCGGTTTTGCTGTTTTTCTGGGCCCAACACACCGGATTTTTTCGAATATTTATTCGACTTTGGGTGTCTTATGAAGCGGGGGTTGCTTCGTCAGGCTTGCGGCACCAGAGGAAGAATTCTACGTTGCCGTCCTGTCCCGGCAGGGGGCTTTCCTGCTCCCCCAGCACGAGCAGGCCGGCGTCCTGCGCTGCTGCGCGGACGGACGCCACAGCGTCCGCTCTCGCCTCGGGATCGGTTACCACCCCGCCCTTGCCGATGCGGGCAGGGCCCACCTCAAACTGGGGTTTGACCATGAGCAGCAGATCCCCGCCTGCAGCCGTTGCCCGGGCCAGTGGTTCGACGACCTTGGTCAGGGAGATAAAGCTCAGGTCTGAGACCGTAAGGGCTACCTGCCCGCCGATGTCATCGGGGTTCATGTGCCGCACGTTCATGCCCTCATACACATCAACGTCCGGGTGGTTCCGTATCTGCTCGACCAACTGGTCGTGCCCCACATCGACCGCCGCAACGCGGCTGGCGCCCCGGCGCAAGAGCACGTCGGTAAACCCGCCGGTGGAGGCGCCTGCGTCCAGGCAGAATTTACCGGCAACGGTGACCTCGGGGAAGGCGTCCAGCGCCCCGGCCAGCTTGTGCCCGGCGCGGCTCACGTACTCGGTCAGCTCGCTGCGGCGGACGCGGACGCGGTCCCCCTCCTTCAGCTTTTGGGCTGGCTTCGTCACGGTACGGCCGTTCACGCTGATGTGCCCGCCCTCAACCATCTTGGCTGCCAGCGTGCGGGAGCGGGCAATCTTTGCCTGCACCATGTACTGGTCCAGTCGCATATTCTTCCTTCCCGCTCCGCGCTCGGCTCTAGCGGCTTGTATCTAGGTCTTCTTTGAGGGCGGACGCCAGCTGGCCCAGCCTCTCGATGCGTTCGGTGGCGTCCAGGGCCAGGGCAGCGGTTAGAGCTTCCTCAAATTCGGGGTCTAGCTCCTCGGTTTCCTCAGCCGGGGGTGTCGCTGCCGTCTGTTCTAGGGGCTCGGGTCGGCGGCGCTCGTCCACTCCCCTAGCCACGGTGCACCGCGACGGGTGAAACGGGGGCGGACGCATCGGGGTGGGCAGCCCACCAGGCTGCACAGGCCACACGCCAGCTATCGATCTCGCTACCCTCACCGGTGATGGTGATCTCGGTATCGTTTGCATCTGCCAGCCAGCCTGCCCCCTGGGCACTCATGCCGGTAGCGTTTGCCTGCACCTGAATCTGGGGATAGTCCTCAAAGAAACCGGCGAGATCTTCCAGAATATAGGTGGGACGCTCCACCGGAATAGCCGCCAGAATACTCTGGTAGGTCTCCACGCCTGTCATCACCACGGCTGTCGCCATGGCGGCCCGGTTGCCGCCCTGAATATCGGTATCCAGACGGTCACCCACCACCACGGGCCGCTGCGAGTTCAGCTTCTGAGCTGCGGTCACAAAAATCGGAGACTCGGGTTTCCCTGCCACCTGCGGGGTGCGCCCGGTAGCCGTCGCCACAGCCCCCACCAGGGTGCCGTTACCGGGGGCGATGCCGCGTTCCTTAGGAATCGTAAAGTCGGTGTTGGAGGCAACCCATAGAACCTTCTCATCAGCCAGGGTATAGGCGGCTTCAGCGAGGTCTTCCCACACGATCTTGGGGTTGAATCCTTGAGCAACCGCAACCGGCTCATCAGCCTGGCTATCGACGGGGGTTAGCCCGGCAGCCGCCACGCAATCGGCCAGAGCCTGTGCCCCGGTGATCAGTACCTTAGCCCCGGCAGGGAGCTGGGCCTTCAGCAGTTCAGCCGCAGCCTGGGCAGAGCTAATCACATAGTCGGCATCGGTGTTGACGCCGAGTTCCACCAGGTGATCAGCAACGGCCTGGACGCTGCGCGAGGCATTGTTGGTCACGAAGGCTACCGGAACCCCGGCGTCCTGGGCCCTGTTCAGAGCCTCCGGGGCACCTTCAATAGCGAAGGGTCCCGCATACACTACACCGTCAAGGTCAGAGAGAATAGCGTCGTGGGCTGCCAGCAGCATTAGTCGCGGTCCTCCTCAACAGCTTCAGCAGACAGCTCGAAGAGGGCTTCTTCCTCTGCCTGGTCTTCGCTCACTACGGTTTCAGTGGTCGTCAGGGTTTCATCGACCTCAAAAAGAGCGCCGTCTTCGCTGGCTTCAGGCTCTTCTGCCGTTACTGCATCGGCAACCTCAGTCTCGGTGACTTCAGCAGCGTCTGCTTCCTCGTCGGCCTCTGCAGCTTCAGCAGCCGGTGCCTGGGCTTCAGCCGCTTCTAGGTCAACGGAGGGTTCTTCGGGTTCAAGCAGGTCCTGTTCAGTGAAGATATCGAAGATCTCAGGTTCGACGAAGTCACCCTGACCCAGCGCAGCTTCGGTCATCAGGGCTAGGCGGGCCCAACGGGCAGCTTCCTTACCTCGACCATCCTGCTCAAGGAGTTCTGCGTAGGTATTGAAGAGACGGGGTGAGTAGTCAAAGCCGCGCTTAGGGTTCAGCTCAGGAATCTCAAGGGCCTTGATAGCCTTCTTCAGCTCCCCCTGGTCACTGTAGATACCGGAGACCACGATAGCGACCTCGGAGCGGACGCCCGCCGGCACGTCCTCGTTCTTGGCTTCTTCTGCCAGGGTCAATGCCTTTTCGATACGGCCCAGGGCACGCTCACAGTCGACGAGCAGAGCCAGGTGTTCGTTGGAACCTGAGATACGGCGGTGAGTACGCAGCTCGCGCAAGGCAAGCTCGAAGTCTTCAGCGGCGTAGGCGGCGATACCGACGACCTCGCGGACGACACCAATACGGCCAGCTCGCTTTGAGGCAGCAACAGCGTGCTCAAGAGCAAAGTCAGGGTCGATATCGAGGTAACGCCCCACCATGACCAGGTGCTTAGCCACAGTATCAGAGTTCTGGGCTTCTAGCTGGCGCAGGGCACGCAGAGTCCAGTTTTCAAGCTCTTTACCGGTGACGTCGGTATCGATCTCGGGTGCATTCTTTGACGGACGGTAGTCACCGCTGGGGTTCTTTGCCTCAGCAGTAAAGTTACGGTCTTTGCGCTCCCCCTGGAAGCCACGCTTATTCTGGTCGCGGTCGAAGTTCTTGCGGGGGCCATTACCCTTACGGTCGAAGGAGCGTTCGCCGCGGCCGTTACCGTTGTTTTTACGGTCGTCGAAGCGCTTGCCACCGCCGCGGTTCTTATCGAAGGGCTTCTTCTTGTCACCGAATGGGCGGTCACCGTCGCGCTTGGTGTAGCCGCTGTCGTTACGGTCGGAGCGGTCGCTGCGGTAGGGGCGTGAGGAGTTACGGTCGTTGTTCTTCTTGTAGCCACCGCGGTTTTTATCTGAGTGGTTACGTGAGTATTCAGCCAAGTGAGCTCCTCTATGGTATTTGTGGTGGGGTTTGGGCGCTTCTTTGCCCTGTCTTATGCTAGGTTCTAGTTTATCTGGCTTGGGGTAGCTTGCGTAGGGGCTGCCTGGTCTTACCGGTGCGTTTTCAGGCACACAGCTCCGCGCTTACCTGTAGCTTTAAAACAAAAATGGCTCGGAGCGATAGCTCCGAGCCACAAATAAAAAGGTCCTGGACAAACAGCCCAGGACCTTCCAATATCCCAATCAAAAACCGGCAGTAACCTACTCTCCCACACCGTCACCAGTGCAGTACCATCGGCGCAAAGAGCCTTAACTTCCGGGTTCGGGATGGAACCGGGTGTTTCCCTCTCGCTATAACCACCGTAAACCAACGATGCACCACCCCACCCACAACAAAGAAGGGGGCAGCAATAACAAACCCAACAGGGTTGTTATCTCAAAACCATACAGTGGACACAAACAACACAAGCACACTAGTTATAAAGTGTAAGCCTTCGGACTATTAGTACCAGTCAACTCCACGGGCATTCCCCGCGTCCATACCTAGCCTATCAACCCCATCATCTATAGGGATCCTCACACAGCCCAAAGCTGCCAGGAAATCTCATCTCGAAACAGGCTTCCCGCTTAGATGCTTTCAGCGGTTATCCCTCCCGAACGTAGCCAATCAGCCATGCACCTGGCGGTACAACTGACATACCAGAGGTTCGTCCGTCCCGGTCCTCTCGTACTAAGGACAGCCTTTCTCAAATTTCCAACGCGCGCAGCGGATAGGGACCGAACTGTCTCACGACGTTCTGAACCCAGCTCGCGTACCGCTTTAATGGGCGAACAGCCCAACCCTTGGGACCAACTCCAGCCCCAGGATGCGACGAGCCGACATCGAGGTGCCAAACCATGCCGTCGATATGGACTCTTGGGCAAGATCAGCCTGTTATCCCCGAGGTACCTTTTATCCGTTGAGCGACGGCCGTTCCACAACGTACCGCCGGATCACTAGTCCCGACTTTCGTCCCTGCTCGACCTGCCAGTCTCACAGTCAAGCTCCCTTGTGCACTTACACTCAACACCTGATTGCCAACCAGGCTGAGGGAACCTTTGGGCGCCTCCGTTACTTTTTGGGAGGCAACCGCCCCAGTTAAACTACCCATCAGGCACTGTCCCTGACCCGGATCACGGGCCGAAGTTAGACATCCAGAGCGACCAGAGTGGTATTTCAACAACGACTCCACACGAACTAGCGTCCATGCTTCACAGTCTCCCACCTATCCTACACAAGCCGCACCGAACACCAATACCAAACTATAGTAAAGGTCACGGGGTCTTTCCGTCCTGCTGCGCGAAACGAGCATCTTTACTCGTACTGCAATTTCGCCGAGTTCATGGTTGAGACAGTAGGGAAGTCGTTACTCCATTCGTGCAGGTCGGAACTTACCCGACAAGGAATTTCGCTACCTTAGGATGGTTATAGTTACCACCGCCGTTTACTGGGGCTTAAATTCTCAGCTTCGCCCACAAGGGGCTAACCAATCCTCTTAACCTTCCAGCACCGGGCAGGAGTCAGTCCGTATACATCGTCTTACGACTTCGCACGGACCTGTGTTTTTGATAAACAGTCGCTTCCCCCAATTCTCTGCGACCCATACACGCTCACGGTCGCACGGACCGGTCACGCTCAAGGCTCCCCTTCTCCCGAAGTTACGGGGACATTTTGCCGAGTTCCTTAACCATGATTCTCTCGATCGCCTTAGTATTCTCTACCTGATCACCTGTGTCGGTTTCGGGTACGGGCGGCTAAAACCTCACGTCGATGCTTTTCTCGGCAGCATAGGATCACCAAATCCCCCAATAACGGGGTCCCATCACGTCTCAGGCCAACACCGGCGCATTTAACAACCGGATACCCTACACGCTTAGACCACGACAACCATCGCGTGGCTTGGCTACCTTCCTGCGTCACACCTGTTAATACGTTTACCTCCAAAAATCGGGTCCTGCAGTCCACCACAAGCTCCCCAACACAAGTGAAGGGGTTACAAACGGCTTCTCACAGTTAGCATCAAAATATCAGTATGGGCGGTTTTTCACCGGTACGGGAATATCAACCCGTTATCCATCGACTACGCCTGTCGGCCTCGCCTTAGGCCCCGACTAACCCAGGGCAGATTAGCTTGACCCTGGAACCCTTGATCATCCGGCGCACGGGTTTCTCACCCGTGATTCGCTACTCATGCCTGCATTCTCACTCGCATACCCTCCACCACTGGTTTACACCGCAGCTTCACCGGATACACGACGCTCCCCTACCCAACCAAGCACAACGCTTGATTGCCATAACTTCGGTGGTGTACTTGAGCCCCGCTACATTATCGGCGCAGAATCACTTGACCAGTGAGCTATTACGCACTCTTTCAAGGGTGGCTGCTTCTAAGCCAACCTCCTGGTTGTCTAAGCAACTCCACATCCTTTCCCACTTAGTACACGCTTAGGGACCTTAGTTGATGGTCTGGGCTGTTTCCCTCTCGACAATGAAGCTTATCCCCCACTGTCTCACTGCTACGCTCTCACTTACCGGCATTCGGAGTTTAGCTGACGTCAGTAACCCTGTGGGGCCCATCGGCCATCCAGTAGCTCTACCTCCGGCAAGAAACACGCAACGCTGCACCTAAATGCATTTCGGGGAGAACCAGCTATCACAGAGTTTGATTGGCCTTTCACCCCTATCCACAGCTCATCCCCTCCATTTTCAACTGAAGTGGGTTCGGTCCTCCACGACGTCTTACCGTCGCTTCAACCTGGCCATGGATAGATCACTCCGCTTCGGGTCTAGATCCTGCCACTCACTCGCCCTATTCAGACTCGCTTTCGCTACGGCTTCCCCACACGGGTTAACCTCGCGACAGAACACTAACTCGCAGGCTCATTCTTCAAAAGGCACGCTGTCACCCCACAAGGCTCCAACGGCTTGTAAGCACACGGTTTCAGGTACTATTTCACTCCCCTCCCGGGGTACTTTTCACCATTCCCTCACGGTACTGATTCACTATCGGTCACTAGAAAGTATTTAGACTTACCAGGTGGTCCTGGCAGATTCACACGAGATTCCACGAGCCCCGTGCTACTCGGGTGGCACACACGCGGTCTAACACATTACGATTACAGGACTCTCACCCTCTCCGGTCGCCCATCCCAAGGCGTTCACCTACATGCTAGAACATCACGTCAACAGCCGGTTGAAACTGTTATGCGTACTCCCACAACCCCCATGATGCAACCCTCAACCGGTATCACACACCACAGGTTTAGTCTCTTCCGCTTTCGCTCGCCACTACTCACAGAATCATTAGTTATTTTCTCTTCCTGAGGGTACTGAGATGTTTCACTTCCCCTCGTTCCCTCCAACCAGCCTATACATTCAACTGGTGGTAACAAACCATGATGGCTTGCTGGGTTTCCCCATTCGGACATCCTGGGATCAACGCCCTGTTATCGGCTTCCCCAGGCTTTTCGCAGATTCACACGTCCTTCATCGGCTTCTAGTGCCAAGGCATCCACCGTGTGCCCTTAATAACTTACACACAGATAAAATCAAAGATAATAAAACCTTGACTAACTAAGTACAAAATCAAAAGTATCAAAGAAACCCAATCATAAGAGATTGAGAAATCTTCATTACATTCGAAGATGCTCGCGTCCACTATACAGTTCTCAAACAACAACCCGATACCACTCGAGGCAACCAAAGACAAAGCTCAGTCACTACTCTCGTGCCGGGAACCTGAGAGCAACAAACCACATATGGCTTGTTACCTCAAAACCCAAAAGCGCACCAACATTACACACATTCTCATCAGCACCACAAGGGCACCTGAACTAACATTCCACCCATGAGCAAACCACCCAAACGACACTCGCGTTCAGCGTGGCTCAACCAATACGTTGAAGCTCCTTAGAAAGGAGGTGATCCAGCCGCACCTTCCGGTACGGCTACCTTGTTACGACTTAGTCCCAATCGCCAATCCCACCTTCGACGACTCCCTCCCACAAGGGGTTAGGCCATCGGCTTCGGGTGTTACCAACTTTCGTGACTTGACGGGCGGTGTGTACAAGGCCCGGGAACGTATTCACCGCAGCGTTGCTGATCTGCGATTACTAGCGACTCCGACTTCATGGGGTCGAGTTGCAGACCCCAATCCGAACTGAGACCGGCTTTTTGGGATTAGCTCAACCTCACAGTATCGCAACCCTTTGTACCGGCCATTGTAGCATGCGTGAAGCCCAAGACATAAGGGGCATGATGATTTGACGTCATCCCCACCTTCCTCCGAGTTGACCCCGGCAGTCTCCTATGAGTCCCCACCATTACGTGCTGGCAACATAGAACGAGGGTTGCGCTCGTTGCGGGACTTAACCCAACATCTCACGACACGAGCTGACGACAACCATGCACCACCTGTATACCAGCCCCGAAGGGAAACTCTATCTCTAGAGCGGTCCGGTATATGTCAAGCCTTGGTAAGGTTCTTCGCGTTGCATCGAATTAATCCGCATGCTCCGCCGCTTGTGCGGGCCCCCGTCAATTTCTTTGAGTTTTAGCCTTGCGGCCGTACTCCCCAGGCGGGGCACTTAATGCGTTAGCTACGGCGCGGAAAACGTGGAATGCCCCCCACACCTAGTGCCCAACGTTTACGGCATGGACTACCAGGGTATCTAATCCTGTTTGCTCCCCATGCTTTCGCTTCTCAGCGTCAGTTACAGCCCAGAGACCTGCCTTCGCCATTGGTGTTCCTCCTGATATCTGCGCATTTCACCGCTACACCAGGAATTCCAGTCTCCCCTACTGCACTCTAGTTAGCCCGTACCCACTGCAAACCCGGGGTTAAGCCCCGGGCTTTCACAGCAGACGCGACAAACCGCCTACAAGCTCTTTACGCCCAATAATTCCGGACAACGCTCGCGCCCTACGTATTACCGCGGCTGCTGGCACGTAGTTAGCCGGCGCTTCTTCTGCAGGTACCGTCACTTTCGCTTCTTCCCTGCTGAAAGAGGTTTACAACCCGAAGGCCGTCATCCCTCACGCGGCGTCGCTGCATCAGGCTTGCGCCCATTGTGCAATATTCCCCACTGCTGCCTCCCGTAGGAGTCTGGGCCGTGTCTCAGTCCCAGTGTGGCCGGTCACCCTCTCAGGCCGGCTACCCGTCGTCGCCTTGGTGAGCCGTTACCTCACCAACAAGCTGATAGGCCGTGAGCCCATCTAAAACCAGTACATATCCCTTTCCACCAGCATCCCATGCGGGAACTAGTCGTATCCGGTATTAGACCTCGTTTCCAAGGCTTATCCCAGAGTTAAAGGCAGGTTACTCACGTATTACTCACCCGTTCGCCACTAATCCACCCAGCAAGCTGGGCTTCATCGTTCGACTTGCATGTGTTAAGCACGCCGCCAGCGTTCGTCCTGAGCCAGAATCAAACTCTCCGTTGAAAAAATGAAGTAGTTGATGATCCTGGTCTCTGATTGTTAGCGAACCATTCACCACGGGGTGGTGTGGTTCGAGCTGACGAATCTGAAACCATATGATTATCAAATTCTGTGAGAAACCAAAGGGGTTTCTCACATCTTGTATAAATATTTGGTATCAGTTCAATTTCCGCACTACCAGTGTGTTCATGTGTGAACACTAGTGTGTAGTGTGGACGATAAGAATGTTATTTATAACATTGGTACGCTATTGAGTTTTCAAGCAACAAACCGCATTCTCAACCCTAGCCAGTTGAACCTGGCCGGTGTTTCGTATCGGTCATTCTCAAGTTTTGTGTCACCCCGTTTGGGCAACTCGTTTAGTCTATAATGCTTTCTCCATCATCGCAACTCGCTAGAGCGTAATAATGGCCACAAGCTCTTTTCTTTACTTCAAAGCCTTAGCTTCAAACCCGAAAACCAGTTCAATCAACTTTACCTGGGAGTCTTTATCGACTCAACTTGTGGTGCACTATTCGATTATTTTTCGCTTTGGGCCGGTTCCCCGTGCCTCAGCGACTCGTTATACTTTACGCAGGTTTTTTGGAGCACGCAACCCGATTGGGGCTCTTTTTCCCTCAAAACACCACCGAAACCCACACAATCAAAGGTGTTTCCCCTAGTAAACAGCGTGTTAAATTTTCTCAAAAATATTTTGAAAAACTTTTCTAGCCTCGCAGAACCCTGCCCAGGCCCAACTCCGTTTTTGTCCGCTTTTACCGCCCTGGCAAGCGCAAATAACAAAACCCGCCCCACTCCCTCCCTGTGTAAGGATGAGAGGTGGGGCGGGTGTCCTCGCTCAAGAGAAGAACTTACTGGGCAACCTCAACAACTGCCATGTTCTTCTTGCCGCGGCGAACCACCGCGTACTTGCCTAGAAGCAGGTCGGACTCGGTGAGGGCGGCGTCCTCGCCCTGTACCTTGACGTTGTTGATGGCAGCGCCGCCTTCCTTGAGGGTGCGGCGGGCCTCGGACTTAGAAGCAGAAAGGCCGGTCTCGGTCAGCACCGTCACCATGCCCAGCTGGTTAGCTGAAAGCACAGCGTGGGGCAGCTCGGCGGTAGCGGCCTTGAGGGTGGCCTCGTCCAGGGCAGCGAAATCGCCCTTGCCGAAGAGAGCCTCAGAAGCAGCGATCACCTTTTCGGTTGCTTCAACACCGTGTACCAGAGAGGTCACCTCGTAGGCCAGGGTCTTCTGGGCTAGGCGCTTGAAGGGCTCTTCTTCAACAGACTTCTGCAGGGCAGCAATTTCGTCGCGGGTCTTGAAGGTGAAGACCTTGAGACGGTCAGCTACGTCAGCATCGGCAGTGTTGAGCCAGAACTGGTAGAAGGCGTAGGGTGAGCACATCTCGGGGTCCAACCAGATAGCGTTACCCTCAGACTTACCGAACTTGGTGCCATCAGAGTTAGTAATCAGCGGAGTACCCAGGGCGTGGACAGACTTACCGGTGACCTTGCGTACCAGCTCGGTACCGCTGGTCAGGTTGCCCCACTGATCGGAGCCACCGCACTGCAGAGTCACGCCGTGGCGGCGGTTGAGTTCAAGGAAGTCATTGCCCTGCAGAATCTGGTAGGAGAACTCGGTGTAGGAGATGCCCTCTTCAGAGTTCAGGCGCTTAGACACGATTTCCTTTTTAATCATGGTGCCCACGCGGAAGTTCTTACCGATTTCGCGCAGGAAATCGATGGCAGACAGTTCGCTGGTCCAGTCCAGGTTATTGACCATCTGGGCCCCGTTCTCACCCTCAAAGGACAAGAAACGCTCAATCTGGCCGCGCAGACGGCTTACCCATCCTTCAACTACATCGCGGGAGTTGAGCACGCGCTCAGAGGTCTGGCGGGGGTCACCAATCAGGCCGGTAGCGCCGCCGACCAGGCCGAAGGGGCGGTGGCCAGCCAGCTGTAGGCGACGCATGAGCAACAGCTGGACCAGGTGCCCCAGGTGCAGGGAAGCTGCGGTGGGGTCGTAACCGATATAGAAGTTCACGGTCTCTTCAGCCAGCGCCTTCTCAAGGGCTTCTTCATCGGTGCTGACGTGCACAAAGCCACGCCACTTCAATTCCTGCCAGATATTCTCGAAGGAATCATCGTTGTGCTGAGCTGCAAGAGTCTCTTCAGACACGGTTACTCCATGGTTAGTAATGAACAAAAAGCAGTGACAAAGCCACCTCTACAAAGGTACCAGTTCACCGCGGGGGACGGGCAGCGGGCACTTCCGGTGTTCTCTGATTGAAAGAAAGAGAAAGGACGCCCCCCTCCCCCGCTTCCCTGCCGCGGGCAGGAAAGGGGGTGGGAGCGTCCTTGCGCTACGGAATCTCGTGCAGCTACTCGGTAGGAGCGATACCCGTGGGCAGTTCACGAGAAGCGAGCAGGTGCAGGCGCTGGGTGGGGCGGGTCATGGAGACATACAGGTCACCCACCGAACCGTTAGCTGCACGCACCAGGTCGGCAGGCTCAACGATGATTACGGTGTCGAACTCCAGGCCCTTGGCTTCCCAGGGAGTCAGAATCAGCACCTGGTGTTCCAGGGCAGAGGCCGAGGTGCCTAGCTTACCCTTGTGCTCGGCAGCAATCGCCAGGGCGGTCTCGCGGTAGCGTTCCTCGCTGACAATCACGCCGATGAGGCCGCCGGCGCCCTGCTCCAGCTCATCGCTGACGGTGCTCACCACAGCCGGGTAGAGGGCCTCCTCACCCACGATATGGGCGGATGGCGCCCAGTTACCCTCGCGCACAGCGCGGGGGGCTGAAATCTCCAGGCCGGCAGCGCGGGCAACCGCAACAGCGGCGTCCGAAATCTGGGCGGGGGTGCGGTAGTTGACGGTCAGCTCATCCAGGGTGAA
Source organism: Rothia sp. SD9660Na (assembly GCF_030064065.1). Classification (NCBI taxonomy): domain Bacteria; kingdom Bacillati; phylum Actinomycetota; class Actinomycetes; order Micrococcales; family Micrococcaceae; genus Rothia; species Rothia sp. SD9660Na. The sequence continues at coordinate 1,676,855 of NZ_CP125946.1, forward strand.
GCGCTCCCCCACAAAAGGCTCAAGAGCCTGCGCCCAGGACTGTGACGCTGCTGCCGAAGACGCCTGCGCGATATCGCCAACAATCGTGAAGGACTTCATGGGGCAGCGGCGCATGAGCAGGCGCCACTGCATGGGGGAAAGCTCCTGAGCCTCGTCAACCACCACATGCCCGTAAGCCCAGGTGCGGTCGGCCTGCGCGGCGCGGGCGGCGGTCATTCGCTCGCCACGTTCCTCGTTCAGCTCGGCAATTTGCTCGGCGGTGACCACGCCGTCCACGCCCATATCGGCAAGCTGCTGGTCCACGTTCTCCAGGGCCTTACGGGCGTTTTCGAGATTGGCCTGGTGGGCAGCCTCGGCGCGGGCAGCGGCTCCGGCACCGGCGACCTTGGAAAAATCACCGAGAAGCTCCGCTGCCTCATCAAGCAGGGGCACATCGGACTCGGTAAAAGGCAGGTTCGCTGCGCGCGCCAGGACGTCACGCTCAGCGTCGGTGAGGACGCCCGCGGTTGCGCTCTGCAGGTACTCCGGCTTTGAAAACAGCGAGCGCACCATGGTCTCGGGTGACAGGGGCATCCAGGCGAGGTTGATGGCTCGGCGGACGTCCAGGGACCCGCGGACATCATCTTCAAGGTAGGGGCGGTCAACCGCGTGACCGGCGGCGGCGTCCAGCTTTTCGTTGAGCTGGACGGTAAGCTCTTTCAGGAGCACCTTCACAAAGGTCTCGCGGGCCTCGTTGTGGGGCTTGCCGGTGGAGCGGGCGGTGGCGCGGGCGTGCTTGACCATGCCGGGGGTCATCTCGATGGCGGTGGAATCCACGTACATCTTCACGGGCTTGGCCGGCACTTTCTGACGGTCGGCTACAGCATTTTTGATGACCTCGGCCATGCGCAGGTCGCCCTTGATCTGGGCAACTGTGGGATCGGTTTCGGGTACAGCCTTAATACCGGGGTACAGGGTAGCTAGGGACGACATCACCACGCCGGTCTCGCCCAGGGAGGGCAGCACGCGCTCGATGTACCACATAAAGGAGGCGGAGGGGCCAACGACCAGAACACCAGCGTTGTTGAGACGCTCGCGGAAGGTGTAAAGCAGGTAGGCGGCACGGTGCAGGGCAACGGCGGTTTTACCGGTACCGGGGCCGCCCTGCACAACGCGGACACCCGCCAGGTCGGCGCGGATGATAGCGTCCTGCTCTGCCTGGATGGTCGCCACGATATCGCCCATGCGGCCGGTGCGCTTGCGGTTCAGGGCCGCCAGCAGGGCGCCCTCGCCGTGCAGGTTCTCATCGCCGTCTTCGAGCAGGGTTGAGTCGAGCACGTCGTCTTCGAAGCCGGTTACTTCCCGGCGCTCTAGCATCAGGTGGCGGCGGCGGCGCACACCCTGCCGGTTGAAAGCGGTAGCCTGGTAGAAGGTGCCCGCTTCGGGGGCGCGCCAGTCAATGAGCAGGCGCTCGTGGTCTTCGGTTGCCAGGCCGATACGGCCGATATAGCGGATAGCCTCGTCGTCGAGGTCAAGGCGGCCAAAAGCCAGGCGGTGATCAACCGCGTTGTACTGGGCCAGGCGGTCTTCATAATGCTGGGCGTAGGCGTCACGCTCTGAACGGTTCTGGTGGCTACCAACGGCCTGGTTCTTGCGGGTACTCTTGAGCTTTTTCTCGTTAATCTCTCGAAGCTCATCAAGGCGGGCGTACAGCCTGCCCACGTAGGCTCGTTCACCTGCCAGCTGAGCCTCGTAGGCTTTTTCAGCGGCAGTCTGCTCACCGGTTGCGGTTGTGTTCTCGGTCAAGAGGGAACCCTTCATCGCGGAAAATTCAAGCCCTCCATTCTACCCGTACACCCGAGCAAAAAGAAAGGACGCCCGCGGCAGCTCGGCGGGGCAGGGTACCCAGACTTTCAATCGCTGCCTATCAGTAGTGGTATCTGCAGGCGGCAATCAAGATTGACGTATCTGTTATCGCATAAATAAGTCTGTGTTCGTCTGTAATCCGCCGCGACCAGAACCCTGACCAGTCGTGTTTAAGGGCCTCGGGTTTGCCGATACCCTCGTGCCCGTTGCGGGCAATATCTTTAATCAGAGTGTTAATGCGTTTAAGGACTTTGCGGTCCTGCTGCTGCCACCAGAGGTAGTCTTCCCAGGCGTTTTCATCCCACACAATTTTCATGGCTTACTCTTCAATCAGCTGATGCTCTTCCCCCAGACCAGCTTTCAGCCGCGCGATGGAGTCAGAGATTCGACGAGCGTTCCGGGGAGAGCGCATGAGGTAGGCGGCTTCTTTGAGGGACTCGTAGTCTTCAAGCGATAGCATGACGACGGGGTCGTGCCCCACTCTAGTGATGACGACTTCTTCGCGGTCGTTGATAACAGAATCCATGACCTCTGCATACCGAGCCCGAGATTCTGAATAGGTCATTGTTTTCATACCACACAGCCTTTCTTGTACAACCAATTGTACGTCCAGCAGTTTCTCCCAGGAAGCCTAACCGAAACAAAAGACCCCGGTTTTCGTGCATTCACCCCAGGTAAAAACCGTGGTAGATGCACAAAAACCGGGGTACTACGCGCAGGGCAGTCTCTACTCGGCAACCAGCGACAGAGCCTCCAGGCGGTGGCCAGCCAGGATCTCGCGTCCGCCCAGGCCCTCAAGCTCCAGGAGCACGCCAATGCCAGCGACCTTCAGGTCAGCCATCTCCATCAGGTGGGTAGCTGCCTCAAGGGTGCCGCCGGTGGCCAGAAGGTCATCCACAATCAGCACACGGGAACCTGCCGGGATATCGTCCTTGTGAATCTCAATCGCAGCCTGACCGTACTCCAGAGAGTATTCCTTCATGTAGGTATCGCGCGGCAGCTTACCGGCCTTACGCACGGTCATGACGCCGGTACCGGCAATGTAGGCGATAGCCGAAGCCATCAGGAAGCCACGCGCCTCAACACCAGCGACGATATCGAACTGTCCCTCGAACCTGCGGACGAGCTCCTCCATGGACGCACGGAACACCTGCGGGTTAGCGAACAGGGTGGTCACGTCGTAGAAGAGGATGCCCTCTTTGGGGTAGTCCTGAATCTGTGCGCAGGCAGCAGGAATCTGCTTCTCAAGGGGTAGGGAAGAATCAACGGGCTTAATCATGCTTTTAGCCTAGCTGATGACCTGGGGGCGGGCCGCGAAAGCACGCGCAGGTTCTAGCTCACTCTTGAGCGCTTCCAGCTGGGCGGCAACAGCAGACGGGGCGGTGCCGCCCTGGGCGCTCCGGGAGTTCAAAGATCCCTCAACGGTGAGCACTTCGCGGACGCCCGCGTGCAGGGCAGGTGAGATCGCCAGGTAGTCCTCGTCAGTCAGATCCCACAGCTCGCAGTCCTTTTCTTCGCAGACGCGCACAGCTTCACCGGCCAGTTCGTGGGCCACGCGGAAGGGCACGCCCTCGCGCACCAGCCACTCGGCAAGGTCCGTCGCCAGGGCAAAGCCCTGGGGAGCCAGCTCAGCTAGGCGGTCGGTGTTGAAGGTGAGGGTGGCAATCATGCCGGAGACTGCGGGCAGCAGAACTTCAAGCTGGTCGATGGCGTCAAAGACCGGTTCCTTGTCTTCCTGCAGGTCGCGGTTGTAGGCCAGGGGCAGGGCCTTCAGGGTTGCCAGCAGACCGGTAAGGTCACCGATGAGACGGCCGGCCTTACCGCGGGCAAGCTCAGCGATATCGGGGTTCTTCTTCTGCGGCATAATCGATGAGCCGGTGGAGAAAGAATCGTGCAGGGTTACGAAGGAGAACTCCTTGGTAGCCCAGAGAATAACCTCTTCGGAGATACGGGAGAGGTCTACCGAAATCATGGCGGCAATCCAGGCGAACTCGGCGTAGACATCGCGGGAGGCGGTGCCGTCGATAGAGTTGTGGGTTGCGGAGTTGAAGCCCAGGTCAGCGGCTACAGCTTCGGGGTCCAGCCCCAGGGAAGAGCCCGCGAGCGCCCCGGAACCGTAGGGGGAAACGGCGGCGCGCTTGTCCCAGTCAATCAGGCGGTCAAGGTCGCGGGACAGGGCCCAGGCGTGGGCCAGGAACTGGTGGGAGAGCAGGACGGGCTGGGCGTGCTGCAGGTGGGTGCGGCCGGGCATGGGGGCGTAGGGGTGAGCCTCGGACTGGGCGATTAGGGCGTCGATGGTACCCATGACGCCCTGGGCGATAATGGAGGCGTGATCGCGCAGGTACATGCGTCCCAAGGTAGCAATCTGGTCGTTGCGGGAGCGGCCCGCGCGCAGCTTGCCGCCCAGTTCTGCACCGGCACGTTCAATCAGACCCTTTTCCAGGGAGCCGTGCACGTCTTCGTCTGACTCGGCCGGGGTATAGGCACCGGAACGCACGTCGGCTTCGAGCTGGTCGAGGGCAGCAATCATGCCGATGAGCTCGTCGTCGGTGAGAAGACCAGCCTTAGCCAACACACGGGCATGGGCGCGGGAGCCTGCAATATCGTAGGGCGCTAGACGCCAGTCGAACTGGGTTGACTTCGACAGGGCGGCAAGAGCCTCAGAGGGGCCGCCTGCGAAGCGTCCGCCCCAGAGAGCGCCATCGTTGGTACCGTGCTTTTCAGCTGACATGTTGTTACCTTTGCGGGGTTGGGAAAATCGTGCGGGGTAAGGCAAAAACCGCCCGCCGGCGTCCTCACCCTTGAGCAGGGTAAGGACGCGCGGGGTTGGGCGGCTGAAGCGGGGCCGGTTTTAGAGGCCCAGGCGCTGGTCGCGGGCTGAAGCGACCTTGGAGGACAAACCGAACAGCTCAATGAAGCCGCGGGCCATGGACTGGTCGAAGGTGTCGCCCTCATCGTAGGTGGCCAGGTTGAAGTCGTAGAGGGAGGTCTCTGACTTACGGCCGGTAACAACGGCGCGGCCACCGTGCAGGTCCATGCGGATATCGCCGTTGACCATCTTCTGGGTGTCGTTGATGAAGGCGTCCAGGGACTTCTTCAGCGGGGAGAACCACTGGCCGTCGTAGACCAGTTCGGTCCAACGCTGGCCAACAATCTTCTTGAAGCGGGCTTGCTCGCGCTCGATGGTGACGTTTTCGAGTTCCTTGTGGGCAGCCATGAGGGCCATAGCGCCGGGGGCCTCGTAGATTTCGCGGGACTTGATGCCGACCAGACGGTCTTCAACGATGTCGATACGGCCGATGCCCTGGGCACCTGCACGGCGGTTCATAATCTCGATAGCTTCAAGCGGGGTGACAGCCTGGCCGTCGATGGCAACGGGGATGCCTTCCTTGAAGGAGATGACGACGGTATCGGGGGTGGGGGCGAAGGTGGGGTCGTCGGTGTAGTCGTAGACGTCCTTGGTGGGACCGTTCCAGATGTCTTCGAGGAAGCCGGTTTCAACCGCGCGGCCCCAGACGTTCTGGTCGATGGAGAAGGGGTTCTTCTTGGTGGTGACAATCGGCAGGTTGTTCTTTTCTGCGTAGTCGATGGCCTTCTCACGGGTCAGGGCCAGGTCACGTACGGGGGCGATGCACTTGAGTTCGGGGCCCAGGGTCTGGATGCCAACCTCAAAGCGGACCTGGTCGTTACCCTTGCCGGTGCAGCCGTGGGCAACGGTGGTGGCACCGAACTGCTTGGCGGCGGCCACCAGGTGCTTGGTAATGACGGGGCGGGAAACAGCCGATACCAGGGGGTAGGCGTCCATGTAGAGGGCGTTGGCCTTGAGGGCGGGCATGCAGTACTCGTTGGCAAATTCATCGCGGGCATCTGCCACGTAGGCTTCTACAGCACCGCAGTCGAGAGCACGCTGGCGGATGGTCTCAAGATCCTCGCCGCCCTGCCCTACGTCAACGGCAACGGCAATAACTTCTGCGCCGGTAGCTTCGCCGATCCAGCCGATGGCAACTGAGGTGTCGAGACCGCCTGAGTAGGCCAGGACGATGCGCTCTTTCATGGTGCTCCTTGAGATTTTACGTTCAGGGACGGGAGGTCCCCGCAGGTTCTATAAATAATTATGCACACTCAGACATAATTATGCAAAACGTATCGGTCAATGATACGCGCTACTATCATCGCGCGCTACCCCAGAACCGGCAAGAGAAACGCGCACCCGAAAATGAAAAAACCTTAATGGAATACTCACAGAACCTTTAAAGACAACTGCCACACTAGAAACATGCTCAAGAAATACATGTTCGGAATCCTGCTTCTAGCAGCTGTTGGAATGGTTGCCGCTCTCGCTCTACTCATAAGCTTTCGAGGCCAGCTCGGCTATGAGGTAGACCCCATCGTCCTTGACCGCACCACCTCCCCCAGCTCGTCAGCGCCCGCCTCTGCTAGCTCATCGCCGTCGGCGACAAGCGAGAGCCCCAGCCCTGAGCCCACTACGAAGCAGGCAGCTGACCAGGCCACCCCGGCTGAAGAAGCCCCCGCGGTCGTGGAACAGGCACCGGCACCTGTGGTTGTCGAGCCAGCCCCCGCCCCCGTCGTCGTGGAGCAGGCACCCGCGCCAGCCCCGGCACCGGAGGACGATGACGACGACTACGAGGTCGATGACGATGGCCACCATGACTAACCCCCTCAAAAAGCTCCGGTCCAAGCATCACTCACAGGAGCAGACCAGTGTGCAGAACCAGCGCACCGGGTCAGTGCGCCTGCGCATCGTAGCCTGGATGGTTCTGGTCACGGCTTTCATCATCACCGGCCTGATCTTCACAGTGCGGGAGATTCTCATCAGTGAGGTAGGCACCAACGCCGTAGCAAGCACCGAAAGCGAAATTTCAGAGTTCCGCACCTTCGCTGAACTCGGAGTAGACCCCACCACCGCTGCCCCCTTCGAAGACCTAGACCAGATGCTCACAGCCTTTGTCTCCCGCCAGTTCACCGGCTATTCAGAACAGCTCATCGGTGTAACCAGCAACCAAGTCATTTTCATCGAAGAGCAGCAAGACTACGCCGAAGAAACCGGCTACAGGCTCCACCAGGACCAGAATCTACTGGCGCTCATCACAGGCTACGAGCGGACGTCGGGGATTGAGCAGACCCCGGCCGGCCCGGTTCACTGGGGCAAGATGGAGGTCACCCTCAACACCGATACCGGAACCCAAACCGGGCACCTCATTGTTGTGGGATACATCCAGCCTGAGCTCGATGCAGTGCAACACACCATCGTCACCATGATTTGGGTAGGGCTCGGTGGGCTGGTAGCTACCGTGCTCATCGCCTGGCTGGTTGCAGGCAGAATCACCAAACCGATTCGCAGCCTACGCACCGTAGCCCAAGCCATTAACGATAAAAACTTTTCAGGTCGAGTCGCCGTCAAGGGCGATGACGACGTGGCCGCAATGGGCCACACCTTTAACCAGATGCTTGACAGATTGGAGGAGTCAGCCATGATTGAACGCCAGTTTATGGACGATGTCAGCCACGAGCTGCGCACCCCCATCACCATCGTGCGCGGTCACCTTGAGCTCATGGACCGCACCGAGGAACAGGACCAGACCCTGCAGCTGGTTGACGACGAACTAGAACGCATGGGGCGTATCGTCGCTGACCTGCTCACCCTGGCCAAGTCGGAGCGTCCGGACTTTGTCTCTCCCCACCCGGTCGACGTAGCAGATTTGATGATCACCCTCGATTCAAAGGTGCAGGCCTTCACCGACCACCGCTGGATGATTTCAGATATTGCCGAAGGTGAGGTTGATCTTGATGAACAACGCATCACCCAGGCTATGGTGCAGCTCTGCGCCAACGCTGCCCAGTACTCCCCCGAGGGAACCACCATTTCTATCGGCTCAGCTTTCGAGGGAACAGGCCCACAGCGTGAACTCAAGCTCTGGGTACGTGACCAGGGCCCCGGCGTCAGTGCAGAAGACGCTGCCACCCTCTTCGAACGCTTCAAACGCAACAACGCGAAGAACCCCGCCACCGCCAAAAAGCACTCGGTGGGAGCAGGTCTGGGGCTGGCCATCGTCCGCTCCATTGCAGAAGCCCACGAGGGTTCCGTATGGATTGCCCAGCCCGACGACGGAATCGGGGCAATCTTTGGTATCACCCTGCCGGTCAACGCCCCCGCAGAGAGCGGCAAGGACGACACCGACGCCCTAGCAGACAACGTCTCCAGCGTTCGCTACCCCAGCTGGACCAAATAAAACTCTTAGACCCGACCGCACCATCAGAAAGAAGCCCCGCCATGAGCCATATCCTGATCGTTGAAGATGACCCGCGCATCTCGTCCTTTATCGTCAAGGGCCTGAAATCAGCCGGCTACACCTCAACCCTGATTGACGAAGGCCGCTCCGCCTACGCCCTGGCCAAGGTCAGCGACTTCGACCTCATCATCCTCGATGTGGGTCTTCCCGGTATGGACGGATTTACCATCATGAAGTCCCTGCGGGCTGAGGGCATCACCACCCCCATCATCATGCTCACCGCCCGTGACTCCGTTTCAGACACCCTCGAAGGTCTTGAAAACGGCGCCAACGACTACATGACCAAGCCCTTCCAGTTCGCTGAGCTGCTCGCCCGCATCCGACTGCGCCTGCTCGACACCAACCGCGAAGAAACCAACGCCTCGACCCTGGCCCACCGTAACCTTGAGCTTAACGTGCTGACCCGCCAGGTCACCGTCAACGGCACTATCGCTGAACTCACCAGCCGTGAATTCGCCCTGCTAGAGACCTTCATGAGGCACAAGAACCAGGTGCTCTCCCGAGAGCAGCTCCTGGGGCAGGTCTGGGGCATGGATTTCGACCCCAATTCAAACATCGTTGACGTCTACATTCGCGCACTCCGCAAAAAAATTGGTGATGACTACATCGCCACCGTTCGAGGGGCAGGCTACCGATTCGTATGAAACTTCTCTACTCATCCACCAATGCGCCGGCGCAGGAACCTGCCGTCATCACTGCTCCCCTCGCCATCGTCAAACCCAGCTTCATCACCGGCAAGCTACTGGTCTCCTTCTTTGTTGCTGTACTCCTCATCGGCGCTACTTCTATCACCGGACTGACCTCCACCGAGCTTTCACTTGAAGGCGCGCTGACCCTAGCTATCTTTATTCTTGCTATCTGGGCCTGGGTTTTTAGCCCTCTCTCAGATACCTACGTCTCGCTGGCAGCAGCTGTAGCCCTGGTTCTAACCGGCATTATCAGCACCGATCAATTCACAGCCTCGCTGGGCACCTCAGCCGTCTGGCTGCTGGTGGCAGCTGTGGTAATGGCTCAGGCTCTGACCGCGTCCGGTCTGACCCGCCGTCTCACCGCCCGGCTCGTCGCCCTAGCCCGCACCCCGCGTCAGCTGGCCCACCTCTACAACCTGGCGCTCTTTCTGACCGTCTACTTGGTGCCCTCCCCCTCAGGGCGTGCCGCACTTGCTCTGCCGATCTACCTGGCTATGGCTGAGGCTATGCCCGACCGTCCCAAGCTGGTCAAGGCTCTGGGTATTCTGGCTCCCTCAACGATCCTGGTTTCTGCCGTAGCCAGCTTTATCGGAGCGGGTGCCCACCTGGTCACCGCCGAAATCCTGGTGGCCTACGGACTAGAAACCATCGGCTTCTTAGAGTGGATGGTTCTGGGCTCAGGGCTGGGTCTGTTCGCCTCGCTCCTGGTCACCGAGCTGGTCTTCATCCTCTTCCCCACCCGAGACGACGCCCCGGCAAAACTACATATCGACCTTACAGACTTTGAAACCGAAGGCGGCACTCCCGTACGAGGCTCTCTCACCCAGGCAGAGAAAAACATCGCGTTGGTACTCGGCCTTGCAATCCTGCTCTGGTGCACAGAGTCCTTCCACGGGGTAGACCCGGTGATTGTGGCCGTGCTCGGTGCCCTGGCTGCCAGCGCTCCCCGTTTCGGTTCGGTCAAGCTCGCTGCCGCTCTCAAAAAGGCTCCCTGGCCCATGCTCATCTTCATGGCCACGACCCTGGCCATTGGTACCGCGCTCTCAGAATCGGGGGCCGCAACCTGGCTGGCAGAGTCAATCTTCTCCCCGGTTTCAGGGCTAGGACGCAGCGGCGCGGCAGCCTTCGTGCTTCTGGTCATTGCCCTCTCGACGGTGGCCCACCTGGTGATTCAGTCCCGCTCAGCCCGTTCGGCTGTGCTCGTCCCCCTGATTATCACCGCCGCGATTCCTCTGGGCGTCAACCCGGTAGCAGCCGCCTTCATCTCAACCGCAGCCGCCGGCTTCTGCCACACGCTGACCTCCAGCGCAAAGCCGGTAGCCCTCTTTGCCACCATTGACGGCCGCCCCACCTACACCCCATCCGACCTTCTCAAGCTTTCAGCCTGGCTGGCCCCACTCCACGCAGCACTCATTGCCGGCTTCGCCTTCTTCATCTGGCCGGCCCTGGGCCTGCCCCTCTACCTCTAAATCACCACACCTTTACAAGGAGAAACACCATGACTATGTCCATTCCCCAGCGTATTCTGATCGCCCCTTCCGGTTTCAAGGGCTCCCTCGAAGCTGATGTTGTAGCGGACGCCATTGCTTCCGGTATCCGCCGCGTGATTCCCGGTGTCAACACCGTGACCATGCCGATTCCAGACGGCGGTGAAGGTACCGCCAAGATGCTGGCTGGTTCCACCGGCGGCAAGCTCGTGCACACCAAGGTCACCGGCCCCGTAGGCCAGCAGGTTCGTTCCCACTACGCCCTGCTCGGCGGGGCCCAGGACGGCGTCGCGGTCGTTGAAATGGCAGCGGCAGCAGGGCTCTCCCTGGTACCTAAGGACCTGCGTAACCCCGCTGAAACCACCACCTACGGGGTGGGGCAGCTCATTGCTGCGGCACTCGATAACGACGATGTACACACCGTGCTGGTAGGCTGCGGCGACTCAGGCACCTCAGACGGCGGTGCCGGTGCCCTCTCAGCTTTGGGTGCCCGCATCCTCAACGAGGCCGGTGAAGAAATCCCCCTCGGCGGCGCTCACCTGACCGAGGCAGCGTCCATCGACTACTCCGGCCTGCACCCCCGCCTGGCCCAGGTGCGCATCGTCCTGGCTCTCAACCAACACAACATCCTGACCGGCCCCAAGGGCGTTGCCCGCGTCTTTGGTCCCCAGAAGGGTGCCACCCCCGAACAGGTTGAACAGCTGGATGCGGCCCTGACCCACTGGGCTAACCTGCTGGAGGAAACCTACGAGGACATGACCGACGGCAAGCTGCAGATGAACTTCCACACCGGGGCGGGCACCGGCGCATCCGGCGGTCTAGGGGCAGGACTGGCCTTTATCGGTGCCGAACTCACCCCCCGCTTTGAAGCGCTCATCGACTCCGGTCTGGCCGGCATCAATCTCGACGAAGAAATCCGCCACGCTGACCTTATTGTCACCGCAGAAGGCGCTATCGACTTCCAGACCCCCAAGGGCAAGGTTCCTGCAGAAATCGCCGCCCGCGCCCAGGGCTCTGGTGCTCCTGTGCTGGCCCTGGCTGGCTCTATCGGTAAGAAAGCCTACCGCGTACACGATGCCGGCATCGATGCCTTTGCCTCGATCATCCCCCTGCCCATGGATCTCGAAGATGCCCTAATCAACGGTGAAGAGCTGCTGACCGACTCGGCAGAGCGCACCTTCCGCATGATTCTGCTGGGTGCTTCCCTCTCAGCCTCCATGCAGTCCCGTCGGGCGCAGCTGGCTGCCGCCTAAGGTAACCGGCGAATGGTAGAAGCTCTCCCCTAGGCTTCCTGGGTGAGAGCCTCTGCCAGTACCCGCTTCAAGATTTTGCCGGTGGGCCCCAGTGGTAGCTCCTCTTTGAAGACATAGCGACGCGGGTACTTGTAGGCGGCAAGTTCAGCGCGGGCTAGGTTATCGAGAGCAGCTTCAAGGTCGCTAGTCTGCTCAGGGGTCAGTTCTTCTCTGGGGACAATAACGGCTACTACCTCTTCTCCCACCGTTTCTGAGGGCTGGCCGACAACCGCCGCTAAACGCACCTGCGGGTGGATGTAAAGAACGTCCTCAATTTCCCGCGGGTAAACACTGTTACCGTTACGCAAGATCATGTCTTTGAGGCGATCAACGATAAAGATATTGCCCTGCTCATCAAGGTAGGCAACGTCTCCGGTGGCAAACCAGCGCCCCGACATCACTGCCTCTGTAGCCTGGGCGTTATTCCAGTAACCGGCCATCACGTTGGGGCCAGCCACCCACAGTTCACCCGGCTCACCGGCAGCAAGCTCCTGCCCTTGACGGTCAACGACCTTCACATCAACCCCTGGTAAAGCCCGCCCTACCGACCCCATCACCAGGCCGTATTCTGCCCGGTTGAAGGAAACGACCGGGGCTGTTTCGCTCAGCCCGTAGCCCTCGTAGATGGGGAAGGACGCTAGCTGCTCGATCTCCGCGTGCACCGAGGCGGGCAGGGCGGCACCCCCTGAAATACCAAAGCGGACGCGCCCCTGCAGGCGGTGCGCAAGGGCCGGGTCGGTGCCCAGGTAGCTTGCCAGGGCACTATACATGGTGGGAACGGCGGCGAAGACGGTGACGCCCGCAGCTGCACAGAGCTGGGCTGCGCCACCCGGGGTAAAGCGCGGGAGTAGGGCTATAGCGGCACCGGCAGCCAGAACGGCGTTCATCGAAACGGTCTGGCCGAAAGCGTGGAAAAGAGGCAGTCCACCGAAAATCACGTCATCCGCTGTAAAACCAAAAACATCTACACAGGTCAGGGCGTTAGACAGCATATTGGCGTGGGTGAGGGTTGCGCCCTTGGGGGCCCCGGTGGTTCCCGAGGTGTAGAGAATAACGGCAGGCTTGTCGGTGGCAACCGATTGGGGTTCCCAGGCCTGCGGTGTAGGAGCGTCCGCGCCAAACATGGTCTCGGGTGAAAGCACCTCAAGCGCTACCTGCCCTCCTACCTCATCACGAATCTGGTCCAGCTCCTGGCCCACCCGAGTACCGGCGGCTGCAACAAGGAGCCGAGCACCGGCGTCCTGCACCTGATAAGCAGCTTCGCGGGCTGAGAGCAGCGGATGCATGGGTACTACCACAGCCCCCAGGGACAGGGCACCGTAGTAGAGGCCCACCATCGCAGGCACATTGGGTAGCGCCAAGGCCACCCGGTCATCGGCTACCACTCCGCGCTCACGCAACCAGCTACGCAAGCTGCCCGTATATTGCGCTAGCTGTCGATAGCTCATGGCCCCACCGGCCCAGGTCAGGGCAGTGCGGTCTTCGGCCGCGCGGGCCTGCAGCAGGGCCGCAATATTGTTCTGGGGTGAGGAATCGGGTGTCTGCTGAGCGTCTTTGGTATTCACAGGGAGCCTTTCCTTAGGGGGCCTAACCGGCCTCGCCCATTCTTTCATACAAGCCTGTCTAAAGCTTCTGAACGAAAGTTCTAAATAAGGTTGGCATGAGCTGTAGGGTGGTCTAGACAGGGTTGCTAAAGGGGCTTGCTTTCTGAGAAAGTGAAAGTATGACAGACGCGAATCATAGCCTGACCGAGCAGGATATCGACTTCCTCAACTCGGTTTTCGACCTGGCCCGGGACAACAAGCCGGTAGCCCTCAAATCTCTGTTTGACCAGGGCGTCCCCGCTGACCTGACCAATGCCAAGGGCGACACCCTGCTCATCCTAGCTGCCTACCACGAACACGCTGAGCTGGTTCAGCTGCTCATCAATGAGGGTGCCGATCTTGACCGCCTGAACGAGCGGGGCCAGACCGCCCTGGTATGCGCTACCTTCCGTAACAATCTGCCCATCGCCCGCATGCTGCTCGATGCCGGTGCCGATGAGACCCTTGGATCGCAGACTCCCGCCGACGTTGCAAAGTTCTTCGAGTTTGACGAGATGAAGAAGCTTTTCGAGGGGTAATGGGTTAGACCGGCAGCACCGCCGGGTCCCACCTGCCCCTGTTGTTCAGCCCCGGTCTTCGACGATGAAGACCGGGGCTTATTCACGCTGTCTGGCTGTGGATAACGACTTAGGCCGCCCACTCTAGGAAGAGGCCAGCAACCTTTTCACCGCCATTGGGGTCGCGGGTGATGACCATGACGGTGTCGTCGCCCGCGATGGATCCCAGCAAGGGCTCAAGACCTGCCTGGTCAATCGCTGAGGCCAGGAACTGGGCTGCACCTGGCGGGGTACGCAAGATGACCAGGTTGGCTGAGGCCTCCGCGGTTACCAGCAGTTCTTTGAAGAGGGAAACGAGGCGGGCGTCGGGCCCTTCCTGACTGCTTCGACGGACGGGGTGGTTGGGCACGGCGTAGATGAGCCCGGATTTTTCATCGCGCACCCGCTCTGCGCCAATTTCCACCAGGTCGCGGGAGAGGGTTGCCTGGGTGACTTTGAGCCCGTCGTTGGTGAGGATCTGGGCCAGTTCTGCCTGTGAGCGCACACGGTGGGTTTGGAGTACCTCGATGATGCGGGCTTGCCGCGCGGTTTTGGTGGAGGGAATCGCCATTGTTTCTTCTCTTTTTCTAGTCGGTTTAGCTAAGGGCTGTGCGGACGTCGGTGGCTAGCTTGGACTCGGCGAGCAGGAAGGCCATGAGGGCTTTTTGGGCGTGCAGACGGTTTTCTGCTTCGTCGAAGACCACGGAGGCGGGCCCGTCAATGACTTCGGCTGTGACTTCGTAGCCGCGGTAGGCGGGTAGGCAGTGCAGGAAGATGGCACCGTCGGCGGCCTTGTTCATGGCTTCGCTGGTGACGGTGTAGGGCTTGAAGACCTGAGCGCGGGCTTCTTTTTCGTCCTCTTGACCCATGGAGACCCAAGTGTCGGTGATCACGACGTCGGCGCCGACCAGGGCCTGGTCGGGATCGGTGGTGACCAGGATTGAGCCACCGGTTTCGGTTGCCCGTTGCTGGGCTTCTGCGATGACGGAGTCAGCAGGGAGGTAGCCGTCGGGGCCGGCGATACGTACGTGCATACCGGCGGTGGCGCCACCGAGTAGGTAGGAGTTGGCCATGTTGTTGGCGGCATCGCCCAGGTAAACCATGGTGAGGCCGGCCAGCTGGCCCTTGTGCTCGCGGATAGTGAGCAGGTCGGCGAGGATCTGGCAGGGGTGGTAGTCGTCGGAGAGAGCGTTGATGACGGGCACGCGCGAGTGCTGGGCCATTTCTTCGAGCCCTGCTTGGGCGTAGGTGCGCCAGATAATGGTGGAGACCATGCGGGAGATCACCTTGGCGGTATCTGAAATGGTTTCCTTATGCCCAAGCTGGGCCTCCCCGGGGTTAACGATCAGGGGGTTGCCGCCGAGTTCTGCGATACCGGCGTGGAAGGAGAAGCGGGTACGGGTAGAGGTCTTGTCAAAAATGACGGCGGCGGTTTGGGGCCCTGCCAGGGGCTTGTAGCCGTAGCGATCCGCCTTCATGGAGGCAGCCAAATCGAGCACCTGTGCCTGCTCGGCGGGGGTGAGGTCGGTGTCTTTGAGGAAGTGGCGTACCACGGTTTTCTCCTAGGGTTAGGGGCAGCGTTTCAGCTGACCTTCCATTATATGCACAGTTACTGATAATTATGCAGTATGTGAATAGACGAATAGAAGTACACGTCGCGGACGCCCTGCACATCTGCATTTACTGCTGTCGTGCCTCAGCCAGAATCGCTGGGAAGGCAGCGGTGAACTCCGCTAGTTCGGCGTCGGTGATGGTCAGGGCCGGGGCGATGCGGACGGTTCGGGCGTCCGGGGCGTTGACGATGAATCTTGCTGCCCAGGCCCTTGGCCAGAGTGATGGCGTCTGGCAGGTTCTCGCCGGTGGGTTCACGGGCACGGGTGAGGTAACTTGCGAGCAGAGGCAGGATGCCGTCCTCCCTCTGGATGGGTTCGACGATGAGGGCAGCGACGTCGTCGGTCAGATTTTCTTCGAGGGCTTCGAGGGTAGCGGGTATATGTTTGATGCCGGTGGGAAGCGGTTCGAAGGGCTCACGGTAGGCGGGCTTCCAGGTGAGGGAAAGAGCCCCGATAGTTCGCCCGTGGAAGCCGTGGTCAAGGGCGAGGATGGTGCCTTTGCTGTGGAGGTTACCGTGGCGGCGGGCAAGTTTATAGGCAGCTTCGTTGGCTTCAGTGCCGGGGTTGCAGAAAAAGACTTTGCCATCATCGGCGCCCAGGTAACCCAGCAGGCGGTGGGCCAGAGAGATTTGTTGGGGGCTGGTGAAGAAGTTCGAGACGTGGGCTAGGGTTGCAGCCTGCCCACTCACGGCTTTCACCCAGGCGGGGTGGGCGTGGCCAAGGGCGTTGACGGCTATGCCGCCGAGCAGGTCGGCAACGAGTTCAGCGGACGCGTGCGTGTCTTGGAAGCCGGGGCACCGGTGCAGGCGTTAGCGCCGCCGGAGTTGAGCAGGATGGCGTCAGCCCGCCCGCCGCTGATGACCTGCTGGCTCCACAGGACGGGGGTAGCGGCAAAGCGGTTGCTGGTGAAGACGGCGGCAGCGTGTTTGACGGGCCCGTCATTGACGACCAGGGCGACGTCCTTTTTACCCTCGACGGCGCTGATTCCGGCGCGGACGCCCGCGGCGCGGAAGCCCGCGGCGCGGAAGCCCGCGGCGCGGAAGCCCCGGGGGAAGATGACTCCCTGGGTGGTGATGCCTTCGATCTGGTGGATAGTGTCGGTCACGGTGCGAGTCCTTCCTGGAGCAGACCTGCGTTTTCGGGGAGCCCGAGGGCAATGTTCATGGATTGGATGGCACCTCCGGCGGTGCCCTTGGCTAGGTTGTCGATGACGCTGGTGACAATCACGCGCCCGGCGTGGGCGTCGAAGGCCAGCTGCATTTCGGCGTGGTTGGAGCCCTGCACGCTCTTGGTGGTGGGCCACTGCCCTTCGGGGAGCAGAAGCACGAACTGCTCGCTGACGTAGGCAGCCTGCCAGGCTTCACGCAGCTGGGCCTCGGTCACGCCGGGGCGCACGCGCGCGGTGGCGGTGGCCAGAATGCCGCGGGGCATGGGAGCCAGGGTGGGCGTAAAGGAAATCTGCACCTGCTCCCCCGCTATGGTGGAAAGTTTTTCTTCAATCTCGGGAGTGTGCCGGTGGGAGCCGCCAACCCCATAGGGGCTCATGCCGCCCATGACCTCTGCTGAGAGCAGGTGGGGCTTGAGGCTCTTCCCTGCCCCCGAAGGTTCCCGAGGCGGCAACGATGACAACATCGGTGGGTTCCAGCAGGCCTGCGGCAAAACCAGGAGCCAGGGCCAGGATGGACGCTGTGGGGTAGCAGCCGGGCACAGCAACTCGCTTGCTCCCCACCAGGTTCTCACGCTGTTTGCCGCTGAGGGTGGGCAGCTCGGGCAGGCCGTAGGGCCAGGTGCCGGAGTGGCCTGAACCGTAGAACTTGACCCAGGCGTCGGCGTTCTCTAGGCGGTGGTCTGCCCCGGCGTCAATCACCAGGGTGTTCTCGGGTAGCTGGGCTGCGATCTCGGCACTGGCCCCGTGGGGCAGAGCCATGAAGACTACGTCGTGCCCGCTCAGGGCTTCAGCGGTAGTATCGGCAACGACCAGGTCGGCATAGGCGCGAAGGTGGGGGGCGAGGTCGCCCAGGCGGGAGCCAGCGGACGAGTGCGCGGCCACGGTTTTATCCTCAACGTGGGGGTGGGTAGCCAGCAGGCGCAGAATCTCACCACCGGCATACCCGGTGGCTCCTGTGACAGCTACGGTGATAGTCATAGCACCATCTTTGCATGTTTTTGCACAGTAGTAAATATTTATGCACTATGTTTCGCAATGTGAACCGGCAGGCACCAAGCCACCCACGCGCGTCCGCCCCCATCCCCCCCTCCACCTCTCACAAGGGGACCTGAAAACCAAAAAGGGACCGCATAATTTGCGGTCCCTTTTTGAAAATGTGGTCCTCTTGGTGTTGCGGGTGAGGGGTGGTGAACAGCTCAACCTAGTCGAGCACCTCGGTGCTCTTGCGCTTGCGAATCATCATGAAGGTACCGGCAATACCGGCGCCAAAAACCAGAATCGCACCGGCAAGACGCATCATGGCGCTACGCTTCTGCGATGCAACGGTATCTTCGGTCACTGGAACCAGGCTGCCCTCTTCGCCGGTACGGGCCACAGTCAGATGGCTATCGTCAGTCTGCACTAGCAGGGCATCAACGGTCTCGGGGAAGTCAGCGCTCACGGTACCGGTCTGGGAGCCGCGGAACTCCACGGTAGACCCCGGGTTAACCTGTGCCGGGTCGGCAATGTCAGAGATGAAAGTTTTACCGGTCATAGCGGTGTTATCGGGCAGATTGCCGGTGTAGATGGCAACGTTGTTATCACCCAGCAGGTCGCTGGTGACCTTTTCGAAGGTACCGGTCATCACCCAGGAGCGCCCCTCGTAGCCCTCGTTAGCGCGGGCCTCGTTGAAGGTGCGAACACCGCCAATCAGCAGGATAATGGCAAAGATGGAGGCCAGAATCATGATGCCCGCCGCAGCCAGCTTGGGGCCGAGCGGCCCGCGGGGTTCCTCGTAGCCATCTTCCTCTTCCGCGAAGGTGAAGAAGTCGTCGGTGCGGTCATCTTCGTCGAAGTTATCGCGGTCTTCGAGGTAGCGCTGATCGCTCACGGTGCATCTCCAGAGGTTGTGGGTGATTGCCTAGATAAAGGCGGAAGTCCATTCTACCGCGTCAGCCGCTAAAAGGCTTATCGGTCTCACAGAAGGGTCAGCTTTTTCAGCGGTGCCTCCCAGGTACTACCCTGAGCCTCCCCGCAATCCACCCATTGCAGCCAAAGAGCCCGGCGGGCGCGCGTCCGCCGGGCTCTACCCGATTCTAGAGTCTGTAGTGCTTAGGCTCGCTGAATCGCGCCAAAGCGTTCAGCAGCCAGGGCCACACCGGCTTCACGGGCCTCGGAGGCCTCGTCGGCGGTTAGGGTGCGGTCGGTGGCGCGGAAGCGCAGGGCGAAGGCCAGGGACTTCTTGCCCTCTTCGATACCGGTGCCGCGGTAGTCGTCGAAAACGCGGACGTCCTCGAGCAGCTCCCCTGCGCCTTCGGCCAGGGCGGCGGCAACGTCAGCGGCAGGAACTGCGGCATCGACGACCAGGGCGACATCCTGGTTGGCGGCCGGGTAGCCGGAGATACCGGTAGCCTGCACTGCCTCGCCCGCCTCAGCGATCAGGGCGGTGAAGTTGAGCTCGAAGGCGCTGGTGCGCTCAGGCAGGTTGAGCTTAGCCAGCAACTTGGGGTGCAGTTCACCGGCGTAGGCGATGACCTCACCGGCTGCATTCTTGAGCACGGCGGTGCGGCCGGGGTGGAAGGCCTGGTGCTCGCCGTTTTGGGCGGTGAGCTTCACGCCCGCCGCATCGGCTACCAGCAGCACAGAGTCCAGGGCATCGCGCCAGTCAAAGGCACGGGCGGTGATTCCCGGGGTTTCCTCGTGCTCAGCACCGGCGAAAAGACCGGCGATATGGCGGGGCTGGTCGGGAATACCGGCGTTCAAATCTGCCAGGACCTCATCGGCAGGCTTGACGCCCAAACCGGGGATGGAGGCTGACCCCAGCTGGGTGCCGGGAATGAAGACGGAGCCGGTCTCGTAGATGGCCAGGTTCTTGAAGCCGCGGGAGAGGTTGCGGGAGAGCACCTCGGTCAGACCGGGCAGCAGGGAGCGGCGCATCCAGCCCTGGGCGGACGAGATGGGGTTAGCCAGGCGGATAGAATCCACCTTTTCACCGGCGACAGGGGTTGCCCAGAGGTTGTTATCTTCATCGGAGACGAAGGGGTAGGCAAAGACCTCGGTCAGGCCCGATGCTGCCAGGGCGTTGAGTGCCCGGCGGCACAGGGTCTGCTCGACGGTATAACCGCGACCGGGAGGGGCCACGGGCAGGGTCGAGGGAATCTTATCGTAGCCCACCAGGCGGGCAACTTCCTCGGTCAAATCTTCCTTGGCGCCCAGGTCGGTGCGCCATGAGGGCACGGTGACCTCATAGGAACCCTCGGCTACCTCAACGCTGGCGCCAATCTGCTCCAGAGAGCCAACAATCTGCTCTTCGGTGTAGTCGATGCCAATGCGGCCTGCGGTGTAATCGGCGGGCAGGGAGATGACGGTGGGCTTGAAGTTGCCACCGGCGTCCGTCACGCCCTCATCAACGGTTGCACCTGCCAGCTCAACCAGCAGGTCAACGGCACGCTGGGCGGCAGCGGCCTGAATCTGGGGGTCAACGCCGCGTTCAAAACGCTTGGATGCCTCAGATGAAAGCTTGTGACGGCGGGCGGTGCGGGCGATGGAGACCTCGTCGAAACGGGCTGCCTCAATGACGATGCGGGTGGTGGAGTCGCTGACCTCAGTGGAGGCCCCGCCCATCACGCCTGCCAGGCCGATGGGGCCGGACTCGTCGGTAATTAGCAGGTCTTCGACGTTGAGCTCGCGCTCCTTCTCGTCCAGGGTGGTGAGCTTCTCGCCAGCTTCGGCGCGGCGCACGGTGATGCCACCTGCCAGCTTGTCTGCATCGTAGAAGTGTAGGGGCTGGCCGGTTTCGAGCATGACGTAGTTGGAGATATCAACCGGCAGGGAGACAGAGCGGACGCCCGCCAGGCGCAGGCGGGAGGACATCCAGGTGGGCACGGGGGCGGTTGCGTCCACACCGCTGACCGAGCGGGCAACGAAGCGGGTGGCGCCGTCCTTGCCGTGAATGGGTGCTGAGTCGGTCAGGGTGACGGGCAGGCCCGCACCGTTGGCAGCGGGTGCCTTGGCGGCCAGGTCGAGCACGAAGTCATCGAAGACATTACCGGTGGCGTGGCAGTATTCGCGGGCGATACCGCGAATGGAGAAGCCGTAGCCGCGGTCGGGGGTGACGTTCACTTCAGCGGCTTCGTCGTAGAGGCCCAGCAGCTCCATGGCGTCGGTGCCAACCTCGGGGTCAAGCCCCAGGGTGGAGAGCACCAGAATACCGCCGTGGTCCTCGCCGATGCCGAGCTCCTTGACGGAGGCGATCATGCCAGCTGACTTGTGGCCGTAGGTCTTGCGGGCGGTAATAGCGAAGCCGCCGGGCAGTACAGCGCCGGGCAGGGTGACAACGACCTTGTCACCGGGCTTGAAGTTGTGGGCGCCACAGATAATGCCCTGCACACCAGACTCTTCGATGCCCTTACCGGTCAGGGTCTGCTTCTGCCCCTCAGGCACAACGCGCACCTGGCACCAGTTAACGGTCTTACCGTTGGAGTGGGTTTCGGGCTCCATCGAGAGTACCTGACCCACCACGATGGGGCCGGTCAACTCATCGGTCGGGCGGTGAACGTCTTCTTCTTCAAGGCCAACCTTAACCAGGGTAGCCATAACGTCTTCGGCATTTGCGTCGGCCGGAACGGGTGCGTATTCACGCAGCCAGGAAAGGGGTACGCGCATGGGTTAGATCTCCATCTTGAACTGCTGTGAGAAACGGACGTCGCCTTCAATCATGTCGCGCATATCCTGCACGCCATTGCGGAACATGAGGGTACGTTCGATGCCCATACCGAAAGCGAAACCTGAGTAAACCTCGGGGTCAACGCCGGCTGCTCGCAGCACGTTGGGGTTGACCATGCCGCAGCCGCCCCACTCGATCCAGCGGGGGCCGCCCTTGGCGTCCGGGTGCCAGACGTCCAGCTCGGCCGAAGGCTCAGTGAAGGGGAAGTAGTTGGGGCGCAGACGAATCTTTGCTTCTTCGCCGAACATGGCGCGGGCCATGTGCTCCAGGGTGCCCTTGAGGTCTGCCATGGTCAGGCCCTTATCGACGGCCAGGCCCTCAATCTGGTGGAAGACCGGGGTGTGAGTGGCATCGAGCTCATCGGTGCGGTAGACCTGGCCGGGGCAGACCACGTACAAGGGCAGGTCACGAGACAGCAGGGAACGCATCTGCACCGGTGAAGTGTGGGTACGCAGCATCAGGTGGGCACTGGTGGGCTCCACGAAGAAGGTGTCCTGCAGCTCACGCGCCGGGTGGTCAGGCTTAAAGTTCAGCGAATCAAAGTTGTACCACTCTGATTCAAGTTCGGGGCCGTCGGCAATCTCCCAGCCCATGCCCACGAAGATATCGCACATCTGCTCCTGCAGGACGCTGATGGGGTGGCGGCCGCCGATACGGCGGCGGGGAGTGTGGGCAGTGACGTCCACAGCTTCTTCAACCAGGATGCGAGCGTCGCGCTCTTCTTCCAGCTCAGCGTTACGGGCCTCAAGAGCCTTAGTCAGGCGTCCGCGCGCCTGGCCCATGAGCTTACCCACCTCAGCCTTGTGCTCCTTACGCAGATCACGCATCTGCTTATTAGCCAGGGTGAAGCCAGCCTTATCGCCGGTGAAATCCAGGCGCACGCGCTTAAGTTCTTCGAAGTCAGCGGTTTTTTCAGCGATTTCCTTCTGCGCACGCTCAAACTCGGCGGTGAAGGCTTCGCGGACGGTCGCCAGACCGTTCTCGGGGTCTTTTTCTAGAATGGCGCGAATGTTAGCCAGCACCTGGAAGGGTGTGGGGTTCTCAGGCACCTCGGGCAAAGAATCAGTCATCTGCACTTCTCTTCACATTGTGGGCGAAACGGGCGCTTACCGCGCCCAGGGCATCAAGACAATAGTTTAGTGCAAAAAGGTGAAGCAGGTTCGCGCTCGATGGGAACAGAGCGGACGCTGCCCGCAGGTAGATCACCGCTAGCAAGCAGTTAGGGCGCTGGAATAACATCAACCCGTTCAAAGAAGGCACGGGCAACAGGGGTGAAGGTTAGGCCAAGCCAAGTGAGGTTGGCTAGAGACCACGTCAAGAAGCAGGCCATAATTCCCGGATTTATACCAGAGGGCATAGTCCAGATGAGAGAAATGAGCGAGACAGTACTGACAACCGTGCAGACAAACCCGAGTAGGTTAGCGGCGCCTGCTTTTTGCCAGGTACCGGTGCGGCGGATAACCCAGATGTAGAGCAAGGAGATGAGGGCAATTGAAATAACAGCACTCACGATTCCTCGTGTACCACTGACATCAAGGGAAGTGACCGTCAACGTTAGGTAGGCGATGCCCGACAGCACTAAAATGCCCTGCATTACCCGGATAACCGTGGGCACCTCTCCCCTGCTAAAGGCCAGTTGCTGTTTCTCTTTTTCTTTCATCAATCATCAGTCTCCTTTCTTTTAGCGTAACGACCACCCGGTCACGATTCAAGATTATGAAGCGCGCACAGAAATGGGCCCTCCGGTTCAACCGGAGGGCCCAGCACAGCTAGAGCTTGAAACCTAGCGCAGGATAGTTGAGACTGACTTGTTAGCAGCGACAATAATCCACGCGATAGCAAGCCCGATGGAAATCACCAGCAGAGCCATAATCGCAATCTCGGTGAAGTACATGGTAAGACTGAAAAGATTCGATGCAATTCCAATACCCGCAAAGATGAAGCCAAGAATACGCCCCACCTTCTTACGCTTAGCCATGAGCAAATACACCAAGAGATAGAGAGCAACACCGATAACGGTTGAGATAAGCGTGCTCGTTACCCCTAGACCCCCCAGACCCAGCTCAGCAAACTCCGGGTCAGATGCGAAAGCATCCATCATCGGCTTCGTAATCAGCAGATAGGTAGCTACAGCTATGATCACATAGACAGCCAGGTTCCCCAGCAGAATCATCTGCGAGAGCTTAAGCTTTTGCTCAGCATCGGGGGCAACCTGAGGCTCAGGGCTGAAACCGGGCTGGTCTCCCATATACATGGCCTGGGTATCGTTCGGTGCGGAGTAATCATTAGTTCCGTAGGGTGTCTGCGACATGTCTAAACCTCCATGTAAAAGATGTGTTGCGTACTACACATCATACCGGAGATAAAAGTCAGACACCTTATTTTTCTGCTGGAGGCGAGTTCTATGACGCTTCGCTACAGCTTAAGCGGCGCGGACGCCCGCCAGCAGCTCCTCAACAATGGGAAAGTCAGCGGGGATCCAGGGCAGCTCCAGCATCGTGGCATCGAGCAGAACCCAGCGCAACTCGGCGTGGTCTTGCAAGGCGGTGGCGCGTCCGTCCGTAATTTCTGCGAACCAGACCCGCATAGCGGCCTTCTCGTTCAGCACCCAGCCCTGGGGGTGGGGGCCGGTGATTTCGGTGCCGAGCCGGGCGGTGATGCCCAGCTCTTCGCCCAGTTCACGGAGCAGGGCATCCTCGCAGGCCTCGTCGGGCTCAACCTTGCCGCCGGGGAACTCCCACAGGCCCGCGAGCGCTGGCGGGGCTGAGCGCTGGCCGACCAGCAGGTGGGTGGGGGTAGCCAGGGAGTCGACAATAGCGGCCCCGACCACCTGCACCGGGTAGACGACAGTAGGATGCTCTCCCACTAGTCGCCCTTGCGGTTCTGGGCCAGGGACGAGGCGAAGAGGCAGACGCCAGCTGCCATACCGACGTTCAGAGATTCGGCTGCCCCGCGTAGGGGCACGGCCACGCGCAGGGAGGCGGCGGCTTTTTCTTCGTCGCTCAGGCCAGCGGCCTCGTTGCCGAAGAGCCACATGGTGGGCTTGGCCAGGTCGTACTTAACCTTCTTGCGCGGTTCGACGCCGTTGCGCAGGGCGAAAGCAGCGTCCTGCAGGTCGTCGAGGGAGACCCTGCCGTAGCCGTCCGCTGCAAGGACGCCGATGCCCTGGGCCTTGGCGTCTTCGGCGAAGTCTTCGAGGTCGATGCCCTGGATAACGGGCACGTGGAAGAGGGAACCTGCGGTGGAGCGCACTGCCTTGGGATTGTAGAGGTCAACTGCACCCTTGGTGGTGACGATGAGGTCAGCCCCGGCGGCATCGGCGGCGCGCAGGATAGTGCCGGCGTTGCCGGGGTCTTGCACGCGGGCCAGGACGGCGATGAGCTTGGGGTTGATGGCCCCTTCGCCCCAGATGTCGGAGGGGGCGATATCGTCTTGGAAGGCAACGGCGATAATGCCCTGGGGGCTGACGGACTCGGCCATGGCGGCGAGGACGGGCTCGGTCACCATGCGCATGAAGACCTTGCGGCCGGGCTCGGGGGTGGGGGTGCCGTGCACTTCTTCGAGCAGGTCGACGATGTCGGGGTGACGGTCGAAGGCGCGTTCGGTGATGTAGACGGCGTCGAGCAGGGGCTTGACCTGGTGGGCTTTGAGGGCTTCGCGGACTGCCTGCGGCCCCTCGACCAGGAAGTGCCCGGTCTTGGTGCGGGCTGCCCGGGTGGCAAGCTTGGCGATGTCTTTGACGCGGTCTGCCTGGGGGTTTTCCATGACGACGGGGGTGCTAAGGCGTTCTTTGAAGTCCATAGGGTCTATTGTCTCACGGCTAGTTTGCTGGCCAGTCAGATTGTGGGGAAGGACGCGATGGGGTGGGTAGCCTCCGAGGCCCTACGGGTCCCGCTTACTCTTACTTGCTATGCGCTTTTCTACGTGCTTATTACAATCTGATGATTCATACACCTTTTTTAGGTGGATTTTTTATGTTAGTCTTGTAGCAACCGTTCAGCCCGCACCACCATTTTTGGTTGGTAGTGGGCTGGATCTCTATCTGACGCCAGGAGCTTGAACTTGCCCAAGTCACTCAAACCGGCCACCTCCCCTGAACAACAGATCGAGACCCTGCGTAGCCGTGGAATGCAGCTTGATGATTCTCTTGCCTATCAGTGGCTAGAGAATGTTAGTTATTACCGCCTTTCTGCTTATTGGTACCCAGCTCGTGTGTTTGGAGCAGATGGAAAACGTGCAGATGTCGTACAGGAGGGGACCTGTTTCAGCGATGTTGTGGCTCTTTACGAGGCTGACCGTAAATTGCGCACTCTTGTTCATGACGGCATTGAACGCATCGAAATAATGCTACGCACGCGGATTGGTGAACAGCTTGTTGCTAGCGGGCCGCTTTCCTATAAAGATCCCCGTTATTTCCGCCCAGCTTTCGATCACGCTGGCTGGGTTAGCACCGCAAATAAAAGAGTAAAACGTGCGGCTCGCAGCAATGAACCTATTAAGCACTACAAGACCGCGTACGGTGGTCAGTACCCCTTCTGGGTCTTAGCTGAGGTTCTAGATTTTTCTGATGTTTCTCGTTTGTTCGAGGGAATGCTCGCGCATGACCAACGAGCAATCGCAGAAGATTTGGGTATCGTGCCTGACTTATCTCTTTTGTCTAAGGAGCAGCAGCGCAAATTGAAGAAGCAATCGCCCTTAGCGCGTTGGCTTGAGCAACTTACCATTGTTCGGAATATATGTGCACACCACAGTAGGCTGTGGAACAAGTCTTTTACACCAGTCCCTACATCTGCGATGCGCACACAAACAGAGTTTTCACTTTTACCCGAGTTCCAGAGCGAAGACCTCTTTGGTGCGTTACTAGTCATGGCCCATCTACTGCGTATCGCCTCACCAGGAACAACATGGCCTCAAAAAGTTGCTGACCTTATCAGGAGTGAGTTTCTACCTAACCCCTTAGTAACCCATAAAGCTATAGGGTTGCCTGAAAATTGGGAATTAGCTTTTGTTTCACCCTAATTTCTGTCGTATGCAGTTCTAACTGCCCAGAGTCTGTGTCAAGTCCACCCGTCCCTCGCCTATGGATGAGGGACGGGTATTCTATGTGTTACTTCCTTAGCTGATGATTTCGCTGAATCGCTCGTAGAACCGCTGTAAACGGTTGATAAGACGTTCCTTACGTGCAGCACGACTTTCGCCCGTTTGCGGGGCGAGCAAAACGGGAGCCGGTGGCCTTCATCAGCCGACCAATGCGTTCCCCATGGGTAGGTACTCCCCCGGCCAACCATGCATCAGCTATCAGCGCTCGTGTAGGTTCAGGGTTCAGCTTTTCCTCTTCAATAATCTTGTTGAGTTCGGCTGAAGACTGCTCCTGAACGTGCTTCTTCCATTCGCCCTGCACGTCGTCCTCGTCGAAGGAGACCTTGTCGAGGAAGTCTTCGATGAGGTCCTTTTTGTTGTGCAGGGTGGGGCTTGAATCAACGGCACGTGTAATCTGCGAGCGCACTTCCTCATCGGTTCCGTTACTTCGCCGGTACTGTTCGACCAGCATGAGAATATGGTCAACACCGACCGAAACCTGTTTGATGAGTTCGATTTCGAAGACAAGATCTTCGGTAATATCTACAGGGTTGTTCTCGCTGCGTTCCCGCATACTGCGATAGATATCGAGGTAGTGCGATTGGTAGTCTTGCACGTCGCGTGGAGCAAGAGTGTCGTCAGCTTCAAATTCATCAAAGGCTGACAGGATGTTCCGGAGCTTCAGTACCTCACCGAAGAGCTTGACGAACTCTTTCTGCGCTTGTTCGCCGAGCCCTCCTGAGCCCAGCACGTCGAGGGAGAAGTCTTTCTGCAGGGCTTCAAGGTTTTCGCGGTAGGTTTCGAGGTACTCTGCGTAGGGTTTGAGCAGGACGGTGGCACGGGCGTCTTTGTTGCCGAAGAGGGCGAGTGCTTCATCGGTTTCGGTCTCGAGGTTTCGGAAGCAGACGATGTTGCCGTAGGTTTTGACTGAGTTGAGAATGCGGTTAGTGCGACTAAAGGCCTGAATCAGGCCGTGGGACTTCATGTTTTTATCGACCCAAAGGGTGTTGACGGTCTTGGAATCGAAGCCGGTGAGGAACATATTGACCACGATAAGCAGGTCTAGTTCTCGGTTCTTCATTTTCTTTGAGACGTCTTTGTAGTACCTGTCGAAGCCTTCACCAGTAAGGTCGAAGGACCTGTCAAACATCTCGTTGTAGTCAGATACGGCCTCTTGCAGGAACATAAATGAGTCCATATCGAGCTCGCTGGGGTTCAGCGATTCCTCTGCAAGGAAGTCATCAGAGTCGTCGTTATTTGGTGCGGCAGAGTAGATTACTGCGATCTTGAGGGGTTCTATGCCGTGTTCTTCTAGCCGCTGCTGTTGAATTTTTTGGAAATTACTGTAGTAGATTCTAGCCGCTTCGATGGAGGCGGTGGCCAGGATTGAGTTGAAGCCTTCAAGGCGCTTGTCTTTGAGCTGGTAGGTTTCGTTGCGCTTTGTTTTTTGGTCGTAGTGGTCGAGGATGTAGCGCACGATGGGTTTGATGCGTTCGGGTGAGCGCATAGCGGCTTCTGTTGCAATGCTGTATACCTCTGCGTCGTCAACCTTGTCTG
This sequence comes from Rothia sp. SD9660Na, assembly GCF_030064065.1. Taxonomy (NCBI): domain Bacteria; kingdom Bacillati; phylum Actinomycetota; class Actinomycetes; order Micrococcales; family Micrococcaceae; genus Rothia; species Rothia sp. SD9660Na. The sequence continues at coordinate 1,704,741 of NZ_CP125946.1, forward strand.
CCAGTTTGACGCTGTTGTGGTATTCGACGCGGAAGGGCAGCACGTTCTTGTCACCGATAGCGTCGACGATGGTGTAGGTGTGCAGTTTTTCGCCGAAGGCATCCTGGGTGGTACGGAGTTTGACGTTCCCGCCGCTTTTTGCGTTGGCTTCGAAGATGGGGGTGCCGGTGAACCCGAACATGAAGTATTTTTTGAAGTTGCGAGTGATTGCTGTGTGCATGTCGCCGAACTGGGAGCGGTGGCATTCGTCGAAGATGAGGACGACGGGTTCAGCAAAGATGGGGTGGCCGGGGTTCTTCTTGATGAACTGGTCGAGTTTTTGAATAGTGGTGATAATGATTTGGGCCCCGGGGTCTTCAAGCTGGCCTTTAAGAATCTTTGTTGAGGTATTGGAATTCGCGGCGCCCTTTTGGAAGGCGTCGTATTCCTTCATGGTCTGGTAGTCCAGGTCTTTGCGGTCGACAACGAAGAGGACCTTGTGTACGGTGTCGAGGTCTTTGGCGAGCTGGGCGGTTTTGAAGCTGGTGAGGGTTTTACCTGACCCTGTGGTGTGCCAGATGTAGCCGCCTGCGTCGATGGTGCCCTGTTTTTTGTAGTTTGTGGCGATGAGGATTTTTCGCAGGATTTTTTCGGTGGCCACAATTTGGTAGGGCCGCATGACCAGGAGGTCTTTGTCGACGGTAAAGACACAGTAGCGGGTGAGGATGTTGAGCAGCGTGTGCCGGGCGAAGAAGGTTTTTGCGAAGGGGATGAGGTCGCTGATTCGTTTGTTGTTGTCGGTGGCCCACCAGCTGGTGAATTCGAAGGAGTCGGCGCTAGCCTGACGACGGCGACGCTGTGATCGCTGGGAGTCTACGTGTTTGTAGCGGACGGTGTTGGAGTAGTACTTGGTTCTGGTGCCGTTGGAGATAACGAAGATTTGGATGTAGTCATAGAGGCCGGAATCTGCCCAGAAGGAGTCTTTCTGGTAGCGGCGAATCTGGTTGAAGGCTTCTTGAATTTCGACCCCGCGGCGTTTGAGTTCTACGTGGACGAGGGGTAGGCCGTTGACAAGGATGGTCACGTCGTAGCGGTTTGAGGCAGCTCCCCCCATCGGTGACGTACTGGTTGATGACTTGCAGGGTGTTGTTGTGGATGTCGCGGCGGTCGATGAGTTTGAAGTTTTTGATGGTGCCGTCGTCGAGGGTGCAGGGTTGGATGGGCTCACGTTGGATGATTTGGGTTTTGTCGGTGTGGCTGGCGGTTGGGTTTGCTACGACGGTGGTGTAGAAGCGTTCCCATTCGGTGTCTGTGAGCTGGTAGTTGTTGAGTTTTTCGAGCTGGGTGCGCAGGTTGTTTTTGAGGTCTTCTGCGGTGTGGAGGGGGAGGTAGTCGTAGGCCTGACCTTGGAGGGTTGCGATGAGTTGGGCTTCGGTTTGGTAGGTGCGTTCTTGGTCGGCGGTGACGGGGATTTCGCTGGCGACGGTGTGCTCTTCGGTGAGCAGGATGGGGGTGATGGTGTGGGCTGGGTTGTGCTTGATGGCCATGGTTGTTCTTTCTTGGCTGATTCAGAGGCGTGTGGCTGTGTGGTGTGGGCGGTGTCGCCCCGGCTGGCCTTCGGGTGTGGTGTGCCGGGGCGACGGTGTTAGAGGGGGTTAGGCGGCTTCTGGTTGGAGTTCTTTGAAGGTGAGGAGCTGGTCGCGGTAGTACTCGTACTGTTTGCGGCGGGCAGCGATTTCAGCAGGCAGGCCGGAACTAATGTCATTGGCAAGGGCGTCAAATTTATCTAATAGAATAACTATTTCTTTCTGCTTTTTCATATCAGGAACAGGTATCTTAACTCTAGAAATAGCGTTAGAATTAAACTGAGGTTGCCCACCACGACTGACAAGAATTTCAGCCTGTTTCCAGTAATAGCTTGATTGCATAAAATGCCACAGGTACTTACCATCTAAAACCCCGTTTCGACAGGTAACCTTAATCAAAAATGAGGCATAAGAAGCATCTATAGGTTTGTCAAAGTAAAGAGATTTACCAAAGGACGCACCAGTTCGCGCCACAACCACATCTCCAAAACTTAACCTTTTCTTTCGAGACTCAGGAGAATCCTCCACATAAGCAAGAGAATCTTTTTTCAGATGTCCATTCTCATCAATATCTGTAATTCGGATAAACCTAACAGAACCCTCACTTTTAGCTGTTTCTGTCAAGCCATACTCGAAATCACAAACCTCTTTCAGCTCAACCACCTGGGAGGATTCCATTTCTTTTCGGACCAAAAGAGAATCCCTGAAATGAGCATGTTGCTTTCTCCGCGCCTCCAGCTCAGCCTCCAGCTCAGCCTCCAGCTCAGCCTCCAGCAAGGTGAATCTATCTAATATTCTAACAATTTCTTCCTGAATTTTCAGCGGTGGCACAGGGATTTTAATCTTGGAAAAATTCTGTGATGATATTCTTTTAACTTTAGTTCCAGTAATAAACTTTTCTTTTTGCTTCTGAAAGTCTGTCGAGTTTAGAAAGTAAGAAACAAATTTTGGATTAAGGTTTTCTGGAGAGTAAATCATAGCGTCACTACTTACAGCAACTGGAGAATTGCCTAGCCATGCAACAGCTTTCGCCAGGTCCTCATCGTTTTCACTTGTAGTAGCGATTACAACATCACCAGGTTGCGCTAGCTTAGATTTACTAGCAACCGCTTTGTCAATAAATATGTAAGTTTCTGAAGCCCACAACCCATATCGAGTAAATATTTGACCGTAATGTATTGCAGGAAACCCTTGTTCAAGGAAATCTTTCTTTTGAATACCGTTGCCTCGCGTAAAGGTTCCAGTTGCCCCCATCGACAGGTGCACAACCCCATTTGGACATAGCTCTTCGATGAGTTCAGCAATCCTACTCATTACAGCTCCCCTTCATCAAGCAAGGCCAGTAGTTCTGCGGAGTTAAGTCGTTGGTGGGCATCCGCAACCCCCTCATCAAGCCTAATCCCGTCCTCAGCTAGAACCTCAATGACCTTTCGAGTATCCTTTTCATCCGTCCAGCGGAAACCCTCAGCCACCCGACCATCCCAGGTCAAGACTCGGTAAGCATTAACACAGGCAGAGTGGTTCGTTAGATGGTAGGCCATGGCCTGCGCTCCTGTTCCAACAGCTTCTGCCAGCTCCTGATAGTTAGTCCATTTACCATAAGGTAAAGCCTCAAGAATCGCATGAGCAGTTGACCAGTCAAAAGATGTTTCGCCGCCCCCCGCATACTGGGCAACAACATCTTCAGGAACCTCAGGGTAGGCCCACAATTGAACAGCCTTAGCAGATAATTCACTAGCCCTAGCCTCAATCTCAGCCTGCCCCCAAGAGGCCTGCTCCCGCAAAGAAAGATTCAGCCGAAGAGGGCTCATAGCAAAACCACCCTCCATATCACGCTTCTGCTCAAAGGAACGATTCGAATACTCAGGGTTATAACCTGTTAGAGTCAAGTTCCCTAGGGTATGCACAAAGTAACGGTGTACCTCTTCCCAGTTATCCCCCAGCTCAGCCTTCCACTCTGCAGTAATGGTCTGGGGCATGATGTGCTCCACCGTGTACTGGGCAGTCGGCACAACCTCCTTACTACCAAAGTTCTCCAGCTTATGCAGCAGGTAGTTCTTCTTTTGGCTAAAGTAGAGGTCTTCGTTCTCCAACTTCTCAATAAATTCCAGATTAGTGGGAAAACGGCGATAATCCGTCAAAGCCAGTAAATAACCAAGTACAGAGTTTACGTAATCCTCAGTATTTACTCGATTCACCAGAGTATTAAAAGTCTTATTCAGGCTGTTGGTTGGAATACTACAGACGTTTCTACGGAAAAGGTAAGAAATCAGAGCATCCAATACTTTTAGAAATTCCTGGTGACTTAGAATCTTCCTTTCGTAGTCAGCATATAACCGCAACTGAAAGGGGTAAGCAACCGTTGCCAATTGTTCCATCTCAGCAAAACGTTGGGTCAACTGCTGGTCCTTCTCCAATCCAAAGGCCATATTCGAAAAATATGTAGCAAAAGAATAAAGATCAGAAACTAAATCCTGCTTCCAGCTATCGCTATCTGCCCCCTGGCTGAAGGCAAACTCCTTATAGGCCTCATAGACATCCGAAATGCGGGGGATCCTCTTTGTCTTCATTGTCAGATAGTGGCGAACAAACTCATCAAAACGGCGTTCATTATGGTCAGCAAAAATTTTCTCCATGGGGAACCAGTAGTCCTGGTAGAGCTGAACCTGTATCCCTTGTGGAAGGTCCATCAACACAAAGTTACGAATCAGGTCAGCCTGAGAAAGCTTCTTACCAGTGGCGTTCATTGATTCAAAGACCAGTTGAGGGTCATCCTGCCCGCGCGTCAGCTTAACATCAACTACTACTAGTTTGCTCAGCCCCTGACAGAGCTGCTGTAGCTCCTCTTTGTCAAGATCAGCGATATTATCTACAAAGTACCTGAAATTAGCTGTAACCCGGGAGCTCTCGTCAGTGAGGTCAAGACCTCTAATAACCCGTTGCAGGGCCTCCTTATCCCTGTTCGTCAAGGTCAGTTTGAAGAAGTCATCACCTTCTTCGTACTCATTCGTCAGGAACTTTCCACGAATCTTCTGGGGTGAAAAACCAGCTATAGGTTCCCCTTCCTCCACCGGTAGGGTTTCCAAATAGGCTGCCAGTGCAGCAAGAATAAGAGTAACCGTAGTAACACGCTGCTGGCCGTCAATCAGCAGGTCAGGCTCCTTGGCCGTATTTGAGCTCTGTCCCTTCTCAATATAAACAATTGACCCCGTAAAGTGACTAGCTAAGCTCGCCCTTGAGCCCGCCCTCATAAGGTCCTTCCAGAGCTGGGCGCACTCATCAACTCCCCATGAGTAAACCCGCTGGTAGATTGGGACTACAAATCGTTCACTTTTCTTCAAGAGATCTAGCAGGTTAGAATCAACAGCCTTCATCCCTATTTACCTTCCTCGAGTTCCGCCACAATGGCGTCAATTTCAATACGCAGCTGAGACTGGCGGGCAACGATTTGCTCAATCTCAGCATTCAGAGCAACTATATCGATGACCTCACGGGTGTCCTCAGCTTCAACGTAGGAGGACACTGAAAGGTTATAGTCGTTCTCAGCAATAGCGCTGTTATCAACTAGCCGGGCGAAATAGTCAATGTCTTGGCGCTCGGCGAGTGCGTCAAGAATCTGCTGGCGGTGGGCCTCAGTCAGAGTATTCTTATTACCTGAACGCTCAAAGAGGGCCGAGGCGTCTACAAAGAGAGTCTTGTTGTCCTTCTTCGATTTCTTGAGCACAATAATGCAGGTACCAATGGTGGTACCAAAGAAGAGGTCCGGCGGAAGCTGAATCACGGCGTCCACATAGTTACCATCAATCAGGTACTTACGGATCTTGCCCTCTGCTCCCCCGCGGTACAGCACACCGGGGAACTCAACAATGGCAGCCGTCCCGTTCTCTGCCAGCCAGTGCAGAATATGCATGGTAAAAGCCAGGTCAGCCTTCGACTTAGGAGCCAGCACACCAGCCGGGGCAAAACGCTCATCGTTAATAAGCAGGGGGTTAGCGTCGCCCTCCCACTTCACAGAATACGGCGGGTTGGACACAATCGCCTCAAAAGGCTCAATATCGCGGTGAGCCGGATCAAGCAAGGTATCCCCATGGGCGATATCAAAGTTCGCATAGTTGAGGTCATGCAGGAACATATTAATCACGGCCAGGTTACGGGTGGTCAGGTTAATCTCCTGGCCAAAGAAACCTTCCTTGACGTTTTCCTTACCCAAAACCTTGGCAAACTTCAGGAGTAGACCACCTGAGCCACAGGCCGGGTCATAGACCTTGTTGACCTTCTCCTTACCAGCCACAGCAATATGCGCCAGCAGCTCAGACACAGCCTGCGGGGTATAGTACTCACCGCCCGACTTACCCGCACTTGAAGCATACATACCCATCAGGTACTCATAAGCGTCGCCAAAGGTATCGTTATGGGAATCCGCGAAGCTACTCAGCTTGAAGTTACCCACCTCGTTGAGCAACTTCCGCAACAGGTTATTCCGCTTAGGAATAGAAGACCCCAGCTTATTACTGTTAACATCCAGGTCATCGAAGAGACCACGGATCTTGTTATCTTCTTCGCTCAGAATCCCGCTAGCCGAGGATTCAATTCGCTTGAAAATTTCCTGTAATTCTTCGTTCAGGTTGTCATTGTTATGGTTAGCGCGCTGACGAACATTCTCGAAAAGGTCCTCAGGGAAGATAAAGAAGCCCTTTTCCTCAACTGTATCTTCGATAGCCTCCGGGTTCTCAGCAATCTCGACATTGGTCAGGGTTGCATAGCTGGGGTCGCCCTCATCTAACTCGCTATCAAGGTAGACCGTGAGGTTTTCCGAGATAAAGCGGTAGAACATGAACCCCAAAACGTATTGTTTGAAGTCCCATCCGTCAACGCTACCGCGCAGGTCATTCGCAATTTTCCATAGGGCGCGGTGCAACTCTGCCCGCTCAAGTTCCTGACTCATTTAGTCTTTCTTTCCGGTGTGCATGGCTGAACTAGCCATATCCACCTATTCCGGTTTCTACTCAAATTCTAGTAGGTGACTCCCTATGTATTTTTCATTGCTATCAACCCGCTCCGGAATAAACTTAATGCCCCAGGTGTTGAGCAGTAGGCACTATAAACCAAACCGCAAGGAATGCCCCGTGCAGAACCAAGACATCAAGCAGCTCGTCCTCGACGCCGCCCACCGCCGCCGCGCCATCAAGTTCTTCGATCCCGAGAAGAAAATCAGCGACGACGACATCAACTACATCCTCGAAATCGCCCGCCTCTCCCCTAGCTCCGTCGGCGCTCAAGGTTGGCGTTTCGTCGTCCTTCAGAACCCCGAGATCCGTGAAGTCCTCAAGCCCTTCAGCTGGGGTGCAGCCCGCCAGCTCGGCGGCGCAAGCCACTTCATCCTGCTCCTAGCCAACCGCAACATGCAGCACGACGGCCCCCATATGCAGGCATCGCTCACCTCCCGCAACCTCTCCCCCGAAGACCACGCTAAGGCCCTCGAAACCTACAAGAGCTTCCAGGTCAACGACATGGGGCTCACCACCGACCGCGCCCTTTTCGACTGGTCAGCCAAGCAAACCTACATTGCCCTGGGCAACATGATGACCGCAGCCGCTCTCATCGGCGTTGACTCCTGCCCCATCGAAGGCTTCAACGCAGACAAGGCCAACACCCTCCTGGCTGAACACGGCATCATCGACCCCGCGACCGAAGGCATTGTCTCTATGCTCGCTCTCGGCTACCGCACCGAAGACCTCCCCTGGCCCCAGACCCGCAAACCCGCAGAAGAGGTCATTACCTGGGTCAACTAACAAGACCCAACCCCACCGCACACTCCAGGTATCGCAGAAGCCTACCCCGCCGCCGTCCGCCCACGGACAAAAGCGGGGTGGGCTTTTTTACATAGAAATAACTACCTCTTGAAACCATTTTGTACAAGATGTACTTTTAAGTCATGACTACAGCAACCCTCTCAGAGTTCCGTGCAAATCAAAGCGATTACATTGCGGCAGCACAAAAAGCACCCGTAGAGCTCACTTCACGCGGGGCAAAACGCCGGGCAGTTGTGGTATCTCCTGATTTTTTTGACCGCGCCATCAAAGCCCTTGAAGACCAGGCAGATATCGCAGACGCCACAAAAGCACGCTCAGAGAATGAAAGAATCAGTCACGAAGATCTGCTTAAGGAACTCGGCTTGTAACTGACGTCCATGCCCTACACCATCACCTATACCCCTACCGCAGCCAGAACACTCAAGAAGCTGGATCGGCAGATAGCCCGACAAATTATCACAGCAATAGAAGCCCTGCAGAGCAACCCCTACCCTCAGGGAGCAATTCAGCTCAAGGGTGGTGCCGGTGAGCTCCGAATCCGCACAGGAAATTACAGAATCATCTACGAAGTAGAACACGGGGAACTGGTTATATTAGTGCTCAAACTAGGGCATAGACGAGAAGTCTACAGATAAGATACCAGTATTCCCTTTCCAGCCAAGAAAAAGTAATTGCTCTAAGACCCCATGCACAAGGTCTAGCTCTAAATATCTACCCTTGAAATCATGCTAACCTACACTTATCGCGCGCTCAGCGCAGAAGATACTCCTCTGCTCGAACAAGCGACTCTGGGAACCATGAACTGGTGTGGGCCGCGTTTCACGCTCACGGACGTCCGCACCCGTCCTGAATTTTCCCACTACACCCGTTGTAAACCAGCACGCGGCGATTTTGGTATCGCCGCATACCACGATGAAGAACCAGCTGGGGTAGTCTGGGCCCTCTACTTGTCAGCGGACGACCCCGGTTACGGTTACATCGACGAAACAACCCCCGAAGTCAGCCTCTGGGTATCAGAAGAGCACCGCGGCCGCGGTCTTGGCCGTGTGCTTCTACATGCCATCATTTCAGAAGCTGCCACCAGAAACTTGAACCAGATGAGCCTCTCTGTAGAAGCCGATAACTTCGCCCGCAACCTCTACCTAGCTGAGGGCTTCGCACCTGTAGTAGGCCGTGAAAAGGACGGGGTGATGCTGCGAATACTGTCATAAAGACAGCAACCTTGTGCCGCTGCCGACACGCCAGCCCCAACATTTACCGCAAAATACAAGGACGCCGCCCCCTTGCTCCCCTGCCCAGCGGCAGGAAAGCGGGAGGCGGCGTCCGCACCCCACCTGCTAGGTGGGGAAAGACAAACCTAAAAAGATTTAGGCAGCCTTGGGAGCTGAAGTGTCCTCAGGCAGGTTGTTCTTAGCGATTTCAACCAGAGCTGAGAAAGCAGCAGGCTCGTTAACAGCCAGCTCAGCCAGCATACGACGGTCAACCTCAACCTCAGCAGCCTTCAGGCCCTGGATGAAGCGGTTGTAGGTCAGGCCCTCAGCGCGTGCAGCTGCGTTGATACGCTGGATCCAGAGACGACGGAAGTCGCCCTTCTTCTTACGACGGTGGTCGTAGCTGTATACCAGTGAGTGAGTGACCTGTTCCTTAGCCTTACGGTAAAGGCGTGAACGCTGGCCACGGTAGCCTGATGCACGATCAAGGATTACTCGGCGCTTCTTGTGCGCGTTAACCGCGCGCTTCACACGTGCCACGTGTGTCTCCTAACGTCTTGTGTCCTACCCAGCTAAAAATCTAGCGCTGGTGCAGGAGAGAAAATATCTACTTTTGGTGCGCCCTTGCGGGGCGAAGCTTCAAAAAGAAGGAGGTTACTTGCCCAGCATCTTCTTGATGACCTTAGCCTGGCCGCCGGTTACGATCTGGTCAGATGCCAGACGACGGGTCAGACGGGATGACTTGTGCTCGAGGTAGTGGCGGCGGTTGGCCTGCTGGCGCTTAACCTTGCCAGTACCGGTGAGCTTGAAGCGCTTCTTAGCACCAGAGTGGGTCTTCTGCTTCGGCATGAGCCGATTCTCCTTACGTTCTACCCTCGCCCCGGTTACGGGGTGAGGAACTGAAAAACTCAACGTCCCCGGCGGGCGGGGAAGTTTTAAGGGTGTTCTGCCCGCCCACCGGTGCCTTTATTTCTCAATAAAAACGGCGGTAAGCGGACGACGACCAAGCACGAAACCCTACACGAGCTTGCACCTGGTTGTCTAAACAGCTCCTATTCGGCTGACGCCTGTGCCTTGAGCTCCTCAGGCATTGCATCTGCCAGGGAGTTAGTTACAGGGGTTGCCTCGGTGGTGTTGACGCGTTCGCGACCCTTGCGGCCACCTGACTTCTGGCTCTCACGGCGGGCTTCCTGCTTGCCGCGAAGCGGGGCAAGAACCATCACCATGTTGCGACCGTCAACGCGAGGGTTGGACTCTACGGTGCCAACCTCGGTCAGGTCGTTCGCCATGCGTTCAAGCAGTCGCACACCCATCTCGGGGCGCTGCTGTTCACGACCACGGAACTGAATCATAGCCTTGACCTTGTCACCGCCAGCTAGGAAACGACGTGCGTGCCCGACCTTGGTTTCGTAGTCATGGGTATCAATCTTGAGGCGGAAACGGATTTCCTTCAAAGAAGCATTGACCTGCTTCTTACGAGATTCACGTGCCTTGACTGCGGCTTCGTACTTGTACTTGCCGAAGTCCATAAGCTTGCACACAGGCGGCTTAGCGTTGGGAGCAACCTCAACCAGGTCAAGGTCAGACTCCTGAGCAAGACGCAGTGCATCTTCTACGCGGACAATACCGACCTGTTCACCGCCGGGGCCGACGAGTCGAACTTCCGGAACGCGAATGCGGTCGTTGATGCGTGGATCGCTAATGACAAAGCTCCTGTTGCTTGTGGTGGGGGTGTCCCCCGTGAATTTCTGTGGGAGCGAAAAAGCCCCCGGTTGCGGCTAGCAAGCGGAGGCTCCAGTTACCTACCCGCACTTGAGGGAGCGGACGCCGGCAGGCGGCGCTGCTACCATTTTTGCTTCCCAGAGGGAGGCTGCGGGTGCTGACCCGGTCGCCAGAGTTGGCGGCAGCGGGTGGGAACCTGGGTTCCACTTGCAAACAGCTCTTAACATTACTGGGTTAGGGGCGGTTTTTCAAGGGTTTTGGCTGTTTTTCTTGGGGCGGACGTCGGTGGTCGGGTTGAGTGTGACGGGCGATTCACGCTCGGCGGGGTTGGTGTGAGATTCTAGTAACCATGAGCAACGAAACTAGCTACCGTTTTGAAGAGTCCTCTGAGCAGGGCGAGGCACTGCCTGAAGGCCTGACTGCCGAGCAGGTTGAAGAAGTTAACGCCCAGATGCGCGATATCGCTGAGGTGCCCGCTGTTGAGGTGATCACCACCTCTGCTGTTCACCTGATGAGCGCTGCTGCCGTCAAGTGCGGCCTGGCTGCTGAAGAGAACGCCGAAGACCTCAAAGATCTTGATGAGGCTCGCAAGCTGATTACCGCCCTGGCAGGTTTCGTTACCGCTGCGGCGCCCGAGATTGGTTCACAGCACGCCGCTCCCCTGCGTGACGGCCTGCGTTCCCTACAGTTGGCCTTCCGCGAGGCGTCTCCCTACCCAGATGCCCCCGGCAAGGGCCCCGGCGAAAAGTTCACCGGGCCGGTCTTCTAAGCCGACGCCAGGGCAATCTGTACAGAGTCAGCCTGCTCGGCGATGACCCGGTTCAGGGCGAGCCCCTGCTGGAAGGTCTGCACGATCTGGTTGACCTGCTCCTGGGTAAGGCCGGGCCGGAGCTTGAGCATAATCTTGAGTTCTGGCCCGTGCCCGCCGCCTGCGAGCACGCGTCCGCTCGCGGTCTGCGAGTACACGCCGGTGCCGGGGCCTGCCTCAACCGCGACAACAGCTGACAGGGGCGCAGCAATGTTGCTGAGTTCCTGGGCAACCTGCTGGTTACGGTAGGAGGGCACCCATTCTTCGCCCTTGGCAATGGCCCAGAAGGCGGGGCGGCGGAGCACGAAGGTGAGGTCAGCGCCCGGGTCTACCACGATGAGCTGGTTGTCATCTTCTACGGCTGACAGGGCGGTTTTGCGCATGTCAGCGGCAACCGGGCGAGCTAGGTCGTGCCAGGCGGTGAGCGCGTCCACGTTAGTGAAGACCGGTAGGGCACGGCGTCCGTCCGGAGCCTGAATACTGACCAGGGCCATATCCGATTCTTTGTCTGAGACTAGCCCCTGCTCGGTAATTTCTGCCTGTGATAGTTGAGCCACCACGGGTGCGAAAATGCGCACTGAGCGTAGGGCGTCAACCACGGCAACCTCATCGACCTTACCGGCTTTGAAAGCTTCAAGAACCTTGAGCAGGGCGGGGTCAGTTTTTCCGTCGTCGCCGGGGAACTGGTGGGTGTGGCTGGTTCCCTCCCCCAGGTTGCGCCCTTCCCAGGGCTGCCCGCCGGTATCGGTTTTTTGACCGGCGGACGCCAGCTGGGCAGCGATATGTGCAGGTAACTCCCGGCGGGGTGCGCTGGGGTCTCCGGGGTTGCCGTGCCCGTGGGTGTGGGCGCGGTGCACGCGATCTGAAAAGTCTGTCACTAGGGGCGACCTGCGACGTCGAGTGCCTGGGCCAGGGTGAATTTGCCGGCGTAGAGGGCCTTGCCGGTGATAGCGCCCTCAACTCCGTGGGGCACCATGGTGCGCAGGGCTGCGATGTCGTCCAGAGTTGCGATACCGCCGGAGGCGACCACCGGCTTATCGGTGCGCTCAGCAACCTTGCGCAGAAGTTCCAGGTTGGGGCCCTGCAGGGTGCCGTCCTTGGTGACGTCGGTGACGACGTAGCGGGCACAGCCGTCGTCATTCAGGCGGTCGAGAACCTCCCAGAGGTTGCCGCCTTCTTTGGTCCAGCCGCGGGCAGCCAGTACGTCCCCGCGGACATCCAGCCCAACAGCGATAACATCGCCGTGCTCGGTGATGACCTTGCGGGTCCACTCGGGGTTTTCGAGGGCAGCGGTGCCGAGGTTAATGCGGGCGGGGTTAAGCGACAGGGCTCGTTCCAGGGATTCGTCGTCGCGGATACCGCCCGACATCTCAATCTTGATGGAAAGTTCCTGAGCTACCTCAGTCAGAATCTCGATGTTGTCGCCGCGGCCAAAGGCAGCGTCGAGATCGACCAGGTGCAGCCACTCAGCACCGGCATTCTGCCACTCTAGGGCAGCTTCAACGGGGGAACCGTAGTTGGTTTCCGATCCGGCTTCGCCCTGCACCAGGCGCACGGCCTGGCCGTTGGCTACATCGACCGCGGGCAACAGTTCGAGACGATCAGTCATTGTTCTCTCCTTGGGAGTAGGTCGGTAAAAATCTAGGTCTAGGGGGGCGGCGGGCTAGCTGTAGTTCATCACGACGTACAGGCCGTACCCGGCAAAGGCTAGGCCCACCAGCAGCAGCACCAGCTGAGCTACCCAGGTAATTTTTTGCTTGTAGAAGGAGTAGGCTCCGCCGATGAACATCATGCCTACGGTCATGAGCAGTAGCCCGGACGTTGTAGCTGACATACCCTACTTCGCCCCGTCTAAACGCCCGGTTACAGGCAGGGAATTGATCCAGTTCTTGAGCAGGCGGATGCCAGCCTCACCCGACTTTTCGGGGTGGAACTGGGTGGCAGCTAGGGGCCCGTTTTCGACCGCCGCGATAAAGTCACCGCCGTGGTGAGCCCAGGTAACCTGCGGCGGCAGCATGGCTTCGTTGTTCTGGTCGAAGGTCCATTCTTGCACCCCGTAGGAGTGCACAAAGTAGAAGCGTTCGTTCTCAATACCGGCAAAGAGCCTAGACCCTTCAGGTGCACGGACGGTATTCCACCCCATATGGGGCACAACCTCGGCTTTGAGCTTCTCAACGGTGCCAGGCCACTCGCCCAGGCCATGGGCTTCAACTCCGTGCTCAACGCCCTTGTCGAACATGACCTGCAGGCCTACGCAGATACCGAGCACGGGGCGTCCGCCCGCAACGCGCCTGCCAATCATGCGGATAGCATCTGCTTCTTTCAGGCCGTCCATGACGGCCTTGAAAGCGCCAACGCCAGGTACGACCAAGCCGTCTGCACCCAGCACGTCTGTCTCCTTGCGGGACAGCACCACGTGGGCGCCGGCTTCTTCAAGGGCGCGGACGGCTGAGCGCACGTTCCCTGCCCCGTAGTCAAGGACGGTGACGGTGGGCTTCTGCTGTAAAGTCTCGCTCATTAGAGGGCCCCCTTGGTGGAGGGGATGCCGGCGTGGCGGGGGTCGGGCTCTACTGCCTGACGCAGGGCGCGGGCGAGAGCCTTGAACTGGGCTTCAGCGATATGGTGGGGGTCGCGCCCGCCCAACAGGGTGATGTGCAGGCAGATACCGGCGTGATAGGCAAAAGCCTCAAAGACGTGGCGCACCATAGACCCGGTGAAGTGCCCACCAATGAGGTGGTATTCGAAGCCTTCGGGCTCGCCAGTGTGGACCAGGTAAGGGCGGCCAGAAATATCGACCACGGCAGAGGCAAGAGCTTCATCAAGGGGCACGGTGGCAGTACCGAAGCGGCGGATGCCTGCCTTATCGCCCAGGGCCTGACGGAGAACCTCACCGAGCACAATGCCGGTGTCTTCAACGGTGTGGTGCACATCGATGTGGGTATCGCCGGAGCATTTGATGGTCATATCAATCAGGGAGTGCTTAGACAGGGCGGTGAGCATGTGGTCATAGAAGGGAACGCCAGTGTCGATGTCTGAGACGCCGGTGCCGTCCAGGTTAATTTCGACGCTGACGGAGGACTCGCTGGTGGTGCGCTCCATCTGTGCGATGCGGGGGCCGATGCCAGTGGATGATTCGGTGGGAACTACCATGTCTGTCTCTTTTTCTGAAGGTTCTTGCCGGGGTGAGGATGGGTGCGGGGCGCTTACCGTTCGAAGGTCTGCACGTAGTCGGTGAGGTGGTCTAAGAAGGCGCTGGTCTCTGCTTCAGTACCGGCGGTAACGCGCAGGTAGCCGGGGATTCCGTTATCGCGCACCAGAACGCCGTGCTCCAGCAGGTAGGCCCAGGCGGCTTTTTCGTCTTTGAGACCGCCGAAGAATACAAAGTTGGAGTCTGAGACAGCGGGCTCTAGCCCTAAACCGGTCAGGTGCTCTACGATACGGTCGCGCTGGGCGCGGATGTCGTCGACGTTGGCCAGCAGCTGGGTGCGGTGGCGCAGGGCTGCAATAGCGGTTGCCTGGGTGACAGCTGAGAGGTGGTAGGGCAGGCGGACCAGGCGGACGGCATCCGCCACAGCAGGGGCAGCTGCAAAGTAGCCCAGGCGGGCACCAGCCAGAGCGAAAGCCTTGCTCATGGTGCGGCTCACCACCAGGTTAGGGCGACCGTGCAGCAGGGTGAGGGCGTTTTGGGTGCGGTGCTGAGCGAACTCGGCATAGGCCTCGTCGACCACGACGATACCGTTATAGGCGACAACGGCATCGTAGACAGCCTCAATGACATCTAGGCCCAGACCTGTGCCTGTGGGGTTGTTGGGTGAACAGAGGATGACAATCGAGGGCTTGTGTTGCTCAATTTGCTCAACCGCCGATGCTGCAGTCAGTGAGTAGTCGGCTGCGCGGGTACCGGCAATAAAGGCTGTGTTGGTGCCATCTGCCAGCAGGGGGTACATGGAGTAGGTGGGCACAAAGCTCATGACCGAACGGCCAGGCCCGCCGAAGACCTGCATAAGCTGCTGAAGAATCTCATTGGAGCCGTTGGCTGCCCAGATGTTCTCGGGAGTCAGACCGTGCCCCAGGTAGTCTGCTAGCTCCGCCCTGAGGGTATCGAACTCGCGGTCGGGGTAGCGGTTGAGGGTTGCGGCAGCCTCGGCCACATCGCGCTTAATGGCCTCGATGACTTCTTGCGGCATGGGGTGGGTGTTCTCGTTAACGTTGAGGGTTACCGGAACATCAATCATAGGTGCGCCGTACGGTGAACGGCCCCGCAAATCTTCGCGCAGGGGCAGGGTTTCGAGTGCTGTGGTAGTTTCGGTCACTCCCCTAGTGTAGCGACCTAGCCCCGTACGCTGCATTCTTGTTTCGCAGTCTGGCATAGGGCACCGCTCTTTTTCTTATTGTGACCGAGTGTAGACAGGTACCTCAAGAACCTGACCGGGAACCAGCTGTGCGCTGGTGAGGTCGTTAATCTGCATGATGCGATTGATGACGTCTCGATTGTCTTCACCGGGTGCCACATCTGCTGCGATGGTCCAGAGAGTATCGCCGTGCACAACGGTGACCGTTTGGCTAACCGGAACAACAGGTTCGACAGTGGCACTCTTAGCTTCGCCGGGTGCAAGGAAAGTCAAAGCACCGAGAACCACAAGAGCCACGAGAGTGAGTAGAGGCAGGCCCCTAAAAACCAGGCGCCCCCGGCGGGTCAGATGGATTTTCTGGCGCTCCTTCTTCGCACTCTGGGGTGGTTCTACTACTGCACTAGGTTGCTGCGCCGAGCCAGAAACAGCAGGGCGGGAAGGCAGATTCCGCAAGGAAGCTACAGGTTCAGGGCGAGCAGGCACAGGTGCCGCAAAACGAATACGGTACTGGGGTTGTCGCAGTGCCCCGGCTGATGCGGGTACCTGCGGGTGCTGGCGGACGGTAAAAGTAGCAGCCTGATCAAGGGGCTTCTTCAAAGAAGTACGAGCCATAAACTCGGGCAAGGCGATGGTGCTCATAAGTCTTTCTCCTGATTCACGCTCAAACATTCAACCAAAAGTCGAATCTTTGTTCTAAAATTTCTTCGTATCTATGTTCTATCAGAAAAATCGAACATAGTCGAGAAAAATTAGAACAAATGTTTGAATAACCTGTTTGCTTGGCATAGTCTTAGAAGACCACTTGATAGTGAACACCGGGTGGCTGACATTTTAAGAACCAACAGAGACGAGATACCGTGAGCGAACGAACTCCGCAGACTCCGGCAAGCCCGCCCCACAAGGGCTCTCGCCCCCTCACTGCCCGCCAGAAAAAAATTTTGAGCGCCATTTCAAGCGCTATTGATGAGTACGGCTACCCGCCGTCTATGCGTGAGATCGGCGACCTTGTAGGTCTCGCTTCACTCTCATCTGTTACCCACCAGCTCTCTCGCCTCGAAGAGATGGGCTATATTAGGCGCGATCCCAAGCGTCCTCGCGCTATTGAAGTTCTCACCGGCGAGACCTCCCCCGAAGAAGCAAAGCCTGAAACCAGCGTCATCGCCCTGCCGATTGTGCCCACCTTCGCGCAGACCGACGATAACCTCGCTACCGTTCCCCTGGTGGGCCGTATTGCTGCGGGCTCGCCCATTGCCGCTGAGCAGGCAATTGAAGACGTCATGACGCTCCCCCGCCAGCTCGTAGGTCAGGGCGACCTCTTTATGCTGCGCGTCAAGGGGGACTCCATGGTCGATGCTGCGATTTGCGATGGCGACTGGGTGGTAGTGCGTGCCCAGAACACCGCCCAGAACGGTGACATCGTCGCGGCTCTGCTCGACGACGAGGCCACAGTGAAGACCTTCCGCCAGCGCGATGGTCACACCTGGTTGCTGCCCCAGAACACCCAGTACGAGCCCATTCTGGGCGATAAAGCCACCATCATGGGTAAGGTCGTCTCCGTACTGCGCAGTCTCTAAGACCTAGCCTCTAACTAGTCGATTGACTGCTTGAGGCGCTCGAGCGCCCCCAGCACGACGTCCTTGCGGGTAGTAGTCCAGAAGGGCGGAAGGGACTTCACCAGGTAGGAGCCGTAGCGCTGAGTAGCGATGCGGGAGTCAAGGACGGCCACAACTCCCCTATCACCCACAGACCTCACTAGACGCCCTGCCCCCTGAGCCATACGGACCGCTGCGTGGTAGGCAGACACAGCCATAAAGCCATTGCCCCCGGCAGCTGCTACCGCCCGGGTACGGGCCTGCGACAGCGGATCATCAGGGCGGGGGAAGGGAATACGGTCCATCATGACCAGGCGGCAGGAATCCCCGGGTACATCCACGCCCTGCCAGAGGCTCATGGTGCCAAAAAGGCAAGAATCGGTATCGTCGGTGAACTCTTTAACCAGGGCACGCAAGGAAGACTCCCCCTGCAGAAGAATATTGAGGTCGGTTCGTTCCCGTACATACTCGGCAGCTAGTTCTGCCCCGCGTTTTGAGGAAAAGAGCCCCAGTGCACCGCCGCCCGAAGCCGTCACCAGTTCCACAATCCGGTCCAGCTGTTCCAACGAGACTCCCCGCCCGGGTTTGGGCAGGTCAGACGCCAGATAAAGAACTCCCTGCTTGGGGTAGTTGAAGGGTGAGCCCACGTCGATACCGTCCCAGCGCGGAGAGTCCTTACCCATCAGCCCCAGGGCACCAGCGGCGGCATCAAAACTTTCTCCCACTGTCAGTGTTGCGGAGGTGAGCACCACGGTACGGTTTTCGAAAAGACCCTCGCGCAGGTAACCAGCGACCGAGATAGGGGCGATATTCAAGGTGGCAGGGTCGTCATCGGCAGCAGCGACATAGCCCTTGCCAGGTTCCCAGGAACCGGTACGAGACACCCAAATCACCTGATACAGAGGGTCAGCGGTCAGCATTTTCTCGGAGGTTTCGTGTACTTCGGTCAGAGCCGCCCGGGCCATCTGACGTCCGGCGTCGCCGTCCTTGTCGCCACTCTTCGTATCGGTGAGGGCCTGACGCGCTGCATCACGCACGCGTTCCATGGCAGCGGCAACCCGGTCAGGCAAGCCCTTGGGCATCATCTCGGCGGGCACCCCGTTGAGAGAATCGTCAAGAGCGAGCGCTGCCTGTTCTAATGCCTTGTGGTCGGCGTCCGTATGCCGTTTGAGACTGCGGGCGACCTTGGTAATAGCGGCCGGCGAGAGTGCCCCGGTGACAGCGCCGGTGACGCGATCAGCCAGTTCGTGGGCCTCGTCGATGATGGCGATGTCGTGGTCGGGCAGCACCGCAGCGCCCTCAAAGGCATTAATCGCCAGCAAGGCGTGGTTGGTAATGACGATATCTGATTCAGTAGCCCTGGTTCGAGCCATCTCGCTGAAACACTCTTCAACCAGGGGGCATTTTTTGCCCAGGCATTCTGAGGCGGTGACGGCTACCTGCCGCCATGCCTTATCGCTCACGCCTGGCAGCAACTCGTCGCGGTCGCCGGTGTCGGTGGTCTGCGCCCATTCGCGAAGGCGCACAACCTCCTCCCCCAGTTTTCCGGCGGGGCCGGTGGAACCGGTAGCGGCATCCATATCGAAAAGGGCATCGCCGTCGTCCTCGGGGTAGCCGCCTTCGAGCTTATGCAGGCAGACGTAGTTGTTGCGGCCCTTGAGAATAGCGACGTCGGTTTCATGCTCGGGTTCATCGCCCAGGGATTCCAGCAGGCGCGGAATATCGCGGTTGACAATCTGCGATTGCAGGGCCAGCGTTGCGGTAGCTACCACGATAGGTTTTTCTGCTGTTTGGGCAGCATGAATGGCGGGTACTAAGTAGCCCAGGGACTTACCGGTACCGGTGCCAGCCTGCACCAGCAGGTGTTTTTCGGTGTCGAGAGCGCGGGCTACGTGGGCTGCCATGGTCCGCTGGCCGTCGCGCTTCTGGCCGCCGGAGCGCTCCACGACGGTGTCGAGGAGCTGTAGGACGGGCTTGGCTCCGGGCAGGGTCTCTAGCTCCTGCCCGGTGGGTGCGGTGACGTGTTCGTTCATGCGCGCTGAGTTTCAACCGCCCCTGAGGCGATAGCTTCGTCGATTTCAGGTTGCAGTACTTCAAGAAGGTCTTCTTCGAGCACGTACTCAGTAAGGTCAGAGGCAACTTCTTCGCGCACTAGTGCCTGAACGTAGGTGCCGTCTTGCACAAAGGCAGTGCGCAGAATCTCGGCGTCCCACTCGTGCAGACGGGATACCACGCCACCTGCTGAGAAGGGTACCAGCAGGTTGAGTTCAATGGAGGGGCGGGGAATGGTGTCCGCAATCTTCTGCTGTAGCTCCTCAATTCCCTCACCGGTACGGGCTGAGACCACAACGTGGTTGGGTTCTTTCTGCCGCAGGCGCTCAATGACGAAGGGGTCAGCCGCATCTGCCTTGTTGAGCACGATGATTTCAGGGATGTTCTGGGCATCAACCTCGGTGATCACCTGGCGGACAGAATGGACCTGCCCCTCGGGGTCGGGGTGGGAGACATCCACAACGTGAACGATCACATCAGCGTCGGCAACTTCCTCAAGGGTGGAGCGGAAGGCCTCCACCAGCTGGGTGGGCAGGGCGCGCACAAAGCCGACGGTGTCAGAGAGGGTGTAGCCCACGCCGTCCGGAGTCTGGGCCTTACGCACGGTGGGGTCCAGGGTCGCGAAGAGGGCGTTTTCAACCAGCACGCCGGCGTCGGTGAGGCGGTTGAGCAGGGAGGACTTACCGGCGTTGGTATAACCGGCAATCGCAACGGACGGCACCCGGTTACGCTTGCGGTTCAGACGCTTGGTCTCGCGTGCAGGAGCCATGGCCGCAATCTCTCGCTTGAGCTTGGCCATGCGGGCGCGCAGACGGCGGCGGTCCATTTCAATCTTGGTTTCACCGGGGCCGCGGGAACCGATGCCTTCACCACCGGCGGCACGGCCACCGGCCTGACGGGACAGGGAGGCACCCCAACCGCGCAGACGCGGCAGCATGTATTCGAGCTGGGCCAGCTCAACCTGGGCCTTACCTTCACGCGACTTAGCGTGCTGGGCGAAGATATCAAGAATCAGGGCGGTGCGGTCAATGACCTTGACCTTGACGATATCTTCAATAGCACGGCGCTGGGAGGGGGCCAGTTCAGCATCCACAATCACGGTATCGGCGCCGGACGCCTCAACGATATCTTTGAGTTCCAGCACCTTGCCGGAGCCCAGGTAGGTGCCCGGGTCTGGCTTCAGACGACGCTGCACCAGACCGTCCAGAACCTCTGAACCGGCAGTCTCAGCCAGTGCCGCCAGCTCACGCAGGGAATTCTCAGCTTCTTCCAGAGTGCCCTCTGACCAGACGCCTGCCAGTACAACGCGCTCTAGGCGCAGCTGGCGGTATTCGACCTCGGTAACGTCATCAAGCTCGGTGGAGAGGCCCGCTACACGGCGCAGCGCTCGACGCTCTTCAAGATCTACCTGGTCGCCGTCGTATTCAGAGTGTTCACGCTGGTTATCTGAGAGTTCGCGGGCCCTTTCATCGAGCACACTACCGTTGCCCGCTGCCCGCCCCAGCACGCGGTCTACCGTGAGTCTCAGCTGTTCATCTGAGGGAAGTTTAGGGTCATTGCTGGGGTTTGAAGTCTCGGTCATAGTACCTTTCGAGGTGGTTTGAGGCGTCCTTCTATTCTAGCTTTTCCGGGGCGGTAAGGGCAGGGGCTTAGCGTAGAATGAACGTCTATGAGTAGCGCGCACTATTTTTCTGAAAACCCCACCGGAGATTTCTCACCCCAGCCCGTAACTGTTGAGCTGGGCGGACGCCGGGTGCAGGTTCTGACCGCTTCCGGCATCTTTAGCCCGGGTGGGGTTGATAAGGGAACCCGTATTCTCCTGGATGAGGCCCCCGCTCCGCAGGGGGTGCGCATGCTCGATATCGGGTGCGGTTGGGGCCCAATTACCCTGACCCTGGCTATGGCAGCGCCTGATGCTGAGGTCTACGGGGTCGAGGTGAACTCCCGCTCTGCCAAGCTTACCGAAATGAACGCTGAACGCCTGGGCCTGACCAACGTGACGGTCTCAGCCCCCGATGCACTCGATGAGTCGCTGACCTTTGACACCATCTGGTCTAACCCGCCCATTCGCGTAGGTAAGGACGTGCTACACGGTATCATGCACACCTGGCTGCCCCGTCTTACTCCCGGCGGTACCGCCTACCTGGTCGTTCAGAAAAACCTGGGCTCAGACTCTCTACAGAAGTGGTTGGCCGCTGAGTTCCCCGAGCTGGAGGTAGCCCGCTACGCTACCTCGAAGGGTTTCCGAATTCTTGAGGTGCACCGCCCGGCGTAGCACCATCACCGCATCGGGTATGGTTGCGGGTTCGCCCTCGGGTGAGGTGATATCCCGAGCCCACTCTTCAGCCAGCACAATCTCAATATCGTCGCGGCTGTGGGTGAGGGCTCGTGCCTCTTCGGCAGCCTTCACCATTCGAGCCCTGTGCTTGCGGGCGTCCTCGGGGTCTGCAAAGGAGGGCGCACCTGCGTGCGCCACCGAGATAAGCTCTCCACCGGGTTTCAGCAGGTCCAGGGCCGCTGCAAGCAGGGGCAGGCGGTCAAAGTCAGCGTAGGACTGCAAGAAGCTAGTGACAATCAGGTCAAAACGCTGGTCGGTAGACCAGTCGGTGAGATCAGCGTCGATAAAGCTGGCCTCCAACCCCTCGGCTGCCGCGCGGGCGCGAGCGCGCCCTACCGCGACGTCCGAAATATCGATGCCGGTAGCCTGCCAGCCTCGGGCTGCTAGCCAGAGCACATCCCCGCCTTCGCCGCAACCAAGGTCAAGGACGGTGCCGGGGGCGCGGTCGCCGATGAGGGTAACGAGTGAGGCGTTGGGCTTGCCCGACCACATCTGTTCCCGCTCTGAGTAAATCTCGTTCCAGAGTTCCCGGTTGTTTTCTACGTTGTCAGCCATTTAGCCCAGCAGAACCTTACCGGTCATGGCGGCCGGCCCTGCCAGGACGACGTGTTCAAGGTTGTCGGGGCCCAGTACGAAGGTGACGGCGAGGGTTCCACCGGGTACGCGAACCAACCACTCGTCGGGGGCGTCCTCGCCACCCCAGAAACGGGTAGCGGCAGCGGCGGCGCAAGCGCCGGTACCGCAGGAGAGGGTTTCGCCGACGCCGCGTTCGTGCACGCGCATGCGAATTGAACCGATGTTTTCGGTGGCGGGGTCGCCGTCCTCTGCTGAGATTTCTTCCGGGACGACGAACTCTACGTTGGTGCCTTCAGGTGGGTTGGGGGAAACCTTGGGGGCTTCGTGCAGGTTGAGGCCGTCGAGCTTGCCGTCGGTGCCCAGCATGACGACGGTATGGGGGTTGCCCATGGTGATGGACAGGGCCCCGCGGGGAGTGCGCAGGCCCTTGGCGGTCACCTGAGCGTCGGTGCCGTTATCGCGGGCCATGTCACCATTGATGAAGCCCCAGGGGCCCATGTCGATGGCGTAGCCGTCTTCGGTACGGCCCACGGCCTTGATACCGGCGCGGGTGGCGATGAGCAGGCGTCCGCCCTCTTCGAGCTCAACCAGTTTTTCGGTCAACAGGTAGTCCACAAAAGCGCGCACGCCATTGCCGCACATCTCGGCGATCGAGCCGTCGCCGTTGCGGTAGTCCATGAACCAGATAGCTTCGGGGGTCTCTTCCAGCAGGTGGGAGGCAAAATCCAGGTGCTCGGTCTTGACCGCGCGGATAAAGCCGTCGGCGCCGATGCCGAAGTGGCGGTCGGTCACCTTGGCAATGAGCTCAGCCGGCAGGTCAAGCTTAGCTTCGGGGTCGGTGACGAAGATGAAGTCGTTGCCGGTTGCCTGGCCCTTGGTGAGGGTCTTGCCGCTCAAATCGCCCCAGACGGGGGTTTCTACGGTGTGGGTTGCCACGGGTTTTGCCTTTCCGTTGTGGGGCGCTTTTTCTTCTTAGTCTAGTGCCTGGTTGCCGTTGACGAGGGCCAGGGCTTCTTCAAGCAGGATGGGGCTGGACCAGTCAAGCCAGTGCACCCGCTTATCTGCCCTGAACCAGGTGAGCTGGCGGCGGGCGAACTGGCGGGTGGCGGTGACGGTATCGTCAACTGCCTGGGCGACAGAATATTCCTCACCAGCAGGCAGCAAGCCGCGGGCGGCGTCCAGAACCTTGAGAAATTCCCGGTAACCGATAGCGGCCGGAGCTGTCTTGCCCTGGCGCAGCCCCTGAGCTTCAAGAGCCTCAACCTCAGCCAGCAGACCGGCTTCTTCCATGGCAACCACCCTCTCGTACAGTCGCTGGTGCAGCTGCGCGCGGTCGCCGTTAAGACCAATTTGCAGGGCAGGCTGGAAGTAGGTGCGGGTGGGCATGAAGGACGAGAAGGGGCGACCAGTCACCTCAAAGACCTCAAGAGCGCGCACCAGGCGGCGGTCGTCCTTCACCCGCTTTGCTGATTCGGGGTCAACCGCACGTAGGCGCTCAAGCAGGGGGCCGGGGCCGGACGCCGCCAGCTCAGCTTCCAGCCGGGCCCGCACAGCCGGGTCGGTGTCGGGAAATTCCAGAACGTCCAGGGCAGCGCGCACATACAGGCCGGAGCCACCGACCAGTATCGGGTAGTTCCCGCGAGCGCGAATCTCATCAAAAATAGCCCTAGCCTGAGCCTGGAAAGTAGCGACCGAGGCTTCTTCGGTAACCTCCAGGGTATCGAGCAGGTGGTGGGATACCCCGCGCATTTCCTGGGCGGTGACCTTGGCAGTGCCAATGTTCATGCCCCGGTAGAACTGCATGGAATCAGCATTAACGCATTCCCCGCCCAAAGCCCGTGCCAGCTCAATAGCTAGGGCACTCTTGCCTGAGCCGGTGGGGCCCACCACGGCGATGATGGGCAGGGAGCTGCTGCTGGCGTCCTTCTCAATCACAGCTTAGAGAGCAGGCTTGAAGGTGGGGAAGCCCAGGGATACCGGGGTGCCGGGCACCTGGGTGGTGCCGGTGCCGCAGGAGTCAGCCTGGGCACGATCCCAGGCATCACCGGCGCGGGAACGACGTACCGAGTACTGCTCTGCGGTGGGGTCGGAAATCAGATGGAAGGAGCCGGCCTCGGTGATGGGCAGGGTGACCAGGTCGCCGGGGCGGGGCACCTCGCAGCCTTCGGGCACGGTGAAGTGCACCAGGCGCTGGTCGCGGGCCCGGCCCGATAGGCGGCCGGTCTCCTCGGCCTTGCGGCCAGATTCTGCGGTCACCATCAGTTCCACGGTCTTACCCAGCTGCTTGCGGTTTTCTTCACCGGCGATGCGGTCCTGCAGGGCAATCAGGCGCTCGTAGCGCTCCTGCACCACAGCCTTAGGCACCTGGTTGGGCATGGTCGCAGCCGGGGTGCCGGGGCGGATCGAGTACTGGAAAGTAAAAGCGGACGAGAAACGGGACTCTTCGACCACGCGCAGGGTCTCCTGGAAGTCCTCTTCGGTTTCACCGGGGAAGCCGACGATAATGTCGGTGGTGATGACGGCATCGGGAATGCGCGCGCGCACCTTCTCCAGAATGCCTAGGAACTTCTTGGAGCGGTAGGAGCGTTTCATATCTTTGAGCACCTTGTCAGAGCCGGACTGCAGGGGCATGTGCAGCACGGGCATGACGTTGGGGGTTTCGGCCATGGCGTCGATGACGTCGTCGGTGAACATAGCCGGGTGGGGGGAGGTAAAGCGGACGCGCTCCAGCCCCTCGATCTCGCCGCAGGCTCGCAGCAGCTTCGAGAATGCCTGGCGGTCGCCAAAGCCTACGCCGTAGGAGTTGACGTTCTGGCCCAGTAGGGTCACCTCGATAGCGCCGTCGTCGACCAGGGCCTGCACTTCTGCCAGAATCTCGCCGGGGCGGCGGTCTTCTTCCTTACCGCGCAGGGAGGGCACGATACAGAAGGTACAGGTGTTGTTGCAGCCCACAGAGATAGAGACCCAGCCGGAGTAGACGTGGTCACGTTTGGTCGGCAGGGTGGAGGGGAAGACCTCCAGTGCTTCGAGCAACTCGGCCTGGGCCTCGTTGTTATGACGGGCTCGCTCCAGCAGGGTAGGCAGGGAGCCAATGTTGTGGGTACCGAAAACCACGTCAACCCAGGGGGCCTTCTTCAAGATGGTGTCCTGATCTTTCTGCGCCAGGCAGCCACCTACAGCAATCTGCATACCCTCGTTCTCACGCTTGACCGGGGCCAGCTGGCCCAGGTTACCGTAGAGCTTATTATCGGCGTTTTCACGCACAGCACAGGTGTTGAAGACCACCAGGTCGGGGGTGGTTCCTTCTTCAGCTGGCACGTAACCTGATGCTTCGAGCAGGCCGCTCATGCGCTCTGAATCATGTACGTTCATCTGGCAGCCAAAGGTGCGCACCTCGTAGGTGCGGGTCTTCTGGTCTGCGGTGGTTTCGGGGTTCACGTCAATACTCACCCATACAGTCTACTAGGTTGCTATTCTGGGCTCTATGCCCTCTTTCCACTCAGGTACTTGGTCTAGCTCACTGCTGGAGCACGCCATTGCCGTATACAGCCCTCGCCCCACCGACCAGCCGGTGTCCTCGGCGGCCTTCGGCAGGCTAGCTCAGCACCTGCTTGAGGAGGGGCTGCGGTTACTCCCTGCCAGTGGCAGCGGCGGTGAAATTACCGGGGTAGAGATCCTCTCAGCCGGTATGCGCTCTGTGGTGCTGCGCCTTGGGATTCCTGGCTTTGCTGAGCCCTCTGTGGTGCTCAAATATTTTCGGCGCAAGGATTCAGCGACTAATTCCGGCGGTTTTAGCTATCTGCGCGAAAAGCACGGCCTTGCTGCCCTGAATCAGGTTGCACCGGGGCTCTACCCCCGCCTGCTGGCGTCCGATGACACAGCCAGACTCTTGATTCTTGAGGACCTCGTCAGCAGCAACTCCACGGTCAGCCTGGGCGACATCTTACTCTCTTCCGGAGCGGACGCCGCACCCCACCGGGCCCTGACCGCATGGGTAGATACCTGGGCTAGTATCCTCCGCTCCCCCGCCCAGGCTGCCGCCCAGGCGTCTTTCTCAGCTGAGCTTGCGAGAGCCGATGCGCGGGCGTCTGCCCCGGGTTCCCTGCCCTCACCCCAGCTAGCCTTTAGGGGCCTGAACCTGCTAGCTGAAAGGCAAGGAGTTGCGGTAGAGTCGGCTGAATTCGCTCAGATGGAGCAGGCCGTGACAAGCATTATCTACCCGGCACCGAGCGAGAGGGTGCTGTCGTCCGGAGACTTCTCTCCGGCCAACCTGCTGCACCGAGCCGCTCCTGTACCTGGGGTTCACGGTATCGATGCTGAGGGTACCTGCTGGCACCACTGGGCACTACCGATAGCCGAGCTTCTGCTAGGCTTCCCATCCTGGCCCGAGGGCCCCCTCCCACCAGTATTAGTTGCCAGCCCGACCTGGCAGACGAAAACCCAAGACTTCTACCAGCGCATCGCTCCCCGCCCCCAAACAACCCTCAACCGTGACGAGCAGGTAGCAGCAGCAGCCCTCACTATCCAAGCAATCTTGGCAGAACAGGCCACCGGGCAAGACCGGTCACAATAGCCCCTCTGTGCCCTACCGGGAGTACTATCTACTTCAGGACATCACACCGTACACCCCCTTCCCCTACTCCTAAGGACCCCTATGTCTCAGCCCACCTCTTCAGGGTCAGTCACCTATCAGCGCCCAGCCCCAACCCTCAGCGTTCTTCAAGGTATTGCGCTCATCTTCGGAACCAACATCGGCGCAGGCATCCTCAGCCTACCCTACGCCGCCCGTCACGGCGGCTTCCTAGCGCTCGCAGTTGCCCTCACCGTCGCGGGGCTGCTGACCACCTTCTCCATGATGTATATCGCCGAGGTCTCCCAGCGCACCAAAGAACCACTACAGCTCTCGGGTCTTGCTGAAAAGTACCTGGGCCAGGCTGGCCGATGGGTTATCTTCTTGGCCATCATGGTCAACTCCATCGGCGCCCTCATCGCCTACGCGGCCGGGTCCGGCTCCCTACTGAATAACCTCACCGGTCTACCCCAGCTCGCTGGCACCCTGCTCTTCTTCGCGCTTGGTTCCTTCATCATGTTCAAGGGCCTGCACGCCACCGGCCTGGTCGAAGGTCTCATTACTACGGGTATGGCAGCAATTATTCTCGCCCTATCCCTCTGGACTATTGTGGGCCCCGGCATCACCCTCTCTAACCTGGTAGAGTTTCGCCCTTTCTTCATCGTGCCGATTATGAACCTGGCGGTCTTTACCTTCATGGCCCAGTACGTGGTACCTGAACTGGTACGCGGGCTTGGCGATACCAACCCCAGGGCTATTCCTACCGCCCTAGTCGGCGGCATGTCAGCCACAGGCTTCACCTTAGCCCTGGTCCCCTTCGTGGCTCTGGGGCTTCTCGGTGATGATGTCTCTGAAGTTGTTACCCTCTCCTGGGGTGAGGCCCTGGGGCCGCTGGCCTACTACCTGGCTAATATCTTTGCCCTGCTGGCCATGTTTACCTCTTTTGTAGCTATTGGCTACACCGCTATGCGTAACATCCTCGACATCACCCGTTGGGAAGAACACGGTCCGCTTCGTCTTGCTGCTGTTGGCCTCACCGTTCTGCCGCCGCTGGCTATCTCTATTGCCGGCCTGGGTGGCTTCGTTTCCGCCCTGTCCTATGCCGGTGGTTTTGCCGGTGCAGCCATGTCTATCTTGCCGGTGCTGATGCTCCGAGCTGCACGGCAGAAGGGCGAGCTGGAGCCTGTCTGGAAGGTAACCTGGCAGGCTCATCCTCTTGCCCAGGGAATCCTGATTGTGACCTATACGGTTGCCTTTATCTATTCGGTTGCCGCCATTTTCGGTCTTCTGCCTAACGGCTGGTCCTAACCGGTTACCGACCAGATAGGAGCTGGGGCGCACGATACACACCTGTGTACCGTGCGCCCCAGCTTTTAGTCATAGGAGAAATAGCTATCTTCTGAGGCCATGCCCATCTCGCAGGCATAGGCCTCAACTTCTTCGCGCACCACGCTAAAAGCAAGACCAGCCGGGTAGCCCTTACGGCCCAGCATAGCCACCAGGCGACGCATGACCTTCTCTTTCTCAGCCCTGTCCCCCAGGTTCATGGAGGGGCGCAGTTTTTTGCGCACCAGCTCGTGGGCGTCAGCGCGCTCGTCCTCCTCGGTGCGCTGTTCTAGAGCTATTTCGGCAAGCTCACCCTCAACCCCCTTGGTTTTCAGTTCCCGCCGGATAGCCGACCGCGACAGCTTCTTCACGTTCATTCGAGTACGCACATACATGTCGGCGAATTCAGCGTCGTTGATCAGGTTGACCGCCTCAAACCGGTTTAGGATATCCTCAATAACCTCCGCCGAGATTTCTTTCTCAACCAGCTTTTTCTCCAGCATGGCCCGGGACTTAGGCGACGCAGCAAGCTGATTCAGCACAATATTTTTAGCCCGCGTGAACTCACTTTCCGGCTCTTTTCCGCCCCTGCCCCGTTTCTCGGGCATAGGAGTAACCCCCTGCACCAGCATCTCTTCGTCGGTGACCGGCTCGTTCAGGGCTGAACCTTCACGGAAGAGCGGCTGGGAGCGCTTGCGCTGGGGAGTTTCGTTATCAGGGGCGGACGCCGCCCCGATGGCCGGTGCGAAGGGAGAGCGGGCAGCGTATTTGGCGGGCGGTTTGCGGAACCCTTTTTTGAGGTTGGGGTTGCGACGGCTGGTGTATTTGCTCTGACGGGCTGGTTCCGCAGCCTCGGCTACTTCCCCATCGTCACGGCTGCTGACCGCTGCGGCTGATGCTTTACCGGTGTAGGGGGTAGCGGTTCGCGTGCTGGCGTAGGCGCCAGACTCCCCCGGTAGATCCTGGGCCAGGCCCTGTGCCGCCGGGTGCCAGGCCGGGTACTCCTCAGGGGCAAGAAAATCTTCGACTCGTGGGTTTTCTGCGCTCACATTCCCCTCCTACTACCTACATCGTGTCATATCGAAAGCCGCCACCACCGGGGGCTTTTCCCGGTAGTGGCGGCTACTAGCTCGCTGTCATGAGTTTAGAAGTTCTCAGAGATATCATCGAGCGGGTCAACAGAGGTGCTGGGCTCTACCTCGTCCAGCTCTTCCTCGTCACCCTCAATGATGCCGAGCTTGACCATGGTCTTGTACTTGATCTCTTCGGTCAGTTCGGGGTTGTCCTTGAGGAAACGGCGCACGTTTTCCTTACCCTGCCCCAGCTGATCACCCTCGTAGGTGAACCAGGCGCCGGACTTCTTGACGACGTTGTGCTCAACAGCCAGGTCAAGAATACCGCCTTCAACCGAGATACCCTCACCGTAGAGAATATCGAATTCAGCCTGCTTGAAGGGCGGAGCCATCTTGTTCTTGACGACCTTAGCGCGAGTACGGTTACCAATGGGGTTAGCGCCATCCTTGAGGGTCTCAATACGGCGAATATCGATACGTACCGAGGCGTAGAACTTCAGAGCCTTACCACCGGTGGTGGTTTCAGGTGAGCCGAAGAAAACACCAATCTTTTCGCGCAGCTGGTTGATGAAGATAGCGGTGGTGTTGGTTGCTGACAGGCGGCCGGTAATCTTACGCAGGGCCTGGGACATCAGACGGGCCTGCAGACCCACGTGGGAGTCACCCATTTCGCCTTCAATTTCGGCGCGGGGCACCAGAGCGGCAACGGAGTCAACCACGATGATGTCGATGGAGCCTGAGCCCACCAGCATATCCATGATTTCCAGGGCCTGTTCACCGGTATCGGGCTGGGAGACCAGCAGGGCGTCGGTGTCTACACCCAGCTTGGCCGCGTAGACCGGATCAAGGGCGTGCTCAGCATCAATGAAGGCTGCAATACCGCCGGCCTTCTGCACATTGGCAACAGCATGCAGGGCGACGGTGGTCTTACCGGAAGATTCAGGGCCGTAGATTTCTATCACGCGGCCGCGGGGCAGGCCGCCAATGCCGAGGGCGGCGTCCAGGGCCAGAGCGCCGGTTGAAATAGTTTCAACCTTGCTGGCTTCGCGGTCACCCAGACGCATGACGGAGCCCTTGCCGTAGTTCTTATCAATTTGGGCAAGGACGGCCTCAAGTGCCTTTTCGCGCCCTTCGGCGGGTACTTGACCTACTGACTGCATGCGAGCTTTCGCTGCCATGTATGTTCCTCATTTCTTATCGCGGTACGAGAGTTCTTCTCTGGCTACCACGGTAATACCTAGGGCTGACACTTTAAAGGTTCAGCACGAAGATTTTGAAAATCTGTGGATAACCCGGTTATGTGTCGCGGACTGCCGGTCGTTTGTTCACAAGCCTACAGGAATTCGAACACATTTTCTATTAAGTACGAATGATTTTCTAGCCTAGTGCTAAGGCTCAATATCAGGCCCCAACTGCCGTTCCACAGGAACGTCCTGCACCCGGCAAATAGCCAGCCATACCTCGCGCACGTTGGCGCCGGCGTCCAGAGCCTGCTGGGCCGTCAAATCCCCGAAGTCCCCGGGCACCAGATCACGGGCCAGATGGCGGGCATAGACCGAACCAAACTCATGGTCCATCGCTGCCCAAAATTCACTGAGCTTCATCTTCTTCCTCCCTCCACAGTACACAGACACCACAGAACACAAAGAGAGCCGAGCCCTCGCGGGGCCCGGCTCCATCTCTTAGTTACCTAAAGAGCGAATCGTCTAACGAGCTGCCAGGGGACGCTCGACGGCGGGAATATCGCGGCTTGAGGTTGCGGCGATACCGTATTCGCGCTTGAACTGTTCTGAGAACTCAGCGGGCACAGTATCGGGTACCGAGAAGCCTTCTTCAACAGCCATACGGGCTGAGACTTCGGCCAGCATAGCTGAGAGGGAGATGTTCAGTGCCTGGCAGATGGAAGCCAGCAACTCCGATGAGGCTTCCTTCTGGCCGCGTTCGACCTCGCTGAGGTAGCCCAGTGATACTCGGGCTGAGTGGGAAACTTCGCGGAGGGTGCGGCCCTGGCGCCGGCGAACATCGCGCAGAACTTCGCCGATAGCGTGGCGGAGCAGGATTACTTTACCGGTGTCGTGGGCGGGGGCAGCGTTCTCAGTCTGACCCACATCCTTCCAACGGACGACACCGTTCACGGATACGGGCTGCTTAGTCATTTTTATACCAATCTCCTGGTTGTCGTGCTCCCGTTATATCAGGAGCGTGTGTTTTTCAGCCTAGCGCATTGTGGCGCTTTCGTCAGCTGACCTCAAGAATATTTCGTTTACTTACGACTTCTTTTCCTTACATCTATCTAACCCCACAGGGCTGTGTTTTCATTCCCTGTTAGCTGAAAAATTCATCTGAAAAAGTCTGAGAGTTTACGCCGCAGTTTCTGCAACAAACTCTGTGAGCAGGTCCAGGGCGTCTTGAGCCGCCTGAACGCGAATCTCTGCCCGGTTGCCCACATAGTTTTTTTCAAGCACGCGGATGCCCCCGCTGCCCGGGTGCGCCACCGCCAGGTAGACGCGCCCCACCGGTTTTCCATCGCAGGGCTCAGGCCCGGCGGCACCGGTGGTGGCTACACCAAAGTCAGCCCCGCACACCCGGGCGGTTCCCTGAGCCATCGCGATCGCGACGTCGGGGTCAACGGCGCCCCGCTCAGCTAACAGGTCAGCAGGTACCCCCAGCACAGAGGCTTTGACCTCGGTGGCGTAGGAGATAACTCCACCCCGGTACACCGCAGATGCCCCGGGAACGGTGCAGATGAGCTGGCCCACCATACCCCCGGTCAGGGATTCTGCCGTTGCCAGCTGGGCACCGGCGTCCGCCCCCTTCTGTGCCCCATCAGCTGCGCGAGCTACCGCAACGGCAACCAGGCGGGCAGCAGCACGCTCAAGCTCCTGGGCCCTTATCTCTACCATGCCAGGCTACTTCCCCTGGGCCGCAAAGTAGTCGCGGCGCAGCTGCATGGCCTTGATGACGTAGTCGATACCGGTCACTACGGTTACGACCACCACGGCAGCCATGACCAGGTAGCCGGGCCATAGGGCCCAGGAACCGAGCTGGCCCAGCGGCAGAATCATCAGCACCAGAGCCACCGTCTGCAGCACGGTCTTGAGCTTACCGCCCTTAGAGGCAGCCATGACCCCGTACTTGATAATGAACAGGCGCATCACCGTGATACCCCACTCGCGCACCAGAATCACGATGGTGACCCACCACCACAGCTCCCCCAGCGTGGACAGCACCACGAAGGCCGCCCCGGTGAGCAGCTTATCGGCGATGGGGTCAGCGATTTTGCCGAAGCTGGTAATCAGGTTGTTTTTGCGGGCCAGATAGCCATCGAGCCAGTCGGTAATCATGGCCAGCACGAACACGGCGGCTGCCCACCAGCGTAGGCTCAGGTTGGCCTCGCCGTGGGGCCCGCCGGCCCAGAGGGCCCAGACGAACAGAGGAACCATCACAATGCGCAGGGCGGTCAGCGCATTCGGGATGTTCCAGTTAGAAGCGGTTGCGGTCTGGTCGGCCACGGTGTTCTCCTTAGGGTGGTTCCGCCCCGCTCACGATAAGCGGGGCGGACGCCGTCGGTTGGGTCTGGCGGGGGTGGCCGGCTAGCGGCCGGTCAGGTTCCAGGCGTCCTCGCTGTCGGGGTCGTCCGCCTCGTCGTAGTAGTCAACGGCCTGCGGCACCCCGTCGTTCATGTGGGCTACGGGACCCCCGCCGTAGGGGTCGCTGTCTGCAGGGGCCGGGGGCTCTTCACCACGAATCTTAGCGAGAACGGCGGGCAGGTCATCGGGCTGAACCAGCACATCGCGGGCCTTCGAGCCTTCAGAGGGACCAACAACTTCACGGGATTCGAGCAGGTCCATGAGGCGCCCTGCCTTAGCAAAGCCCACGCGTAGCTTGCGCTGTAGCATGGAGGTCGAACCGAACTGGGTGTTGACCACCAGTTCGGCTGCCCGCAGCAGGTCGTCCAGGTCGTCCCCAATGTCGTCGTCAATCTTCTTGGAGGGGGCAGCGGCGATCACATCGTCGCGGTAGACCGCTGGGGCCTGCTTCTTCACATGCTCCACGACCTCGTGAATCTCAGATTCGCCCACCCAGGCGCCCTGCACACGCATGGGCTTCGACGCACCCATGGGTAGGAAGAGGGCGTCACCCTGGCCGATCAGTTTCTCGGCACCGGGCTGGTCGAGCACCACGCGGGAGTCGGTGACCGAAGATGTCGCAAAAGCCATGCGGGAGGGCACGTTGGCCTTGATCAGGCCGGTGACCACGTCAACGGACGGACGCTGGGTTGCCAGCACCAGGTGAATACCGGCGGCGCGGGCCAGCTGGGTGATACGCACGATGGACTCTTCCACATCGCGCGGGGCAACCATCATCAAGTCGGCAAGCTCGTCCACAATCACCAACAGGTAGGGGTAGGCCTTAATCTGACGCTTAGAGCCGGGTTCCGGCTGAATCTTGCCGGCCTTAACGGCCTTGTTGAAGTCGTCCACGTGCTTGTAGCCGTAGTGGGCAAGGTCGTCGTAGCGGGCGTCCATCTCTCGCACAACCCACTGCAAGGCCTCGGCGGCCTTCTTGGGGTTGGTGATGATGGGGGTAATCAGGTGGGGAATCCCCTCGTAGGCGGTGAGCTCCACGCGCTTGGGGTCAACCATAATCAGGCGTACCTGATCGGGGGTTGAGCGCATCAGAATCGAGGTAATCATGGAGTTCACGAACGAGGATTTACCGGCACCGGTAGCACCTGCCACCAGCATGTGGGGCATCTTAGCCAGGTTAGCAATGACGAAGCCGCCCTCGACGTCCTTACCCACACCCATGACCATGGGGTGGTCGGTAGCGTGGGCCTTGGCAGAGCGCAGCACATCGCCCAGCACCACGATTTCGCGGTCGGTGTTGGGGATTTCGATACCGATAGCGCTCTTACCCGGAATGGGCGAGAGGATGCGCACGTCGGCTGACGCCACGGCGTAGGCGATGTTCTTGGACAGGGCGGTGACGCGCTCTACCTTGGTGCCGGGGCCCAGCTCAATCTCGTAGCGGGTGACGGTGGGGCCGCGGGAGAAGCCGGTAACTTCGGCGTCCACGTTGAACTGCTGGAGCACGTTGGTCAAGGCATCGACCACCTGCTCGTTAGCTTCGGAGCTTTCCTTGGCGGGCGGGCCAGCCTCGAGCATGGACTCGGTGGGCAGGGTGTAGGAGCCGGTCGACGACTCCACGACCAGCTCGCCACGCGGCTGCTCGGTCCGTTCTGCCACGGTGTTGTTTTGCAGGCGGGCGGACGCGCGCTCGGCAGCAGGGCGTTCAGCGGCAGGACGCGCCGGAGCCGCTGCACCCGCAGCACCTGCACTAGCAGCACCGGCAGCAGCCGAGCCGATCAGGGCAGCACCCAGTGAAGCGGCAGAAGCACTCCCCTTTCCGGAGCGGGGCGCGGCGGGAGCTGATGCGGAGGCAGGTTCCGCTGCAGGAGCAGCAGCCGGTCGGCTAACAGGCTGAGGCGCAGCAGTCTCGGGCTCAAAGCCATCACGGTCTGCTTCTACCGGTTCAGGGCTATAGCCGTGTTCCGCGGCAGCCTGACGGGCCTGGTCAAGGCGCTGGGCGGGGGCGTCCGAACGTTCCTGCTCTGCGTAGCTGGCCGCGAGCTCGTCCTCGCTCTCCCACAGGCCCTGGTCAAAGAGCTCGCCCTGTTTCTTGGCGGCCTTAGCCGCTGCTTTCTTCTCTTTACGGGTCTCCTTACGGGGGGCCTCAACGTCAAAGGCTTCTACGGGGCGGGCAGCGTTCTGGGAAGCACGGCGGGAGGCAGCAGGAACCTGCTCAACGCGGGCGGTTTCAGGTTCAGCGTCGTAGCCGTCCTCAATAACGGCGGTCTGGTAGGCTTCGTCCGCCTCGTAGCGGTCAAGTCTGCGGTTCTTCTCTTCGCGGGGGCCAAAGCCCAGCCAGTTCAGCAGGCCGCCGCGGCGGCGGGGAGCCGGGGCGGGGGCGTCCTCATAAAGATAGGAGCGGTCGTGTTCGCCATCCAGCACGCGGGTTTTGGTATCGTCCTGGGTGCGGGAGGCACGGGAAGGACGCCCAGCATCGGCTACCGAGCCGTGAGGCTTTTCGCCCAGCAACAGGCCGAAAATATGCACGACCTTGGGCCAGATTTGGCGCAGGGGCGTATCGGTTGCCACCAGCAAACCGGCCAGGAAGACCAGGGCAATCACAAGCCATTCGAGCAGATTCACGCCGCCCACGACACGGCTTGCAGGGGTACCGATGAGCACGCCCACGGTACCGCCACCGCCCCAGAATTCATCAAAGCTCGATGAGAAGGAGGGGTAGCCGGCGACCTTGGCACCCATCATGGAGGCCGAAACCGTCATGATGGTAAAACCGATGGCGATACGGTTGTTGGCGCGCACCTCCAGCGGGTGGCGGAAGATTCTGATAGCAAAAATCAGACAGAGAATAGGAATCAGTAGGGAGCCCTGACCGAAGAGGCCGCCCACGGCGATATGCCACAAGTGCAGGGGCCACTCGTACCAGGCAAGGTTGGCGGGGTCAGCTCGCCAGCCCCACCACTCCACGCCCGCGGTAAGCAGGCCAATAGCCAGAACCAGCAGGGCACCGCCGTCCCGGCGTTCGTGCAGTTCGATGTCGGTGCGGAGCTCGCCCATCCGGCGCACAGCACCGCCCACGGTAAAGGCTAGAGACTGCCAGGCTCCCACCAGGGCGCGCACAAAGGCGTTGCTCTCCTGAGGGGGCGCTGACGTGGCTTTACGGCTTCGACCTTGAGCGGAGGTTGAGCGACGTGAGGACGTCTTGGAGCGGCTCCCCGTAGAGCGGGGAGCTGATTTACTCGATGCAGACTTTCGCGGAGCCATTCTTCCCAATACTGGTTGACGTTGGTATGCGTTTAAATAGCTTACCCGGCAGCAGGTAAAACTGCCGCCGGGTATGCTCAGAGGTTGCTAGTTGCCTTCAGCCTCAGGGGTGTGGGTCTCGATGACCACGGGCACGATCATGGGCTTACGGCGCAGGCGGCGGGCCACCCAGGCACCCATGGTACGGCGGACAATCTGCTGCAGCTGGTGGGTGGTGTGCACTTTCTCGGGGGCCCGGTGCAGGGCGTCCTCGAGGGCTGCGGTGATCTTGGGGGTGATGTCGTCGAAGACGGAGTCGTCTTCGGCGATGCCGCGGGCGTGGATGTCGGGGCCGGTGACCACGCGCTTGGTCGCACGGTCAACCACGGTCACGATGGAAACGAAGCCTTCTTCGCCCAGGACGCGGCGGTCTTTGAGGTCGTCCTCGGTCACGTGGCCCACGGACTTACCATCGACGTAGACGTATTCGCAGGGTACCTGGCCGACGATATCGGCGCGGCCATCGCGCAGGTCAACCACGGTACCGGAGTCACAGATCAGCACGCGGTTGCTCTTCATACCGGTTTCGATAGCGAGCTTGCCAGAAGCTAGCAGGTGGCGGACTTCGCCGTGCACGGGCATGACATTCTTGGGCTGCAGGATGTTGTAGCAGTAGAGCAGCTCACCGGCGGCGGCGTGGCCGGAAACGTGAACCTTAGCGTTGCCCTTGTGGACCACGTTGGCGCCCAGCTTCATCAGGCCGTTGATCACACGGTAGACGGAGGTTTCGTTACCGGGAATCAGGGATGAGGCGAGGATGATGGTATCTCCCTTTTCGACCTGAATCTTGTGGTCGCCGTTAGCCATACGGGAGAGAGCAGCCATGGGCTCACCCTGAGAGCCGGTGCACATCATCACAATCTGCTCGGGGCGGTAGTCGTCGACCTTCTTGAGGTCGACCAGAATACCCTCGGGTACGTTCAGGTAGCCCAGCTTCTCGGCGATGGTCATGTTGCGCACCATAGAGCGGCCCACCAGAACGACCTTGCGGCCGCGCTCGGCGGCGGCGTCGAGCACCTGCTGCACGCGGTGCACATGTGATGAGAAGGAGGCAACGATAACGCGGCGCTTGGCGTCGCGCATGACATTAGATATGACCGGGCCGATGTTCTTTTCGGTGGGGGTGAAGCCGGGAACTTCAGCGTTGGTTGAGTCGGGCAGGAAGAGGTCGATGCCTTCTTCGCCCAGGCGAGCGAAGTGACGCAGGTCGGTGATGCGGCCGTCGAGGGGCAGCTGGTCCATCTTGAAGTCACCGGTGTGCAGAACCTTACCGGCCTTGGTGCGGATGAAGACTGCAAGGGCGTCAGGAATGGAGTGGTTAACGGCTACGAATTCGCATTCAAAGGGGCCGAAACGCTCAACCTGGCCCTCAACGACGTCCATGGTGTAGGGCTTGATGCGGTGTTCCTGCAGCTTTGCCTCGACCAGGGCCAGGGTCAGCTGGGAACCTACCAGGGGAATGTCGGGGCGCAGACGCAGCAGGTAGGGTACAGCGCCGATGTGGTCCTCGTGGCCGTGGGTCAGCACGATGGCCACGATGTCCTGCAGGCGGTCCTTGATGTAGTTGAGGTCGGGCAGAATGAGGTCAACGCCGGGCTGGGACTCTTCGGGGAAGAGCACGCCACAGTCGACAACGAGCAGTTTGCCGTTGATCTCGTAGACGGTCATGTTACGACCGACTTCGCCTAGGCCGCCCAGCGGCACAACGCGCAGGGTATCTTTTTTCAGTTTGGGAGGTAGGTGCGGGCTTTCAACTGTTTGCATAGTTTCTCTTTCGTTCGTTTTTCTTTTTCTGAATACGGGCAAAAGCGGGCCACCCAAAATCGCCGTGATTTTGGGTAGGCCCGCCCGGTACCCGCAGTACGTTTTTACTTGACCAGGGTTGAGGCGATGATAGAGCCTTCAAGGTCGGAGCGCATGAGGGCGACTTCTTCGTCGGTAGCAAGCACGTGCGGCAGGCGCACGGTGGCTGAGTCGAGGATGCCCTGCCAGGTGAGAATCTGCTTGGCAGCGACGCAGCCGGGTACGCGGCTCATAGCGGCGCGGACGATGGGGGCCAGGTCAAGGTGCAGTTTCTGGGCAGTTACCAGGTCACCGGCGACGGTTGCGTCAATGAGCTGGCGGAAGTGTTCGGGGGCTACGTGGGAGGTAACGCCGACGAGGCCGACGGCTCCCATAGCTAGCCAGGGCAGGGTGAGGCCGTCATCGCCTGAGTAATAGTCCAGGTCGGTGGTTTCCATGACCTCGGTGGCAGCGGTGAAGTCGGCCTTGGCGTCCTTGACTGCCACGATGTTTTCGTGGTCTGCCAGGGCACGGTAGACGGCCGGGGTGATGGGGATACCGGCGCGGCCGGGGATGTCGTAGAGCAAGACTGGGGTCTTGACGGCATCAGCGACAGTGCGGAAGTGGGCTTCTAGGCCGGTCTGGGTGGGCTTGTTGTAGTAGGGGGTGACCACGAGCAGGCCGTCTACGCCTACAGCTTCGGCGCGGGAGGCCAGGTGCAGGGTGTGGGCGGTGTCATTGGAGCCTACACCAGCTACAATTTTGGTGCGGTCGCCCACGGCTTCCTTGACAATGCGGAAGACCTTTTCGTTTTCCTCATCGGTCATGGTGGAGTATTCGCCGGTGGTACCGCAGACGATGAGACCGTCGTGGCCGCGGTCAACCAGGTTGGTGGCGAGCGCGGCGGTTGCCTGCTCGTCGACCTCTCCCTGTGCGGTGAAGGGGGTGACCATGGCGGTGAGCAGGCGCCCGAAGATGGGTTCTGCTGTGGTTGGGGTGTGCTGTACGGTCTCAGACATATCTACTACGTTACCTTATCTAGCTGGGCGGGGTGGGGTGAGTTTGCTTAAAGGTTGGCGCTCATCCGGGGCGGGCGCCGCTAAGCAGCATGGTTTTAGATGGTGACTTGGGTGGGGGTTTCGCCTCGGTGCAGGGCTATGGCGGTGCGCATGGCTTTGCGGGCGCGTTTTCGGTCGCCGGAGGCGTCGTAGGCCAGGGAGAGACGGAACCAGTTTTTCCAGCTGGTGGGATCTTTCTCGGTGGATGTGGCGTAGTGGGTGAACTGTGCGTCGGCTGCTGCGCGGTCGATGCGGCCTGCTTCGGTGCGGGGCAGGGTATCTTCGGGTAGCTCCCCCGCTGCGGCGAGTTCCTGCCCCAGGGCTTGGGTGCGGGAGCCGAAGATGATTTCGCGGACCATGGCCCACGCACCCAGGACAGGTAGGACGATGAGAGCCCCACCCAGCAGGGCGCCTAGTGCCCCCGCGTTCTGCAGGAAGATGAAACCTCTTTGGGCTGTGAGCACCAGGTAGAGGCTGAGGGCTACCGTCACCAGGGCGGCGAAGGCTTTGCCTCGCCCACCGGCGTCCACCGCAATGAAGACCGCGCAGAACACGCCTACTGCCAGCAGGAAGAGGCGGGTACCCAGGGGTAGGGGCAAAATCAGTACGGTGAGGACGGCCAGGGCAATAGCTCCGGCGGTGAAGGCGCGCAGCGAGGTCATGGTTTAGTCCAGGTTGAGGTAGCGGTCAAGGCCTACGGTCAGGCCGGGGTGCTGTTCGACCTGGCGGACGCCTAGCAGGACGCCGGGCATGAAGCTGGTGCGGTCAAAGGAGTCGTGGCGGATGACCAGCTGCTGGCCGGCGTCACCGAGCAGAATTTCCTGGTGGGCGGTGAGGCCGCGCAGTCGGACGGCGTGTACGTTGACGCCGGCAACCTTAGCTCCGCGGGAGCCGCCCTCATCGGTTTCGGTGGCATCGGGTGAGGCAGGCACCCCGGCCTCAGCCCGGGCAGCAGCAATTTTTTGGGCGGTGTGGACGGCAGTGCCCGAGGGCGCATCCACCTTGTTGGGGTGGTGCATTTCGATGACTTCTACTGACTC
Source organism: Rothia sp. SD9660Na (assembly GCF_030064065.1). NCBI lineage: Bacteria > Bacillati > Actinomycetota > Actinomycetes > Micrococcales > Micrococcaceae > Rothia > Rothia sp. SD9660Na. The sequence continues at coordinate 1,744,512 of NZ_CP125946.1, forward strand.
GAAGAACTTTGCTGCCTTAGTGGCAAATTCGGTAGCCAGGATGGAGCCGATGGCGAAGTTGGGGGCGATGAGTACGCCCACCCGGGGGTGATTGGCAAGTAGGGCTTCGAGGGAGGCTAGGCGCTCTTCGTTCCAGCCGGTTGTGCCGACCACCGAGTGAATACCATGTTCAACGGCAAAGCGTACGTTGGCTTCGGTGGCGGAGGGGACGGTCAGGTCGATCATGACGTCCGCGCCGTACTCGACTAAGAGATCTAGGGAGTCTCCGTTGCCTAGGGCGGCTACCAGGTCCATGTCTTCTGCGGTGTTGACGGCTTTGACCGCTTCTGAGCCCATACGTCCTGCGGCGCCGACAACAGCTACCTTCCAAATTTTGCTCATGCCTCTATATACCCCTTTAGTACGTTGATGTTGCGGGTGCCGGATGGCACCTAGCAGTACTCGCTCACACGCATAGCACCGGCTGGCGCAGGTATCGCATCAACAAGCCATATCACACTACTCTAGCGAACGGGGTAGCCCCACTGCACACCCTGCCGTGCCCAAGCGTCCTTTCACCTGCGCTAATACCCGAAAGTAGGCGGGGGTATTTCAGCATCCGAAACCGGCTTTGGCCCGCTGAGTTCTAAAAGACCCGGCGGGTGCGACACAAGAAAACCCGGCCAGCTCTTACACTAGAAAGGTGCGCCTGCACCCCCAGCTCACCGACCCGAGGGAACTATGAAAGACGATCACGTTTTTTACTCTGCCGTGCACCCCCATGAGGGGCAGCGACGCTTCGTCTTGCGCGGTCTTGACGGCGTACGCGCTATCGCGGTGCTGCTGGTGCTGGTGTACCACTTCTGGCCCCAGTACCTGCCCGGGGGCATGATTGGCGTTGATATTTTCTTCGTTATCTCAGGTTACCTGATTACTGCCCTATTACTGCGCGAGGGTGCCTACACCGGCAAGATGGATATCGTTTCTTTCTGGGTGCGACGTCTGCGCCGCCTGGTACCGGCTTTTGCCCTGCTGACGCTGGTTGTAGGTTCTTTAGCTTTGCTGGCGGGCGGTGATGCCCAGGTCGGTCTGGGCCGCCAGATTCTCGGTGCTTTTACCTATTCGTCGAACTGGCTGCTGATCTGGGCCGGTAACGACTATTTCACGCAAACCTCCCCTGAGCTCATGACCAATTTCTGGTCGCTGGCAGTTGAAGAGCAGTTCTACCTGTTCTGGCCTGTGGTGATGGTCTTTGTCTTTATGTTTACCGCTAAGTGGTGGCAGCGGGCTCTGGCTCCTGGCGCTCTGGGGGCCCTGTCGCTGCTGGCTGCGGTCGTGCTGGGCCTGTTGGGTGCTTCCACCACCCGCCTCTACTACGGCACCGATACCCACCTCTACGGCCTGATGCTGGGCGTCCTGCTGGCCATGATGATTCCCTGGTCCATGTACCCGCCCATTGATGACCGTCTCTACCCCGTGGTCGGCTACGGCAACGGTATCTGGGGCTGGCTGCGCCAGCTGGTCGGCTGGGCGAGCCTGGCCGCCGTTCTGCCCTTCGCCTTGACCCTTTCAGACCACAGCTCCTGGCTCATGCCCTGGGGCCTGCTGGTGGGGTCTCTTTTGGGTATGGGCATGATTCAGGCTCTGCTTCCGGACGTCCGTGGCGGCACCTCCGGGCTCTTTCGGGGCTTGCTATCCCTAGCTCCCCTGCGTTGGATCGGCCAGCGATCCTACGGCATCTACCTGTGGCACTGGCCCCTGATGGTACTGGCCCACTACAACTTCGGCACGGCACGCTCCCCCTGGGTCAATGTCGGCGTGCTGCTCCTGACCCTGATTGTCGCGGGCCTGTCCTACATGTATGTGGAACAGCCCGTGCGCCAGCTGGGCTTCCGCGGGGCACTATCAGCCTGGTTCTCAGCCATGGTGGCACCGACGGGCCGGGCCCTACCGGTCGGCGCAGCCGTCCTTGCCGGTGTAACCCTCATTGCCACCGTTTTGGCTGTACGCACCGCACCGGCTATGACTGAAGCTGAAGCTGTGGTGGCTGCCGGTGCCAACTATGCGCAGGCATCCGCCCCGGTGCCCCAACCCAGCAGCGCATCTGCCGCCCCTACCGCTTCAGCCGACCCCAGCGCCTCAGCTGAACCGGCGGAAAGCGCCAGCCCCTCCCCTAATTCATCCACCGCACCGTCCGCCGCCGTTGATGGTTCCCAGGTGACGATTGTGGGCGACTCCGTTACCCTGGCGTCCTCTATTGCCCTGGGCGAGGCTATGCCCCAGGCCCTGGTCAACGCCGAGGTCTCCCGCACAAGCTCTGCGGCTCTCCCCGTTGTTGAGCAGCTCCTAGGTTCGGGGCAAATGCGCGAAGTACTAGTGTTCTCGGTGACCGCTAACTCCACTTTTACGTTCGACCAGCTAGAGCAACTCAAGGCTTCGGTGTCGCCGAATGGTGAACGCAAGATTGTGCTGGTGACTGGCGTGGGCCCAGCGAACCTGACCTGGATTGAGCCGTCCAACCAGGTGATTCGCGAGTTTGCGGCGCAGAACCCCGGCACGGTCTTTATCGCTGACTGGCAGGCCGCTACCAAGGGCCACCCGGAGTACCTAGTCTCTGACGGCGTGCACCCCATGGGTGAAGGTATCGTGGCTTACGCCCAAACGGTGAAGGACGCGGTGGCGAAGGCCCTCAACAAATAAGGCGCGACCAACATACAGCAGGGGCACCCGCTATTTCGGCGGGTGCCCCTGCTGTTTTTTACTTGACGATAGTGGTAACCCACTCTTGGCTGGCCAGATAGCGGGCCAGGTCGTGCACCTGATCTAGCGTCACCGACCGCACTCCCTCTAGGAGTTCGTCGATGGAGAGGAACTTACCCGAGTCCAGTTCTGCTCGACCCAGGCGGCTCATGCGGGAGCCAGCGTCCTCACTGCCCAGTACAGTGGAGCCGCCCAGTTGCCCAACGACCTTCTCAAGTTCTTCTTGCGTGATACCGTCACGCACAAAATCGTCGAAGGTAGAGCGCATGAGCTCGGTAACCTGCTCGGCCTTGGCAGGAAGGCAACCGGCGTACATGCCAAAGTAGCCAGCGTCTGAGTAAGAGCCGGTGAAGGAGAACGTGGAGTAGGCTAGGCCGCGCTTTTCTCGGATTTCCTGGAAGAGACGGGAGGACATTCCCCCGCCCAGGGCGGAGTTGAGCACGCTCATGGCGTAGCGGCGCTCGTCCCCTGCGATCAGGCCGGGGCAGCCCATGACGATGTTGGTCTGCTCAAAGCCCTTTTCGAGGGTTTTTTCGCGGGCACCGGGCACGATGTCGCTCTGGTGGCGGATGCGGCGCGGGGCCGGTAGGGCACCTTCGGCGAGGTCCCAGCCGCGGTTGGACAGGGAGTCGAGGACCAGGTTGACGATTTCGGAGTGGTTGAGGCTGCCAGCTGCTGAGATAACCAGGCGGTCGGGGGTGTAGAACTTTTTGTAGTGTTCCCACACTTTATCGCGGGCGACATCAGTGATTTCCTGCGGGGTGCCGCCGATAGGGCGGCCCAGCGGGTTACTGCCCATGAGCTGTTCGATGAAGGACTCGAAGGCGACGTCGGTGGGGTCGTCCTGGTCCATGGCGATTTCTTCGAGAATGACTCCACGTTCTTGTTCCAGCAGGGCAGGGTCGAGCTTGGCACCGGTGACCATGTCGGCGATGACGTCGATAGCCATGGGGGTGTCTTCGTCGAGCACGCGGGCATAGTAGCAGGTGTGCTCTTTGGCGGTGAGGGCGTTGGATTCGCCGCCCACCCGGTCGAAGGCGTGGGCGATGTCGAGGGCGCTGCGGCTTTCGGTGCCCTTGAAGAGCAGGTGTTCGAGGAAGTGGGTGGAGCCTAGCATGCCGGGTTGCTCGTCGCGGGAGCCTACCCCTACCCAGAAGCCGATGGAAACACTGCGTTGGGAGGGCATGCGTTCGGTAATGACGCGGACGCCGCCCGGCAGCACGGAACGGCGCACTTTGTTGCCTCCCCCACCGGCATAGATCAGGCGGCCGACGCGGTAGTTGAGCTCGTCGGTGAGGTCAGCGGTTTCAAGGGGTAGAAGGACGGGCATATTAGTCAGGTCTTTCTGCTGTAAAAGTATGTAGTGAGATATGTAGAGGGGGCAGACACTCGGTGTCTGCCCCCTCTGTTGTCTTCACGCGGTGGAAGCTACGGAGCGGTATTACTCTTCGTCGCTGCTCTCTTCACCTTCGGCTACGACGGGTACCAGTGACAGCTTGCCGCGGTCGTCGATCTTGGAGATCTCTACCTGGACCTTCTGGCCTACGCCGACGACGTCCTCGACGTCATCTACGCGCTTGCCGTCGTTGAGCTTGCGCAGCTCGGAGATGTGCAGCAGGCCGTCCTTACCGGGGGTTAGCGAAACGAAAGCACCAAATGTGGTGGTCTTCACGACGGTACCCAGGTAGCGTTCGCCGACCTCAGGAACCTGCGGGTTAGCAATCGCATTGATTGCTGCGCGGGCTGCCTCTGCGGAAGGGCCGTCGGTAGCGCCGATGTAGACGGTGCCGTCGTCCTCGATGGAGATGTCGGTGCCGGTGTCTTCCTGGATCTGGTTGATCATCTTACCCTTGGGGCCGATGACCTCACCGATCTTGGCGACGGGAACCTGGACGGAGATGACGCGGGGTGCGTAGTCGCTCATCTCGTCGGGCGCGTCGATAGCTGCGTTGATGACTTCGAGGATGTGCAGGCGGGCTTCACGGGCCTGGGTCAGGGCACCGGCCAGAACGGAGGCGGGGATGCCGTCGAGCTTGGTGTCCAGCTGGATAGCGGTCACGAACTCGGAGGTACCTGCGACCTTGAAGTCCATATCGCCCAAAGCGTCCTCAGCACCGAGAATGTCGGTCAGGGCTGCGTAGCGGGTTTCGCCGTTGACCTCGTCGGAGACAAGACCCATGGCGATACCGGCGACGGGGGCGCGCAGGGGCACACCGGCGTTCAGCAGGGAGAGGGTTGAGGCACATACGGAGCCCATGGAGGTTGAACCGTTAGAGCCCAGGGCCTCAGAGACCTGGCGGATTGCGTAGGGGAATTCCTCGCGGGAGGGCAGGATCGGGGTGATTGCGCGCTCGGCGAGAGCACCGTGACCGATTTCGCGACGCTTGGGTGAGCCAACGCGGCCGGTTTCACCGGTTGAGTAGGGCGGGAAGTTGTAGTGGTGGATGTAGCGCTTGGACTTGACCGGGTAGAGAGAGTCCAGCTGCTGCTCCATCTTGAGCATGTTGAGGGTGGTGACGCCCATGATCTGGGTTTCGCCACGCTCGAAGATAGCGGAGCCGTGGACGCGGGGCAGAACCTCAACCTCAGCGGTGAGCTGGCGGATGTCGGTCAGGCCGCGGCCGTCAATACGAACCTGGTCGGTGAGGATGCGCTGACGCACAACGTGCTTGGTCAGGGCGTTGAAGGCTGCGTTAACTTCGTCTTCGCGGCCCTCGAATTCCTTGCCTTCTGCGGCCAGGGTTTCAACGATTTCCTGCTGCAGGTCAGCGGACGCGGTTTCGCGGTCCTGCTTACCGGCGATGGAGTAGACCTCAACGATCTTGGGTTCAAAAGCCTTGACGGCTTCGTCGATTTCTGCGGCACGCTCACCGAAGATGGGCAGTTCCAGGGCGGGCTTACCAGCTCGCTCGGCTAGGTCAGCCTGGGCCTTACAGAGGGCAGCGATGAAGGGCTTGGCAGCTTCGAGGCCTTCAGCAACAACTTCTTCGGTCGGTGCGGTGGCGCCATCTTCCTTGATGAGCTTCCAGGAATTATCGGTAGCTTCTGCCTCAACCATCATGATGGCAACGTCTTCGGTACCGTCAGCCTTGGTCACAACGCGACCGGCTACAGCCATGTCGAAGACAGCGTTTTCAAGCTGGGAGTGCTTGGGGAAGGCAACCCACTGGCCGTCGATTAGGGCGACGCGGACGCCGCCAACGGGGCCAGCGAAGGGGGCACCTGACAGGGTGGTGGAGCAGGATGCTGCGTTGATTGCGACGGTATTGTAGATTTCGTCGGGCTCGATAGTGAGCACGGTGACAACAACCTGCACCTCGTTGCGGATGCCCTTCTTGAAGGCAGGACGCAGGGGGCGGTCAATCAGTCGCGCAGCCAGGATCGCTTCGGTTGAGGGGCGGCCTTCACGGCGGAAGAAGGAGCCGGGGATTTTGCCGGCTGCGTACATGCGCTCTTCAACATCTACGGTCAGGGGGAAGAAGTCGAAGCCGTCACGGGGGCTCTTGCCAATTGCGGTGGCGGAGAGCAGGGTGGTGTCGTCGTCGATGGTGACCAGGGCAGAGCCTGCGGCCTGCTTGGCCAGGCGGCCGGTTTCGAAGCGTACTACGCGCTTACCGAACTTGCCGTTGTCGATGATTGCTTCTGCAAACTGAATTTCGGGACCTTCCAAGGTTCCTCCATTTCTCTTGTCTGCGCCGCGCCTTCGGTCATCGATTGAGGCTCACAGACCTGGCCTGTGGGGCTTTCTGTAAACCGCTACCGAGGACCGTCAAAGCACGCGGCGACTTAGTTCTATCTGGGGTGGTAGGTGTGGGTGAGGGCGTCACCGTCAGCTACGGGCTCCCGGCAAGGCAGCCGGATGCGTAGCTTGGGGTGTCGCCCTCACGCTCACAAACCTGGTGTTATCGGCGGATACCGAGACGCTCGATGAGGGCGCGGTAACGCTCGATGTCGACGCTCTTGAGGTAGCCGAGCAGGTTGCGGCGGCGACCAACGAGAATCATCAGACCACGACGTGAGTGGTGGTCGTGCTTGTGGAACTTGAGGTGTTCGGTCAGGTCGGTGATACGACGAGTCAGAACTGCAACCTGAACCTCGGGTGAACCGGTGTCACCTTCGTGGGTTGCGTATTCCTTCATGATTTCCTGCTTGATCTTGGGATCAAGAGCCATGGGTTAACTCCTAGAGTTAGTGCCGTGTGCGGCCCGGTCAACATTTTTGCTGCCGGGTGGAGGGCCAAGGACGCCGGTGGCGGCTTGGCTGCTGCAGGTAACTGCCACGGACTGCAGTCATATGCATAGTCAACTCTACAGCACAAGCTAGCCACCGGGAAGAGAGAGCCCGGTGGTAGCTTGCTCACCTGCTTCGCTCTATTAGCCGCGCCCGCAACAGCAGTTTGTACCGCGTGCGGCCCATTTTTGGTACCGTTTGTGGGCAGGGCGTGGTACAAAACTATTTCTTTTCCCGCCCGAAGGCCAGCGAGGCGAGCGCGGTAGCGCCGGTGACCGTGCAGACGGCGGGCCAGGGGCCAATTTTCTTGTGCAGGGCGTGGGAGTAACCGAAGGCCCCTAGGTAGACGGCGGTGAGAGCGGCAGCGGTGCCGGTTCCGGTGTTCTTCTTCCAGCCAGCAAAGGCTGCGGCACCGCCAGCGGCTAGGGCTACACCGCCGAGGGCACGGACCTTGGTCACACGGGCGACCTTGTAACCGCCCATGAGGCCGGCTGAGGCAGCAGCGGTGGGAATCAGTACGTTCATGGTTTACACTCCACAATCTTCTTGGGTTTCTTGAGCAGGTGAAGCAGGCTCACAGCAAAGCTGTTGGCTCGATGGAGTGAGCGGGTGCGTCAGCACACAAGAGCGAACAGAATCCGCCGCAAGGCGGGGCGTGAATCGTCGGTGATGAGCACCGAGATTCCGAGCGCGCGAGGAAAATAAATCTCGGTGCGAATCTGGCGAGCTTGCGAGCCAGCTAGCGAACCAGACGAGAGGGTCGACAGCGAGCGTGAGCCTGTGCAACCTGCGGTGCACGAGCCTGCATGACCTGCCGAATATGCCTACAGTGAGTAGATTACTCCGTAGCTAGCGCTTGTGCCCTGAGCCTGGGAGAATAGTAAGCATGCAAATCACTGAGAATTTTGAGAAGCAGAAGACAAACGTTGAGTCTTTCGACCTGGATCATACCGCTGTGGCGGCACCCTACGTGCGTGTAGCTGACCGCAAGACCTTGCCGGGCGGGGACGTCCTGATTAAGTACGATGTGCGTTTCACCCAGCCGAATAAGGGACACCTGGGCATGAAAGCTGTGCACTCCATTGAGCACATGACGGCCCATCACATGCGTAACCACACCGACGCTCTCATCGACTTCTCCCCCATGGGCTGCCAGACCGGTTTCTACGCCCTGACACTGGGTCTTGAGCCTGCCAATTTCATGCAGGTTCTTGAAGCTACCATGAATGATCTGCTGGAGGCCGATGAGGTTCCGGCAGCAAACGAGGTGCAGTGTGGCTGGGGCGCTAACCACTCCTTGGAAGAGGCCCAGGCTGCGGTTCGTGCTTTTGTGGAGAAGAAGGACGAGTGGGAGCAGGTGATGGCCTAATGTCAGCTTTTGCGCTCCCTGCTGGCTTTGAGAATGCCGCTATCGTACAGGTAGCCATGGATGAAGAAGCCGCCCCCTTCCTGAGCAAAACCGAACCCGTCGGTGAGGGCTATGCCCTGGGTGAGGCGGTCTTCTACCCCCGGGTACTGAAAACTGATTTTGATGAGATCACCATTCTGCTGGTGCGCTCCAAGATTGGCCTGGTCAATGCCGCTAGCGCCCTGACTGCTGCCCTAGCCCTGGTGCCCACCCCGCGCGTCATTGTGTCTGCCGGTACCGCTGGCGGCCTGCGTGCCGATGTGAATGTGGGCGACCTGGCTATCGGCACCGACTACACCTACACGGACGCGGATGCCACCGCCTTCGGCTACGAGTTCGGGCAGGTTCCCGGCATGCCCGCAACCTACGCCACCGATTCGGCACTGGTTGAGAAGGCCCGCGCTGCCGCAGCGGCCTACACCGGTGAGGGCATCCCCCTCTTTGGGCAGATGTTGGCCGGCGGTTCCTTCGTGACCGCCCACAATGTCAAAGACACCCGCCAGATCTTCCCCCAGGCACTGTCTACCGACATGGAAACCACATCCCTGGCCCAGATTAGCTCCAGTCGTTCCCTGCCCTTCATTGCGGTGCGCGGTATCTCTGACCTCTGCGGCCCGGCAGCCGACCAGGACTTCCACATGGACGCCCCCATCGTGGCCGAGCGGAGCGCCACCCTGGTGCTCGACCTGATCAGCCGCTAACAGGCGTCCGCGCCACTCCATCTGAGAGGAAAACCAATGCAAAACCATACCCTGCGCGACGGCACTTCAATCCCACCCCTGGGCCTCGGCACATACCCGCTCAACAATGTTGAAGCCGAAGTTGCTGTCTCTGAAGCCATCGCCCGCGGCTACCGCCTGATCGACACAGCGGTGAACTACGAGAACGAAGTCGGTGTTGCCCGCGGCGTGCTACGCTCAGGCACCCCGCGCGAAGAAATTTTTGTACAGTCCAAGCTACCCGGCCGCAACCACGGCTACGATGCCGCCCTGCGCTCCCTCGAAGGCAGCCTCAGCCGCATGGGCTTGGACTACCTGGATGCCTACCTAATCCACTGGCCTAACCCCTCCCAGGGCCTCTACGTCGACACCTGGCGAGCTTTGATTAAGGCCCAGGAAGAAGGGCTGGTCAAGTCCATTGGCGTCTCCAACTTCCTACCCGAACATATCGACCGTCTGATTGAAGAAACCGGGGTCACCCCCGCCATCAACCAGATTGAGCTGCACCCCTACTCCCAAAAGCAGGACTGGGCCGCCTACAACTTCGACCACGCCATTTTGACCCAGTGCTGGTCACCCCTGGGTCGCAAGACCGACCTGGTTAAGGACGCGGCCCTCGAAACTATCGCCGCTGAGGCCGGCAAGACCGTAGCGCAGGTTATCCTGCGCTGGGAGGTCCAGAAGAACCTGGTTCCCCTGCCCAAGAGTTCTCAGGCCCTGCGCATGGAAGAGAACCTGGCGGTCTTCGACTGGGAGCTCACCGAGGAGCAGGTCACCCGTATTGATGCGCTCGAAGCAGGCGTGGGCCGCGGGTTTGACCCGAATACTCACGAAGAGATGTAGGAAGAGACGGAGGAGGGGCAGCAGCTTCGCTGTGAGCCTGCCGCCCTTCCCACATTTCCCGCAAGAGCAAGGATCCCACATAAAGAAGTTCCCGGAATAAGAGTTCTTATTCCGGGAACTTTTCTATGTGCGCTCTAGCTAATACCTAGGATGGTTTTGGCCTTTTCGACGTCGGCGTGCATCTGCTCAATCAGTGCCTCGACGCCGATGTAGGCGACCATGCCGCGCAGGTAATCCACGAATTCTAGGGTGACGTGCTGCCCGTAGAGGTTGAAGTCTTCGACCTTCTCATCAGGGCGGCCGATTACGTGGGCTTCGACCTGGCGGGTGGTGATGCCTTCAAAGGTGGGGTTGGTGCCCACCGAAACGGCAACGGGGTGGCGGGTTCCGGTCTCGTCAATCAGCCAGCCTGCGTACACGCCGTCACCGGGTACGAGGCCGACGGAGTCGACGTCCATGTTGGCTGTGGGGAAACCGAGTTCGCGGCCGCGGGCAGCACCGTGCACGACTTCGCCGCTCATGTAGTGGTTGCGCCCCAGAATAGCGGCGGCGTCGCGCACCCGCCCTTCGGCGAGTAACTGCCGGATAGAAGTCGATGAGCAGCGGCGGTCGTCGTGGGCGAGCAGGTCTTCAACCACTAGCACTTCAAAACCGTACTTGTGGCCAAGCTCTTTCATGGTGTTAAGGTCACCGGAGTTCTTGGTGCCAAAGCGCACGTCATCACCAATAACCACAAATTTGGCCTTGAGAGCATCAACGAAAGTACGTTTGACAAATTCTTCGGGGGTTTGGGCGGCAAAGGCAAGATTGTAGTGCAGGAGCAGGTAGTAGTCGACGCCGAGGTCGGCAAGAATCTGCTGGCGGCCGTCCTGCCCCATAATCTCGATGTGCACCCCGGCTGGCCCGTGGACACGGGCAGGGTGGGGATCGAAGGACACAGCAACGGAGGATAGCCTGTGTACCCGGGCAGTATTGACCAGGGTGGAGAGCACTTTTTGGTGGCCGATGTGTACGCCATCGAAGTTGCCGATGGTGACCACGGTGGGGCCGAAGTCGGCGGGGATCTGGGCGAGATCGGTAAAGCGCTTCACGGTGCTCCTCGGTTGGGTTGCTTCGTGTCTATACTACGCGTATTTGGGGGCTTCTGCTGAGGGGCGGACGGACGCGGGCCTTAGCGGGTGCAGGCAGGGCGGGTTTTGTTGAGCCACCAGAGGCCAACCATGGGCAGAATCAGGGGGATGTAGCCGTAGCCGGAACCGAAGTGGGACCAGACAGAGGCCAGTTCAAAGTGCTGGGGTTGCAGGTAGGAGAAGATGCCGATGAGGAGCACGCCGGCCATTTCGATGCTGACGGCGGCCAGGGAGATTTTCCAGGCCCCCTCCCCCTTCTTAGCCAAAGCGATAGTGGCAACCAGGTAGATGAGGGCTGAGAGCGCTGAAAGGCTGATAGACAGCGGGGCTTCATCGAACTTGCGAATGACCTGGTAGAGGGCCCGCGCCCCGGCCGACAGGGTAAAGACACCGTAGATAACGACGAGCAGGCGGCCAAAGCCGCTATTTTTTGTAGCGGAGGCTTTGTTCTGTGTTTGATTCACTGTCTTCTTCCATCTCCCATGCAATGTTGCTGCTGCTCTGACTGGCGTTTCTGTGGCTTTGAGCGCACGCCCTGCGCTCACCTGTGGCCGCATCGTCCTAATAGTAGTACCAGAGCATGTTCATACGGTGCACCATGATCATCAGCACCGGCCCGGTTAGCCCTAGTACCAGGGTTGACCAGCGGGTTCGTTCGGAGAGTGACCAAATGAAGGTGCCGACGGGAATAATCATGGCGGTGAGCAGGTAGCCGTAATATTCGAGCCAGTCACCGCTGGGGCCGTCCGTTGTGACCTGCATGATGATGGATCCGACCAGGTAGATGATGAGGAAGGCTTCAAGGAGGATGACGGAGCCTTGTGACCAGTCGTCGGGGGCTGCTCCGCGCAGAAAGCGGATGAGGCAGATCAGGAAAGAGGCTAGGCCGAGCGCGGTTATGGCCCAGAACCAGAGGTCGAGTCCGGCAATCATCATGACGGGTTAGTTTTCCTTGAAGGTTGTTCCGGCTTCGAAGACGAGCACGGGGGCGGCTACGTTGTCGCGGCGGAAGCGGGTGTTTTCGATGATGGCGACGAGGGTGCCGTTGGGGGCGAAGGCAGCGGTAAGGCCGGTGGTGGTGGGTTTGTCGTGCCCGCCGGTGGAGCCGGTTTTGGGAGCGGTGGTGGCGGGGCTGCCTTTGGTGGGGGTGATGCGGCGGCCGTTGGCGAGGTCGGTGGCTTCGGCTGCGGTGAGGTTGCGGACGGCAAAGAGGCGGCGGGCTGCTTCTTCGATGGGTAGCAGGGGGGCTGCCTGTTCTGCTTCTCGCCCGGCGATGAGTTCGTCGAGGGTGTGGGTGTCTTCGGCTCGGATTTCGCCAATGGCGGTGCGGCGCAGGGCGGTGAGGTGGGCGCCGGTTCCTAGGGCTGCTCCGAGGTCGCGGGCTAGGGCGCGGATGTAGGTGCCTGCCGAACAGACGACCGTGACGTCAAGGTCGAGGACGCTGGTGCTCACCTCTTCTTCGCCCAGCTGGTAGGTTGCGGTGGCGGGGCGGGCGTCATGCAGGTCGAAGGAGTGCACGGTGATGGGCCGGGATTCGAGTTCTACTTCCTCCCCTGAGCGCACGCGGGCGTAGGAGCGTACCCCGTTGACTTTGATGGCCGAGACGGCAGAGGGTATCTGCATGATGTCGCCGGTGAGGTCCGCAATGTGCTGCCTGATAGCATCCTCGCTGATACCAGCCAGCGCACCCTCGTTAGCGACGGCGGTGGCTTCGCCGTCCGCGTCGTCGGTGAGGGTTGAGACGCCGAGGCGGATGGTGGCGGTGTAGGTCTTAGTCTCCCCTACGACCCAGGTGAGCAGGCGGGTTGCCTTGTTGACGCCAAGGATGAGCACCCCCGTGGCCATGGGGTCGAGGGTGCCGGCGTGCCCGACTTTGCGGGTGCCGGCAATCCACCGCATTTTGGAGACCACGTCATGGCTGGTGAGTCCGGCGGGTTTGTCAACGACGATGAGGCCTGAGGGCCCGGTGGGTGCTTTCTTGGCCACGGTTTAGGCTTAGCCTTCCTCGGTTTCGGTGCTCTTGTAGGCGTCCTCGCCACCGGCGTATTCGGCACCTTCGCGGGCGGCAGCCAGTTCGGCGTCGCGTTCCCTGGTCTTGCGCAGCAGGTCTTCAATGTGGGCTGCGTTGACGGGTACTTCGTCGGGGACGAAGGTGAGGGTGGGGGTCAGGCGCGCGGTGATGTTCTTGCCAACTTCTGAGCGCAGGATGCCCTTGGCTGATTCGAGGGCGGCCTTGGTGGAGGCCTGTTCTTCTTCGGAACCGAAGACAGTGTAGTAGATGGTCGCGTGCTGCAGGTCGTTGGTGACGCGGGCGTCGGTGACGGTGATGAAGCCGAGGCGGGGGTCCTTGATGCGGCGTTCGAGGGCCTGGGCAACGATGACCTTGATGCGGTCGGCTAGGCGGGCGGCGCGTGCCGGATCTGCCATGATGTTCTCCTTCTCTAGAGAGGTTTCTATGTTTAAGTGTAAAGGCACCCCAGGGGCAGCAAGCGCGAACCCTAGGGTGCCTTAGCGTGATTGCTAGGTCATGTACCCGGCATACCGGCAGGGCGGGGCGCCCCAGAGCCGGCTGGCCGGGTCTGGCGTTAAGGGATGCCGGCGGGTGGGGCGCCCCGCCCGCCGGCGTCCTTAATATCAACCAGGTAGAAGCCTAGACGCGGGGCTTTTCCTGCATCTCCCAGGTTTCAATGACATCGCCTTCCTTGATGTCGTTGAAGGAGCCCAGGCCGATACCACACTCGTAGCCTTCGCGGACTTCGGTGGCGTCGTCCTTGAAGCGGCGCAGCGATTCGATGGTGAGGTTGTCGGCGACAACTGCACCGTCGCGTACCAGGCGGGCCTTGGAGTTGCGCTTGATGATGCCGGTCTTGACGATGGAGCCTGCGATGTTGCCCCACTTAGAGGAGCGGAAGACTTCGCGGATTTCGGCGGAGCCGAGTTCGACTTCTTCGTATTCGGGCTTGAGCATGCCCTTGACGGCTGCTTCGACTTCTTCGATGGCGCGGTAGATGACGGAGTAGAACTTCATTTCTACGCCTTCACGGTCGGCCAGTTCTGCCACGCGTTCAGCGGGGCGCACGTTGAAGCCGATGATGATTGCGTTATCAACGGTTGCCAGGTTGACGTCGTTCTGGGTGATAGCACCTACGCCGCGGTGGATGACTCGCAGCTGAACTTCGTCGCCACCTACCTCGATCTTCATGAGGGACTCTTCGAGTGCTTCAACAGCACCGGAGACGTCGCCCTTGATGATGAGGTTGAGGGTGTCCATCTTGCCTTCTGCCACTGCAGCGTCGAAGGATTCGAGGGTGACGCGCTTGCGACGCTTGGCCAGCTGGGCGTTGCGGTCGGCTGCTTCACGCTTTTCGGCGATCTGGCGGGCGGTACGTTCTTCTTCGGTGGAGAGGAAGGTGTCGCCTGCGCGGGGTACGGTGTTGAGGCCGAGTACCTGCACGGGGCGTGAGGGGCCGGCTTCTTCGACGTTGTTGCCGTTTTCGTCGAACATGGCGCGCACGCGGCCGTAGGCGGAGCCTGCGACGATGGCGTCGCCGACGCGCAGGGTACCTGACTGGACGAGGACGGTGGTGACGGCACCGCGGCCCTTGTCGAGGTTAGCTTCGATTGCTACGCCGCGGGCTTCCTTGTTGGGGTTAGCCTTCAGTTCGAGGGCGCCGTCGGCGGTCAGGGTGACAGCTGCCAGCAGTTCGTCGATGTTCTTACCCTGGCGGGCTGAGACCTCTACGAACATGGTGTCGCCACCGTATTCTTCGGGTACTAGGCCGTACTCGGTGAGCTGACCGCGAATCTTGTCGGGGTTAGCGCCTTCCTTATCAATCTTGTTGACGGCAACAACGATCGGCACGTTAGCTGCCTGGGCGTGGTTGAGGGCTTCAACGGTCTGGGGCATGACGCCGTCGTCTGCTGCGACAACCAGGATCGCGATGTCGGTAACCTTGGCACCGCGGGCACGCATGGCGGTGAAGGCCTCGTGACCGGGGGTGTCGATGAAGGTCAGGTAGCGTTCTTCACCATCGACCTCGGTGTGGATCTGGTAAGCACCGATGTGCTGGGTGATGCCGCCAGCTTCACCGTCGATGACGTTGGTGTTGCGGATGGCATCGAGCAGTCGAGTCTTACCGTGGTCGACGTGGCCCATGACGGTCACAACGGGCGGGCGTACTTCAAGTACTTCGTCGTCCTCCGCCTCGGCTTCGGCAGCCAGGTTGATGTCGAAGGATTCGAGCAGTTCGCGCTCTTCGTCCTCGGGGGAAACGATCTTGATAACGTAGCCCAGTTCAGCGCCGAGCAGCTCGAAGGTGTCCTCGTCGAGGGACTGGGTCTGGGTTGCCATTTCACCCAGGTGAATCAGTACGGTTACCAGGGCTGCGGCGTTTGCGCCGATCTTCTCGGCGAAGTCCATCAGTGAGGCACCGCGACGCATACGAATCTCGGTGGTACCGTCGCCGTGGGGTACGGCTACACCACCGATGGTAGGCTGACGCAGCTGCTCTTCACGGCGCAGAGCTGACTTAGTCTTGCCCTTCTTCTTTTTGCCGCCACCGCGACCGAAGGCGCCCTGGGCGTTGCCGCGGCCGCCACCGGGGCCACCGCGACCGGGGCCGCGGTTGAAGCCGCCGCCACCGTTACCGCCGCCGGGGCCGCCTGAGCCGCGACGGGGGCCGCCACCTGCGGGGGCACCGGCGCTGCCACGGGCGCCGACGTTACCGCTCATCTTGGTGGGCATCATGTTGGGTGAGGGGCGGTTGCCGCCACCTGCGGGTGCGGGGCGGGGTGAGCCGCCAGCAGGACGGGGGCCGCCGGCACCTGCGCCTGCGGGGCGAGGTGCGTTGTTGCGTCCGCCTGCGGGGCGGGGGCCACCAGCACCGGCAGGACGGGGGCCACCGGGGTTGTTGCCGCGTGCGTTACGGCCGCCTGCGGGGCGGGGGCCACCTGATCGCTCGCCGCGCTCATTGCGGTCGTTGCGCTTGCCCATGCCCTGTGAGGGGGCGAAGGGGTTGTTACCGGGGCGGGGGCCGGGCTTAGCGCCAGCGGGCTTGGGCGCTGCGGGTTTAGGGGCTGCCGGCTTAGGTGCAGACATACCCTGGGTGGTGGAGAAGGGGTTGTTGCCGGGGCGGGGGCCAGCGGGCTTCGCGGCGGCGTCCTTCTTCTCAGCGGCAGGTGCAGCTTTAGCTGCGGGCTTGGGGGCAGCGAGAGCTGCCGGGGTAGCCGGCTTACGTGCTGCAGCACCGGGCTTAGGAGCGGACGCACCCGGCTTCGGTGCAGATGCACCGGGCTTGGGGGCGGACACGGGGGCAGCAGCCTTCTTCTCAGCGGCGGGGGCCTCTGCGGGGGCACCGGCGTTGGGGAAGGCGGCACGCAGTTTCTTGACTACGGGCGGTTCAAGGGTTGATGATGCACCCTTGACGAACTCGCCAAGTTCCTGAAGCTTAGCGACAGCTTCTTTAGAGGGGATTCCGAGTTCTTTAGCGATCTCGTGAACGCGGGGCTTAGCCACTTTTCTCCTGTTCTGGTTCGCACCGAACAGGGGCGAACCTTCAGTTTGTATGAGGTTTCAGCTGGGGTTCAGCTGGGTTTTTGCCGGTGGGTGAGCACAGGAAAGTACTCATTGCGCGGCACTCATCGGGTTTCCATCAGTTTTCTGACTCGCTTTCGTACACAGTAAGTCGTCAAACTCGTTGACATTGTTGGTTCGCCACCCCTAGCGGGGGTCGAACCGACCCTCCCCTATGCGGGGATCACCAGTTCGTTGGCTTCAACCCGGGTTCTAAAGGCCCTGGCCAGCGCATTTTTTTTGAGCGCGAGGGCAAGGCATTCGGGTGTGTGGTGGAGCCAGGCTCCACGCCCCGGGAGGTTTTTGGCCCGGTCAAAGACTGCACGCGTGGGTTCAGTCTGTGTGAGGGCGATACGGACGAGGTCGTGGGCGGGTGCTGTGGTTCGGCAGCCGATGCAGGTGCGGACGGGGGTGTGCAGCTGGGGCGCTCCCTTCGTGTTGTTCGCTTGCTTCCTGCAGGCTCTTTAGCGCTGAACCTGCGGGCATGGCTGGCCGCCGACCAGTCATGAGCACTCTATAGTGCTGTGACCTCTATAGACCAGTTTAGCCCCCTTGCGGGGGCTAACGGCAAATATGTTAGTCAGCTCTCTTATTCAGTGGCGGCTTCGGGGGCTTCTTCAGCACCATCTTCGTTCGCTACACGGGCTGCTGCCATCGCGGCCTCATACTTAGAGGCCGAGATGATGTCGATACGCCAGCCGGTGAGCTTAGCGGCCAGGCGGGCATTCTGCCCTTCCTTACCAATAGCCAGCGAAAGCTGGTCATCAGGCACAATCGCTCGGGCAGAGAAGGTCTTGCGCTCGGTCACGGTGACTTCGCTAACCTTGGCCGGTGAAAGGGCGGCGGCGATGAATTCTTCGGGGCTCTCAGAGTGATCGACGATATCAATCTTTTCGTTGTTGAGTTCACCCATCACAGCTCGCACGCGGGCGCCCATTTCGCCGATGCAGGAACCCTTAGAGTTGACGCCGGGCTTGGTGGCGCGGACTGCAATCTTGGTGCGGTGGCCAGCTTCGCGAGCAACCGCCATGATTTCTACCGAGCCGTCAGCAATCTCAGGGACCTCGTGCTCGAAGAGGCGGCGAACCAGGTTGGGGTGAGAACGAGAGAGCACGATGGAGGGGCCCTTGGGGCCGCGCTTAGCTTCAAGCACGTAGGCGCGGATGCGGGTGTTGTGGGCGTAACGCTCTCCAGGCACCTGCTCGTTGGTGGGCAGCACAGCTTCAAGAGTGCCCAAATCAACGTGAATCATGCGGGGGTTGGGGCCCTGCTGGATAACGCCTGAAATCAGCTGACCCTCGCGGTCTTTGAACTCACCGAGCACGGCTGAATCCTGGGCATCGCGCAGACGCTGCTGAATGACCTGGCGGGCGGTAGAGGCCGCGATACGACCAAAGTTATTGGGGGTATCGTCGAACTCACCAATCTGCTGGTCGTTCTCATCGAGCTCGGGGGCCCAAATGGTGACCTTACCGCTGGTGCGGTCAAGCTCTGCACGTGAGCCACGGATGGCACCGGGCTGCTTCTGGTAGGCCAGCAGGATGGCGCTCTCAATCATCGGGATCAAGGTGTCGATTGAGATGTCGCGCTCTTTTTCGAGCAGGCGGAGGTTGCTCAAATCAATGTCCATGGTTGGCCCTTCCGTGTAACACGGTGCCGGGGCAAAAAGCTCCGGCACCGCTTGCGGTGTATGTTCGCGCACCTACGGTACGCTGCCTCAAAAGTATTGAGTTGCGGTCTTGTCTTTATATTCTAGCGATTACTTGCTAGCGGTTGAATTCAATTTCTACCTTTGCAGCAGAAATTGTGCCCCAGGGCAGGGTCACGGGGTCACGGTAGCTCTCAGGCTGCCCCTTCTTGGTTTCCTTCTTGCGGCGTACAACGGGCCCCTCATCGGTGACGAAGTCGAGGCGGGCCAGGTACTTCTCTCCCCCGGCTTCGGTAATTTCAATCAGCCGGTCGATTGAGCGCTTCCAGTGGCGGGTTTCAATCAAGGGGCTGGTCACCCCGCGCGATGACACTTCAAGAGAGTAGGGCACTTCACCGTCATCAGCATCATCAAGAGCCGCTGATAGGGCCTGGGAAACCTCAGCAATGGTATCGAGTGACAGGGCATCGGTACGGTCCTCGGGGTAGTCCACCACAATCTCCAGGGTGCGGTTAGCGCCACGGCCCTTAGCGGCCAGCTTCTCCAACACCAGCTTGAACTCCTGCTCTACCACCCGGGTGACGGCCTCGCGAACCCCCTCGACGCTCACAAAGCTACCGGCGGGGGCTTTCTTGGTGATGCCCTGCTCAGCGCGGGCAGCAGCCCGGCGCTCGCGGGCATTGGGGGCGTCCTTCTTACTGGCTTTGGGTGATGCCATCGCGCGTAGCTCCTGGTGTCTAAGGGTAGATAGATTCATTCAAGCCTACCACCAGCGCCCCGTACGTCAGCCGAGAATTCGCTGAGGGCGGGCAGGCTAGGTGACTTTTTGGCAGAATGGGGGGTGGGCTCTTGCCCGTCTGTTTTGTGTGAGAGGTAGCTGCCTATGAATCGCTCTGTTCGTCTGACCCCGGTACTTGTGGCCGCTCTATTAGCTGGTCTGCTGGTGGTGCTCCTTGCTGTAGGCTGGTTTTCACAGCGTCAGACTGAACAGATACGCGCTGACCTTAGCGATCAGAGCACCATGGCTGCCCAGCTGACCGCCCTGCAGCAGGCAGCTAGTGAATCGGGTCAGGACGCGCTGGGGCAGGCGGCGCAGGCCGCCCTTGAGTCCCTTGCGCCTGCGGCTCAGGACGTAACGGTTACGGAGTATGAGCCGGTAGAGCAGCAGCTCCAGAGCACGGTTTCGGCCCTGCTGGAGCTAGGTTTTGCGACCCAGGACACCGGTGATCGGGCGCGGGCTCTCACCATCGTTGCGGATGTGTGGCAGGCTGCCCGCCAGGACGGGCTAGATAACTCGGCTTACCCCGAGGCCCTGACCGACGAGGTGGCACATATCAGCAACTACACCTGTGGTGACGAGGGGCTCGCTGCTGGTGCCCCCGAAAGTTCAGGCAGTGAACAAGCTGTGCAGCCCGCTTCTCTACTGCCCCTGCAGCAGAGTATCTATCAGCTCAACTACGTCAGCGAGGTCTACGCCGCCCGTTCCGAGCAGGGCTACGCTGACGTTGCGGCCCAGGCCGGCCAGCTAGCAACAGCTACCACCGATATGGGGCACTTAGCCGCCCCCGTTCTGACCTGCTACGGGGTCTTTGAGGCGCCCGCGGCGTCCTACCCCCTCGCCGAAGCAGCCGAGGCCTCCCAGCAGCTCACCGACTTCACCGCGGCTCTTGAGAAGAATGCGAGAGCAACCCTAGCTGACCAGACGCTTGCCACCTCGGCGGACGACATCGAAGCCCTGGCCCTCATTCTGGCTCTAGATGCTCAGCAGCTCGCCAGCTAAAGAGCCGTGAGAATATCAGCTCCCAGCTTGATGATGAGGGCGCTCACCACGGCAATCATCATCCAGCGGATAAAGCCGTTGCCACGGGCCAGAGCCATGCGTGCTCCAAGGTAGCCACCCACCATATTGGCCATACCCAAAAGCAGGCCAAGAGCCCAGACCTGCTGGCCTGCCACCGCAAAGAGCACCAGGGCTCCAAGGTTGGTAGCGGCGTTAATAATCTTGGTCTGGGCAGTTGCCTGCAAGAAGCTATAGCCCATCAAAGACACCATGGCCATCATCAGAAAAGAGCCGGTGCCGGGGCCCAGCAGACCGTCGTAAAAACCGATGCTTGCACCGATGCATAGACCCACCATCAGGTGTTTCAGGCCCTGGTGTTTGAGCTGGGTGAGCTCACCCAGCGACGACTTAAAGACGGTGTAAACCAGCACAGCCAGCAGGGCCAGCACGATGATGGGTTTGAAGAGTTCCTCAGGCAGGGCTGTGGCGACCAAGGCCCCGCCCATGCTGGTCACAAAAGCCAGGGACGCCGCTGGCAGCACAGTGCGCACATCGACCGGGGTGCGCCGCAGGTAGGTTGCGGCACTGGTGAGGGTGCCAAAGATAGACCCCAGTTTATTAACAGCCAGGGCTTGCACAGGCGAGAGCCCCGGGACCATGAGCACCGCGGGAAGCTGAATCATGCCACCGCCGCCGACTACGGCGTCCACCCAGCCAGCGGCCAGGGCCGCTAGCAGGAGCAGAAGTAGCGTGGTCGGCTCAAGGCCGAGAGAATCAAAGCCGAGGGTATCGAGCACGCTGATGCCTTTGCTGGGAGTGCGGTTAAACCACAAGGTACCATCTACGTCAGAAATGACCAGCTCGTTGGTGGTCATCTCTGACGTAGATGGTACCTACCAGCGGGTGTTAGCGCTGGACCTCGGCCAGCAGCTCGGTGACGGCGTCCTCAACAGCGACCTCACGGGCCTCACCACTGCGGCGGTCCTTGATTTCGACCTTGCCCTCGGCAAAGCCGCGGCCAACCACCACGATGGTGGGTACGCCCAGCAGCTCAGCGTCGCCGAACTTCACACCGGGGGATACCTTGGGGCGGTCATCAAACATGACGTCAAGCCCAGCGGCCTCAAGGTCAGCAACCAGCTTTTCAGCGCCCTCTGCAACCTCGGTGCCCTTACCGGTCATGACCACGTGCACATCGGCAGGGGCCAGGTTACGGGGCCAAATCAGGCCCTTGTCGTCGTGGTTGCCCTCAGCAATGGCGGCCAGGGCACGGGTCACGCCCACACCGTAGGAGCCCATGGTCACGGTCTGCAGCTTGCCGTTCTGGTCCAGCACCTTCAGGCCCAGGGCTTCTGCGTACTTGCGGCCCAGGGCGAAGATGTGGCCCATCTCGATGCCGCGGGCAGCAATCAGGGGGCCGGAGCCGTCCGGAGCGGGGTCGCCCTCGCGCACCTCGCAAGCCTCGATCACGCCGTCAGCCTCAAAGTCGCGGCCCAGCACCAGGTCGTAGACATGCTTCTGGTCCTCGTTGGCACCGGTAATCCAGGCAGAGCCCTCAACCACGCGGGGGTCAACAAAGTAGGGAATACCGGTAGCTGACTCGGTACCCAGGAGCTTCTCGGTCAGGGTCAGGCCAGGGCCGATGTAGCCCTTGACCAGCTGCGGGAACTTCTTGAAGTCCTCTTCGCTGGCAGCTTCTACCTCAACCTCGCCGCCGACGCCCAGCAGGGCACCGACATTGACCTCAACACGGCCCAGGTCAACAGCGCGGTCACCGGGTACGCCGATAGCAACCAGCTGGCGGCTGCCGTCAGGCAGGATGACGGCCAGCACCACGTTCTTGAGGGTGTCGGCGGCAGTCCAGGGCTGGCCCTCGCGCGGGTGCAGGGCGTTGGACTGGTCGACCAGGGTTTCGATGGTCGGTGAGTCGGGGGTCAGCTCAACGCGGGCAGCGGGGGTGGCTGACGCATCTACAGACTCGGGCACCACGGTGGTCACGGCCTCAACGTTAGCAGCGTAGCCGCCCTCAGAGCGCACGAAGGTGTCTTCACCAATCGGGGTGGGGTGCAGGAACTCCTCGGAGCGGGAGCCGCCCATAGCGCCTGACTGGGCCTGGACGATAGCGATCTCAAGACCCAGGCGCTCGAAAATCTTGATGTAGGCGGCGCGGTGGGCCTGGTAGGCCTCTTCCAGGCCCTCATCGTCCACGTTGAAGGAGTAGGAGTCCTTCATGATGAACTCGCGGCCGCGCAGCAGACCTGCACGGGGGCGGGCTTCGTCGCGGTACTTGGTCTGAATCTGGTAGAGGTAGACCGGCAAATCCTTGTAGGAGGTGTAGAGGTCCTTGACCAGAAGGGTGAACATTTCCTCGTGGGTGGGAGCCAGCAGCATGTCTGCACCCTTGCGGTCCTGCAGCCGGAAGAGGTTGTCGCCGTATTCTTCCCAGCGGTTGGTCGCTTCGTAGGGTTCACGGGGAAGCAGAGCGGGGAAGTGAACTTCCTGGGCACCGATTGCGTTCATTTCTTCGCGCACGATGTTCTCAATCTTGCCCAGCACCTTCAAGCCCAGAGGCAGCCAGGTGTAAACGCCGGGGGCGGCACGGCGGATGTAGCCGGCACGTACCAGGAGCTTATGGCTTGCGACTTCGGCGTCGACGGGGTCTTCACGCAGGGTGCGCAGGAACAGGTGGGACAGGCGCTGGACCAAGTGGTTTCTCGCTTCTCTCGTACGGGGCCCATTCACCGACTGTGCAGGCCGGGGTGGGCATACTTAACTACCAGTTTACCGCCAACCGGCGGGGTGTGTACCCCGCCTTAAAGAGAGGACGCCGGCGCCCACTCCCCTGCTCTTGGGCAAGTAGGTGGGTACCGGCGTCCGCGCAGAAAATTCTGCGAAAGCCTAAGAGCTTAGAGACCCAGGGCGGTGTACCAGGCGAGCTTTGCCTGGCCCAAATCGTTGAGCTCAGCGGTCATGAAGGCGGTACCCTTGGTCCAGACCAGGGTGCCACCTTCGAACTGCTGGGTCACGATGGTGGTGCCGTTAGCGGTTGCCTCGGTTGCCTCAGCAACGGGGGCGCCGAGCATGGTCATCTCGTTCCAGATGTTCCAGTTACCGCCGACTGCCCAGTCGTTGTAGGAGGAGAAACGACCACGGTCAGCCAGGTTCAGTGCCTCGGTCAGGGCTGAAGACTCTACAGGCTTAGCGCCTGCCAGGGGCTTACCCTGAGCATCAGCCTTGATGTAGACAACCTTGTCGGCGTCCACGCGCAGTTCTAGGACCTGCTGTAGGGGAATGAACTTGGCTGCTGACCAGTCGTAGGTGGTGTCAATCTCGGTGCCGGTTGCAGTTCGGTCCATCAGGCCCTCGCCCCAGGTAACGGGGGACGCGGTGGTCTGGTTGTCCCAGTTGATGCAGGTGCCGTAGTCCTTGTACTGGATGAAGTAGTGGGAGATAACGGCGGTACCGGTGGAGTACAGGGCGTAACCGTGATCCTCCCGGGTGACGGGGGTGGAGCAGTTCTCAGCGGTGGTGTTGTAGAAGAGGGCACGCAGTTCGAGGGCACCGGTCTTCCAGTGCTTGGTGTACTCGTTCTGGTAGAGGTAGGTGCCGTACTGACCGGAGTTAGCCAGGTAGGCTGCTAGCGCATCGGTATTGATCATGAGCGCGCGATCCTGGGCGACGGAGTAGATAGCTGAGATATTGCCGCCGAAGTCCTGGGTTACCAGGTCAGCGGTTACCTTGGTCAGCTCGCCACCGGTCTCGGCTACGGCAACGCCGTTAGCGGCGGCAACTGCGCGGGCATCGGCAATCTTGTTAGCAGCATCGCCGAAGTTGGTGTCGGCGGGTACCTCGGGCTCAGCAGGGGTTTCGGGAGCTACCGGCTCAGCCGGGGTTTCGGGCAGCACGGGGGTGGTTTCAACGACAGCGTTGTTGGTGAAGCAGGCGCGGGTCTTGGAGCGCTCTGCCTGCCAGGCCTTAGCCTCAGCTGAATTGAGGCTGATATAGGAGCCTGCCTGGGTGTTTTCATCCAGCACAACGAGCCAGCGGGTCTTGCTGTCGTGGGTGGTGATGGACAGGCCGCAGTGGCTGTGCTTCCAAGGGGCTGATTCGGCGTTGCCGAACTTCTCAGCGCCACCGGCCTTCATGAAGACTTCGCCTGCTGCGCCGGTGATTGCCTGCACACCGCCGTACTTACCCTGGGTGACAACACCGTTTTCGAAGGTCTGCTGGGTAGCACCGTTGGTGAAGGTCTGCTGTTCACCGGTTGCTGCACCGAGAACATCCTTGTTCTTTTCCCAGTAGGCGCCGATGGGGGTGGTGGTGTCTACGGTCACGGCTTCTGCTGCGAAGGCGCCGGGGGTCATGGTCAGTGAGAGACCGAGGAGGGTGGATACGCCAAGAGGTGTACGGAGGCTCTTCAATGCTTTCCCTAAAAGTTCGTGGTGATCTGAGTGCTCTGCGCCTGAAAATGGTGGGTGGGGTTTCAGACCTGCGATGCAGAGGTAAAAAGTGTGCATCATCAAAACTACCAGCGAATACTCAGCCAGCAAACCAGCCCTTTGGGGGACATATGTGGCCCCACTGGGGGGTATATCTGTTTAAAACAGGACGGTTGCGAAGGTTGAGCGCTGCTGCCAGCCCGTTGCCGCGTAGAGGGCGCGAGCGGGGGCGTTGTAGTCGTTGACGTAGAGGGAGAGATGGGGGAAACGCTGGCGGATGAGGTGGCTGGCTTGCGCTAGGAGCACGGGGGCTAGGCGCTGACCGCGGTAGGCCGGGTGTAACCAAACTCCCTGAAGCTGGCAGGTGGAGTCGTGGGCAAGCCCCAGGTCAGTTTTAAAAATGACCACGTTCTCGCTGTTGACGGCCACCAGGGTGCGGCCGGTACGAGTGAGTTCGTCGATACGGCGGGTGTAGCCTGCCGGGTCGCGCGTCATAGGGTCATAGCCCACTTCTTCGGTGAACATGGCAACGGACGCCCGCAGCAGGCTGGGTCTGTCGTCGGTTCGGGCCCAGCGAACCGGCTCTGTGATGGCGGGGGCATCGAGGGAGGGACGGGCCAGGGGCGCGCGGACGAGCTCGCTCAGGTCAGCGGTCACGGGTAGCTCTAGCAGGGGTTGGTTTTCCCGCACGTCAAAGGGGGTGGGCATGCGCGAAGCGAGGTGCGACCAGATTCCCATGACCGGTTCGCGGTGGCCAAAGATGGAGCCAATGCGCCGGTTGTGCCGCCAGATATAGGCCGCAACCTGCCGCTGGTAGGGTTCGGGCACCGTCAGCGGTACACAGTTGGCTCCCAGCCAGAAGGCTCCCACCAGGCAGTAGCGGGGTTCACGTTGCTGGGGAGCCGGGGTCAGGGTCTCAGCTAGGCCGGGTATGGGGATTGCCGTGCGGTCAAGGGGCTCTGCGAAGTGGGCTCCCGCCGAGCGTCCTACCCGGGCTCCGGTCATAGACCATAAGCCGTCGAGGGCGGTTTTGACTCTCATTGGTAGCCGCTCCCCCACTGGCAGGGTGAGGCCGGACGCAGGAGCCGCGGAGGTAGCACCCTTGGGCCCCGTCTCACCGGGGACTTCGCGGGGCACAAAGACGCCCATGAAACCGTGGGGAGTTTTCAGTGACGTCAGGGCACTGGGGGTTGGTAGGCCGAAGTGGTGCAGGTGTTCGGCGGCAAAGAGAAAGCCCACTGGATCCGACTCAATCATGGTTTCAAGTTCCGCCCGGTCATCATTGGTGAGGGGGCGGATTAGGGCATCTTCTGCCCCGCGGGAGAAACGTGAAAAGACGGTCACGGTGGGCTTTGCCTAAGCTACTTAGGAAACGGAGACGGTGGGTTCGCCAGAGAGATCGATTTCGCCGCGTTCTTCCATCTCACGGGCGATCCGGTTGGCCTCTTCGATGAGGGTCTGCACGATGTCTTCTTCGGGCACGGTCTTGATAACCTCACCCTTGACGAAGATCTGGCCCTTGCCGTTACCGGATGCAACACCCAAGTCGGCTTCACGAGCTTCACCGGGTCCGTTGACAACGCAGCCCATGACGGCCACACGCAGGGGTACCTTCATGCCTTCGAGACCCTTGGTGACGTTTTCTGCCAGTTCCCACACGTTCACCTGGGCACGGCCGCAGGAGGGGCAGGAAACAATATCGAGCTTGCGGGGGCGCAGGTTCAGGGACTCAAGAATCTGGGAGCCGACCTTGACCTCTTCGACCGGGGGCGCCGAGAGGGAAACGCGGATAGTATCGCCAATACCCTCCGACAGCAGTGCGCCAAAGGCGGTAGCTGACTTGATAGTGCCCTGGAAGGCAGGGCCTGCTTCGGTCACGCCCAGGTGCAGGGGCCAATCCCCTGCGGCAGCCAGCTGGCGGTAGGCCTCAACCATGATGACGGGGTCATTGTGCTTGACCGAAATCTTGAAGTCCTGGAAGCCGTGCTCCTCAAAGAGGGAGGCTTCCCAGACAGCTGACTCAACCAGGGCCTCGGGGGTGGCCTTACCGTACTTTTCCAGCAGGCGCTTATCGAGCGATCCGGCGTTCACACCAATGCGGATGGAAGTGCCATGATCCTTGGCGGCTGCCGCGATTTCCTTGACCTGATCGTCAAACTTGCGGATGTTACCTGGGTTCACGCGCACAGCACCGCAGCCAGCCTCGATGGCGGCAAAGACGTACTTGGGCTGGAAGTGGATATCGGCAATAACAGGAATCTGGGACTGCTTAGCGATAATGGGCAGGGCTTCTGCGTCCTTATCGGTGGGGCAGGCAACGCGCACGATATCGCAGCCGGCAGCCGTCAGCTCGGCTATCTGCTGCAGGGTCGCACCGATGTCGTGGGTTTTGGTGGTGGTCATGGACTGCACCGAAATGGGAGATTCTGAGCCAACGCCTACGCTACCGACCTTAAACTGGCGGGTTTTACGGCGCGGAGCCAAAACGGGCGGCGGAGCAGCGGGCATTCCAAGGGCGACCGAGGTCAAATCTTCCTCCAAAGGTTCTTTGGCGGTGCGGTCTTGCGCACCTGTTCAACTATCTATTGTGCCACGCTTCAGCTCAAAGAGCGGTTGAGCTAAAGCACACGGGTGCAGGTAGGACGCCCTCGCAACTGATTGGAATGGATGAACAAGGGAGGGGCGGGGCAGGATGCCCTCTAGCCGACTAACCTTCTTGAGCTCGCGCTGGGGCGCTCGCTCAATTCATGCCAGACCCAGCCAGTCGGCTGCGAGGGCATCCTGCCCCACCTACTCAGCTCCTAGAACACGCTCACCGGCTTGAAGATATCGGCGGCCACCAAAATCACGGTCATGAGCAGGAAGGCGCCAGCGACCAGGTAGGTCAGAGGCAGGAGCTTGACCGGGTCGAAGGGGCCGGGGTCGCGGCGCCCGAGCAGCTTGGCTGTCTTGCGGCGGAAGCCCTCCCAGAGAGCGCCCAGCACGTGCCCACCATCGAGGGGCAGTAGGGGGATGAGGTTGAAGGCAAAGAGCATGAGGTTCATCTGGGCGACCAGGGATACCAGGGAGGCTGCCTTATCGCGCAGAATGATCTGGTCATGGGCAGCGATTTCTCCGGCGATACGACCCACGCCCACAACTGAGACCGGGCTGTTGGCGTCGCGCTCGCCGTTGGTGATCAGGGTGACCGCCACCCCGTAGACGCGGGCGGGCAGCTTGATCAGGGTGGCTCCAATACGCTGTAGCGACTCCCCTACTGTCGGCAGCACCTCACCAATGGTTCCGGGGGTTAGTTCGCTAGTGGGGCCGATACCGATGAAGCCGACTTCCTGGGTTTGGTAGCTCCCGTCGGAGTTGGTGAGGTAGGTTCCGGTGAGTTCATCGTAGATAGGGCGCACGGTCAGCATGGGGGTGATAGTGAGCTCTAGGCTATGCCCGGCGCGCTCAACGGTGAGAGGCACCTCGGTGTCGGCGTTGGTGCGAATCAGTTCGGTGAGCTGGTCCCAGCTGATGATGGTCTGCCCGGCGAAAGAGGTAATGGTGTCCCCGGGTTGTAGCCCTGCTTCGTTGGCAGGAGATTGGGGGTCTTCGACCCCGCACTCGGTGGAGTTAGCGGCATCGGCATTGGTGGAATCAACGGTTTGCACACACTGGGCAACGCTCTGGACGCTGGTGGTCGGCTGGTAGGAGCCAAAACCGGTCACGAGCACCGCGGTTGCCACCACACCGATGAGCAGGTTCATGAAAGGCCCACCCAGCATAATGATGATGCGCTTATAAACCGGTAGCTGGTAGAAAAGCCTGCCCTGGTCGGCTTCAGTGATGCGTTCAGCGTCCGCTGCCCTTGCCTCGCGGGCAAGCTGCTGGAGGGGGCTGGTGCCGCCGGCGCGTCCGTCCGCTCCATCTTTGCCGGGCGGGTACATGCCAATCATCGAGATATAGCCACCTAAGGGCAGGGCCTTGAAGCCGTATTCGGTTTCCCCGCGCCGCCAGGAGAAGATGGTCTTGCCAAAGCCAATCATGTACTGGGGTACGCGCACGCCAAAGAGTTTGGCGGGCACCAGGTGCCCCAGCTCGTGCAGGGCAATAGATGCGGCGATAGCCAGGGCCATCAGCACTACACCGACGATAAAAAGTAGGACGGTCACGCGAGGGTGCTCCTTGTAGATACGGCGCCCGTGGTGGTGGGCAGGTCACCTGCCAGAGTACGCCATGAGGCTGAGAGCTGTCGCCTTAAAAGGACTTGGAGTTTACCCACAAAGGGGTAGAGCAGGTGGTCCTTTGAGGTGGTTTTTACCTTTACTTTTGAGTCAAAAGAGCCTTTACGTCACAAAGTGTTAAAGAGGGGTTTTCTCTGCCTTATTCGGGTGGGGGGGGCAGATGCCCCACAAGGAGTAATAAGCCCAGAATAGTCGCTTTGACATGGTGAGATACTACCCAATAGCACAACATTAGTGTTTTTAAGTATCTACCATACCTATTTTGTTTTACCGGGCAAACTAGGCACAATGGAAGGAGAAAGCGCGCCGCCTCAGCAGAGGCGCCACCCCATCACTTCACGAGGAGCACTCATTATGACTGCACAGGTTGAAGCCCCCACTACGGGAGTCTTTGTCAACGAACAATCCGCCGCCGCCTGGGAAGGCTTCACCCCCGGCCCCTGGCAAGACAGCATCGACGTGCGCGGCTTCGTCCTTGCAAACTACACCCCCTACGAAGGCGACGCCGCCTTCCTTGCCGGGCCCACCGACAAGACCCTGCGCGTCTGGGACACCCTCGAAAAGGACTACCTCTCCGTCGAACGCAAAAACCGCGTCTACGACGTAGACACCCAAACCCCCGCAGAGATTGACGCCTTCCCCGCAGGCTACATCTCAGACGACGACAACGTCATCGTCGGCCTCCAAACCGACGTACCCCTCAAGCGCGCCATGATGCCCAACGGCGGCTGGCGCATGGTCGAAACCGCAATCCGCGAAGCCGGTAAAGAACCCGACGAAAACATCAAGAAAATCTTCACCGAATACCGCAAGACCCACAACGACGCCGTCTTCGACATCTACACCCCCCGCATCCGCGCCGCCCGCTCCTCCCACATCATCACCGGCCTACCCGATGCCTACGGCCGCGGCCGCATCATCGGCGACTACCGCCGCGTAGCCCTCTACGGCGTCGACAACCTCATCGCCGATAAAGAACGCGCCAAGCACGCCGTAGCCGACGCCGGCTTCTCAGAGCACTGGGCCCGCTACCGCGAAGAACACTCAGAACAAATCAAGGCCCTCAAGCGCCTCAAGAAGATGGCAGCCCTCTACGGCTTCGACATCTCCGGCCCCGCCCGCACCGCCCAGGAAGCCGTGCAGTGGACCTACTTCGCCTACCTAGCCTCCGTCAAATCCCAAGACGGCGCCGCCATGTCCATCGGCCGCCTCTCCGGCTTCCTCGACGTCTACTTCGAACGTGACCTCGCCGCCGGCCTCATCACCGAAACCGACGCCCAGGAAATGATCGACGCCCTCGTCATCAAGCTCCGCATCGTCCGCTTCCTCCGCACCATTGACTACGACCAGATTTTCTCAGGCGACCCCTACTGGGCCACCTGGTCAGACGGCGGTTTCGCCGACGACGGCCGCACCCTAGTCACCAAAACCTCCTTCCGCCTACTACAGACCCTCCGCAACCTAGGCCCCGCCCCCGAACCCAACATCACCATCTTCTGGGACGAAAACCTCCCCACCGGCTACAAGGAATTCTGCTCCGCCATCTCCATCGAAACCTCCTCCATCCAGTACGAATCCGACCCCCAGATTCGTGAACAGTGGGGCGACGACGCCGCCATCGCCTGCTGCGTCTCACCCATGAAAATCGGCAAGCAGATGCAGTTCTTCGGCGCCCGCGTCAACGCTGCCAAAGCCCTGCTCTACGCCATCAACGGCGGACGCGACGAAATGAGCGGCAAACTCATCGTCGAAGGCTACGAGCCCATCAAGGGCGACGGCCCCCTCGACTTCGACGAAGTCTGGCTCAAGTACGAAGAAATGCTCGACTGGGTCATCGCCACCTACATCGAGGCCCTCAACATCATCCACTACAGCCACGACAAGTACGCCTACGAGTCCATCGAAATGGCCCTGCACGACTCAGACATCATCCGAGCCATGGGCTGCGGCATCGCCGGCCTCTCCATCGTCGCCGACTCCCTCGCCGCCATCAAGTACGCCACCGTCACCCCCGTCCGCGACGAAACCGGCCTCATCGTCGACTACATCACCGAAGGCGACTTCCCCGCCTACGGCAACGACGACGACCGTGCCGACGACATCGCCGCCACCATCGTCCATACCGTCATGGAGAAGATCAAGGCCATCCCCCTTTACCGCGACGCCATCCCCACCCAGTCGGTGCTGACCATCACCTCCAACGTGGTCTACGGCAAGGCAACCGGTAACTTCCCCTCCGGCCACCGAGCAGGCACCCCCTTCTCCCCCGGCGCCAACCCCGAAAACGGCATGGACACCCACGGCATGGTCGCCTCCATGCTCTCGGTCGGCAAGCTGGACTACGAAGACGCCCTCGACGGCATCTCCCTGACCAACACCATCACCCCCACCGCCCTCGGCCGCACCAAGGAAGAACAGGTCACCAACCTGGTCGGAATCTTGGATGCAGGATTCATTCCTGAAGAGGACTAAAACTCAATAACCCGCAGTAACCCAGGTAGAGGGGTGCCAGCCAGCACCCTAAACGCCAGCCCCGAGCCAGCTGGCTGGCACCCCTCTACCGGGCCTACGACCTCATCTAACAACTAAGGAGAACATCATGGCCGTCAAGACCTACGAAGAGCGCCTCGCTTCCATGAAGGCAAACCGCACCAACAAGACCGCCCCCAAGGGTCTCTACCACGCAAACATCAACGTCCTTAACCGCGAAACCCTTGAGGACGCCATGGAGAACCCCGACAAGTACCCCAACCTGACCGTCCGCGTCTCGGGCTACGCCGTCAACTTCGTGCGCCTCACCCGCGAGCAGCAGCTGGACGTACTCTCACGCACCTTCCACCACGGAGCCTAGTGATTCTTCATGTCACTTGATATCTCTCACGAGATAACCGATACCGCCGGCGAGCTAGCATTTGCTCCGCCGGCGGACCGGCATTCCGGGGCAGGCACCTGGGGCCTGGGCGAACTCACCGAACTCGAACGCTCCGCCCAACTCAAACTCATGCGCGAAGGGCAACTCGGCTCAGTGCACTCCTGGGAACTGGTCACCGCCGTCGACGGGCCCGGCACCCGCATGACCATCTTCATGAACGGCTGCCCCCTGCGCTGCCTCTACTGCCACAACCCCGACACCTTCAACATGAAGGACGGCAAACCCGTCATGGCAGCCGACCTCATCAAAAAAATCAAGCGCATGCGCAAGGTCTTCAAAGCCACCGGCGGCGGCATCACCATCTCAGGCGGAGAAGTTCTCATGCAGCGCCCCTTCGCCGAGAATATCCTGATGAGCGCCAAATCCCTCGGTATCCATACCTGTATCGATACATCGGGCTTCCTCGGGGCCCACGCCTCTGACGAGTTCCTCGAGAACGTTGACCTGGTGCTGCTCGATGTGAAGTCAGGCTCTGAAGAGGTCTACCGGGAGCTCACCGGACGCGCCCTGCAGCCCACCATCGACTTCGGTGACAGGCTCTCGGCTCTGGGTAAGAAAATCTGGATCCGCTTCGTGCTGGTGCCCGGCTACACCGACGACCCCGACAACATCGAAAAGGTCGCCGACATCGTCTGCCGCTGGCGCAACGTCGTCGAACGCGTTGAGGTACTTCCCTTCCACCAGATGGGCACCGACAAGTGGGAGTCCCTGGGCTACGACTACAAGCTCAAGGACGTGCACCCCCCCAGCAAGGAGGCCACCGAAGCCGCCCGCGACATCTTCCGCGCCCGAGGCCTCACCGTCTTCTAAATCTTTTTAAGAGTAAGGACGCCCCGCCCCTCGCTATCCTGCCGATGGGCAGGAAAGCGAGGGGCGGGGCGTCCTCGTTTTATATCGAATCTAAAGGGCGGGAGCCTAGCCCTGCCCCAGAATCTCGTTGGCGCGGGTGCGGGCCCAGGCTTCCGCCTCCAGCACCGCTTCCAGAGTCAGAGAACCAGATTCGGCCAGGGCCGAAGAACTCGCGTGCTCATCGAGCACCCGCCCGGTCGTCTCAATCATGTCGGTAAAACGAATAGCGCCGGCGTGGAAGGCAGCAACCGCCTCCTCATTCGCCGCGTTGAAGACCGCCGGGAAAGTACCGCCCCGCTGGCCCGCCCGCTTAATCATCTCCACCGCGGGGAAAGCCTTATTATCCAGGGGCTCAAAAGTCCACTCGGTAGCCTGCGACCAGTCGCAGGGCTGCGCGATACCCGGAATACGGTGGGGCCAGGTCAGCCCTAAGGCAATGGGCAGCAGCATGGTGGGCGGGGACGCCTGAGCCAGGGTCGAGCCGTCCACAAACTGCACCATAGAATGCACCACCGACTGGCGGTGAACCGTCACGTCAATACGGTCCAGGTCAATGCCGAAGAGGTGGTGGGCTTCCAGCACCTCCAGAGCCTTATTGACCATAGAAGCCGAGTTGGTGGTCACCACAAGCCCCATGTCCCAGGTGGGGTGGGCCAGAGCCTGCGCCGGGGTGACCTCCCGCAGCTGCTCGTAGGTCATACCCCTAAAGGGCCCACCCGAGGCGGTCAGCACCAGCCGGTCGATCTCCCGGTCGGTGCCCGAGGCCAGGGCCTGAGCCAGAGCAGAATGCTCAGAATCCACCGGGATCATGGGCTGGTCCAGAGGCGAAGCGTCCACGGCAGCCTTGACTAGCTCACCACCGGCAATCAGCGATTCCTTGTTCGCCAGGGCCACCTGGGAACCGGCGTGCAGGGCAGCCAGGGTGGGTTCCAGGCCGATAGAGCCGGTGATGCCGTTGAGGACGACGTCCGCCCCGGTACGGGCTGCGGCGGTTGCGGCGTCCGCCCCCCACTCAATCTGGGGGCTGTAGCCCGGTGCCAGCTCAGCCAGCAGCGAGCGCAGGGTGGCGGCGTCCGCTTCGGTGCCGCTGGTGGCGACCAGGTGCGGACGCAGGCGGGCGGCCTGCTCTGCCAACAGGGGTAGGGAGCGGGAGCCGGCTGAGAGGGCAGTGACGCGCACGGGAGCGTCGTCGCTGCCTGTGGAGGTTCCTGCCAGGGAGTTGAGGTGGTCGATGACCTGCACCCCCTGGGTGCCGATAGACCCGGTAGAGCCGAGCAGAGTGACCGTCCGCCCGCCGTGCAGGAAGTCTGCTAGCTGGTCGGTCAGTTGATCGCGGGAGACGCCGAAGCGCTGAGTTGAGCCAAATCGCATGATTCTATTTTCTGGTGAGGTGGCGGGCAGGTCCTAGCAAGATGGTCCAGGAGCGACGAGAGGGGGAGGTTATCAGGTAGCGGTAGCCCCATAAAGCAAGGTGACCGGCGGTGGCAAGGGCCAGCCCACCGGCTAAGGTGGTGAGGGTAGTTTTCTTCATACCTTAAGTTTTACACCCCGGTAGGTACCATCTGAGTGAGAAAAACCCATCTAGTTGGTGGTCATTTCTTACTTAGATGGTACCTACCTAACCAACGATGTCGAAGCTCTGTAGCTTCTTCTTACTCGCCTTACCGCCGCTGTTCTGCAGGCCCAGCAATTCGGCATAGATACCGCCGGAGGCCGCCAGCTCGGCCGGGCTGCCCACCTCATCAATACGCCCTTCCTTGAGGGTGACGATACGGTCTACCGTTGCGATGGTCGAAAGACGGTGGGCAATGATCAGTGAGGTGCGACCCTCCATCAGTTCTTCCAGACCCTTCTGCACCGCCCGCTCGGCCTTGGTGTCCAGGGCACTGGTAGCCTCATCCAGAATCAGAATCGGGGCGTCCTTGAGCATGGCCCGGGCAATAGCGATACGCTGCTTCTGGCCGCCCGAGAGCTTCAGGCCGCGCTCGCCGATGAGCGACTTGTAGCCGTCAGCAAACTTCGAGATGAAATCGTGGGCGTTCGCCTTAGTAGCAGCCTCGATAATCTGCTCCCGGGTAGCGTCGGGCCAGCCGTAGGCAATGTTCTCAGCAATGGTGCCCGAGAAGAGCGAGGCGTCCTGGAAGACCATGCCAATCAGCGAGCGCACCTGCGCCAGGTCGCTGCTGGCAATATCCATGCCGTCAACCAGTACCCGGCCCTCGCGCGGATCATACAGGCCCTCAAGCAGGGCCATGAGGGTTGACTTGCCCCCGCCGGACTCCCCCACAAAGGCAATACGCTCACCACGCTTCACCGCCAGATCAATCCCGTGCAGCACATCTGCTTCGCCCTCGTAGCCGAAGGTTACGCCCTCAAAGCGGACGAGTTCGGCCCCGGGTTCAGCGGTGAGGCTGGTGGCAGCAGCTTTAGTAGCGGAATCCGGACGCTCCCCGGCAGCCCCGGCGGTAATGGCTAGGGCGCGGGCGTCCGATTGCCGTTCCATGACCTCGAAGTAGTCCTTAGAACCGGCGATAGCGCGCTGGGCGGTATCCACAATCCAGGAGAGTGAATTGATAGGGGCTACCGCCATGGCCAACAACTGAATGAGCAGCACCATGTCACCGATAGTGAAGTCGCCTGCCAGGGTGCGCAGGAAAATCAGCAGGTAGAGGGCAAAGAAGATGAGGTTGAGGAAGGAGAGACGGGCAACGTCCATGGAGTGCCAGAACTTAGACTGGGCGC
Organism: Rothia sp. SD9660Na; assembly: GCF_030064065.1. NCBI lineage: Bacteria > Bacillati > Actinomycetota > Actinomycetes > Micrococcales > Micrococcaceae > Rothia > Rothia sp. SD9660Na. The sequence goes on from NZ_CP125946.1 coordinate 1,779,763, forward strand.
GGGTGAGCCCGATGGTCTTTTCGAAACGACCACCGAAATCAGTGAGCTCTCGGCGCTCGCGGCCGAAGGACTTGACCACGCGAATCTGCCCGATAACCTCGGCAAAGCGGCCGGATGCAATGTCGATGTTCTCGTTCTTCTCGCCTTCCCAGACCTGCCATTTTTCGCTGGTTTTGCTGGTGAGCCAGAAGTAGACCGGGAAGATGATAATGAGCAGCAGCCCCAGGGGCCAGTAGTAGATAGAGCTAATCACAATCACCGAGACAGTAGTGAGCACCAGGGAGATAAAGGTGTTGCTCATGGTTTTGACGAAGTTGGTGACTTCGGTGATAGAGCGGTTGAGCCGGGCGATGATGGTGCCGGTGAGCTCAGTGTCGAAGTAAGACAGCGGCAACGAGAGTAGCTTCTCGTAGTAGCGCACCGACAGGATGGTGCGCATGCGCTGGCTCATCACATCACCGATATAACCGCCGATGTTGGTGGTCAGCACGCTCACCAGCTGGGCTGCCAGGTAGGCAACCGCGAACCAGGCGATGGCTGTGCCGGTGGTGGGGGCTGAACCGTTCAGGTGCCCCACGACAGCATCGGTTGCCCCCGAAATAATGAAGGGGGCCAACAGGGAGGTTGCGCTGGTGAGTACCGCACAGATGATGATTCCTACGAAGTAGGGCCATAGCTCTTTTGTGGCTCTAACAATTCTGGCGATGCTTTTCATGAAGGTCCCTACCTGCCGGTGTTCTTGTGGTGCCCCACTACCCTACCGCCGGTGTCCGCCCACCTGGTTGAGGGGGCGGTGTTCTTTTGCCCACGCGGGTAGCACAAAGCCCCGGTGGGCGCCTGCTTTGGTGCGAGGACGCCCGCCGGGGCTTGGGTGCTTAGGGGTAAGCTACTAGGGCTTAGGCCTTGTTCTTGGTGATGGCACCGTAAATCCAGAGGACCAGCAGTGAGCCTACAACGGCGGTGAAGAGGGTGCCGATGCTGAAGCTCTGGATGCCGTCTGACAGGCCGGGGATGAAGCTACCGATAAAGCCACCGAGAAGCGCACCTACGATACCGAGCACCATGGTGACCAGGATGCCACCGCCCTGCTTACCGGGCATAATCAGCTTTGCGAGGGCACCAGCAATGAGACCAAGAACGATCCAACCGAAAATTGACATGTTTTCCTTCTTTCATAGAGTTACGGGGGTGAGCCCGAATTGTTCAGCGTACTTCTAGTTTATATCAAAGTCCAAGATAAAGCTAAGCAAGCTACAAGTGTGCTGGCTTACTACTTCCCCGCGTTACACCCTCGACCCCACACAGAAACCCCCACCACCAGCCAACCTCGTTACGGATTGGCGGCGATGGGGGTTTGCAGCGAGTGTAAACTCACCAAACCTTAGTGGTCGATAGCTCCTTCGGCACCAACGCCGGTGAGGGATCGAACTTCCATCTCAGCCTGCTTGATTTCATCTTCCTTATCGCCACCGAGTGAGCCCAAGAAACCCAGCAGGAAGGCTGCGGGAATCGCTACGATACCGGGGTTAGCCAGGGGGAACCAGGCGAAGTCAGCACCGGGAATCATAGAGGTCTCAGCACCGGATATGACCGGGGAGAAGATGATGAGGATGACGGAGATACTCAGGCCACCGTACATAGACCAGAGGGCGCCTCGGGTCTTGAAGCCCTTCCAGAAGAGGGAATAGACGATGGTGGGCAGGTTAGCTGAGGCAGCTACTGCGAAGGCCAGGGCCACCAGGGAGGCTACGTTCTGCCCCTGGGCGCCGATACCACCTGCAATAGACAACAGACCAATCACGACCACAGTGGTTTTTGCTACGCGGATTTCCTTGGCCGGGTCAGCATTACCCTTGCAGATAACATTGGTGTAGATATCGTGGGCAAAGGAGGCGGACGCGGTAATCGCCAGACCCGCAACCACGGCCAGGATGGTTGCGAAAGCAACCGCCGCGATAACACCCATTAGTAGGGAGCCACCCAGTTCAAAGGCCAGCAGGGGGGCTGCCGAGTTGACGCCGCCGGGAGCTGCCTTGATGGCGTCCGCACCCACCAGGGCTGCTGCGCCGAAGCCGAGCACCAGGGTAAAGAGGTAGAAGAGGCCGATCAGCACGATCGCCCAGACCACCGACTTACGGGCCTCCTTAGCGGTAGGAACGGTGTAGAAACGCATGAGCACGTGGGGCAGGCCAGCTGCACCGAAGACCAGAGCCAGAGACAGGGAGATGAAGTCCAGCTTGGTCAGGTCATTCAGGCCGTACTTGAGGCCGGGCTCAAGAATCTTCTCGTTACCACCGGAGGTTTCAACCGCAGCACCGAGCATTGCGGAGAAGTTGAAACCGTAGATTGCCAGAATCCAGACGGTCATAATGGCAACACCAGAGACCAACAGAACAGCCTTGATAATCTGCACCCAGGTGGTGCCCTTCATACCGCCAATCAGAACGTAAACAATCATGAGTACGCCCACGATGATGATGACCAGCGACTGGCCAGCTTTGGAGCTAATACCCATCAGCAGGGAAACCAGGGCACCTGCACCGGCCATCTGGGCCAGCAGGTAGAAGAGGGTAACAGCCAGGGTTGAGATACAGGCGGCGATTCGGACGGGGCGCTGGCGCAGGCGGAAGGAGAGCACATCTGCCATGGTGAACTTACCGGTATTGCGCAGGGGCTCAGCCACCAGCAGCAGGGCTACCAGCCAGGCAACCAGGAAGCCGATGGAGTAGAGGAAGCCGTCATACCCCTGCAGGGCAATAGCGCCCACGATGCCGAGGAAGGAGGCCGCTGAGAGGTAGTCACCCGCGATAGCCAGACCGTTCTGGGTACCGCTAAAGGAGCGGCCACCGGCATAGTAGTCAGCTGCGGTTTTGTTGTTCTTAGAGGCGCGAAGCACCACCACCATGGTAGCCAGCACGAAGGCACCGAATACTGCCATGTTTACCCAGGGGGTGCCCACGGTCTGAGTGCTAGCTTCTGCAGCCAGCAGAGTTCCTGTTGACGTCATGAGATTCACCCCTTAGTGAGTCTTGTGGGCGTAGTGCCCTGCTTCAATGTCAGCGCGAAGGCTGCTCGCGCGCGGATCAAGCTTCTTATTGGCAAAAGCCACGTACCAGCCAGTGATGGTGAAGGTGGTAACGAACTGCAAAAGACCAAAAATAATGCCGATATTGACGTTACCCAGCACCTTGGTTGCCATGAAACCGGGGGCATACACCGCCAGAATCACATACAGCAGGTACCAAACCAAGAACGCCACAGTCATGGGAAAAACGAAGGACCTGTGGGTTGCGCGAAGCTCTTTAAACTCACCACTCTTCTGAGCGGCCCGGAAGTCGACATGCTCAGCGTCGATAACGGGCTGGTGAGACTCTGGTGATGTGCGTGCCATCACTACCTCCTTTGTGTAACTGAAAACACATTAGCCTGTTATCTGCATTACATACAAGTATCTGGACTAAAAAGTGCGGACCACCTGAAATATTTCAAGTGGTCCGCACAATTCAGCTTTTCTTCGCTTACTGGGCCGTATCGTTGAGGTACTCGATTGCTCGATCCAAGAAAGCATCAACCTGGGTTTCCTCGTAGCAGAGATCCCCCGTTGCCGGGCTAAAAGCAGCCGACCTGACATCGGCGGGGGCGAGGACGTCCGCCCCCTCAAGGTGGGCAAGGAGACGATCGCAAAGAGCATCAACTTCCTTAGTGAAGTAGCCCTTGGTCAGCTTCTTGGCAGGTCTGCGGAAGCGCTGCCCGGCCGGGCGCTCTAGGCGGCCAAGCAGCAGTTCCCGCAATTCCTGCACTGCCTGGTCCCAGGTCCCCTGCCCGTAGCGCTGTACGTACAGGTGGCGTTCCAGCTCGCAGAAGCGGTCTTCGACCTTATCGAGAGCCGCGTCCACGTCATCTGGAGCGTAGCCGCCCTTCTCTGGCTCAAAAACCGCCTCGCGCACTGTGCGTGAGGTGTGCACGTCCGCACCCAGCTCAGCGCCTGAGAGCATTAACTCATAGTCGTCAGCCAGACGGGTGAAGAAGGAGTCCACGGCAGCTACCGAGTAGCCCTCTTCGCGAGAGCCAACCCGGCGAAACTCACCGGACGATTCAGCCTGATGTTTCATTGAGCCTCCAAATATCTGGTAGCGCCCGCCTCTAGAAGAGAGCTGAGAGCACCGAGAAAATCACGTAGCCGATAGCAATAGCAAAGACGATGGAATCTAAGCGGTCCATCACTCCACCGTGGCCAGGCAGGATATTCGACATGTCTTTGATGCCGATTTCGCGCTTGACCATGGACTCCCCCAAGTCACCTGCCGTTGAGGCGACTACCAGGAAGATAGCTACAACCAGGCCGTACCACCAGGGGTCGCCGATGAAGAGGGAACAGATAATGCCCACGATAATCGAGCCCACCATCGACCCGGCAAACCCCTCCCAGGTTTTCTTGGGCGAAATCTTGGGGGCCATGGGGGTCTTACCCCATTTGACGCCAGAGATGTAACCCCAGGTATCGTTGCCGATAGCCATGAGCAGAATCATGAGCACCTTACCCGGACCTGAATCTTCGCGGTAGAGCAATAGGGCCAGGGAAATCATGAAGGGCACCCAGGACATCACGAAGATGGATCCCATAATCGACATAATCATGCCGTCGCGCTCCCCCACGATGCGCCAGCCAATCAGCACCAGGATTGAGGCGACCACCGTAAAAATCAGCCAGGAACCACCCCCATAATAGGCGGTAAACGGCATGACGAATGCGGTGGCAACGGCAGGGATAACGGGGATTCCCATGCCGCGTTTCTGGTTGAGCCCGTGGCAGACCTCCCAGGTGCCCACAGAAACAGCTGCTGCTGCTAGGAGCACAAGGATGAGGGGAACAAAAAACAAACCCACCGCCAGCAACACGCCCAGCACAAGGCCGACGGTGATGGCGGCGGGTAGGTTCCTGCCGGCTTTAGAGGCCTGGGGCTGCTGTTCTTGAGAGTGAACAGTCATGCGGTTTTAGACCTCGAGCAGTTCTGCTTCCTTGGACTTCAGCAGCGCATCAACGGTGTCGATGTGCTTCTTGGTCAGGGCGTCGAGTTCCTTTTCGCCGCGTGTGCCCTCGTCCTCGCCGATTTCGCCGTCCTTAACCAGCTTGTCGAGAGCGGTCTTGGCGTGGCGGCGGGTGTTGCGTACAGCAACACGGCCTTCTTCGGCCTTGTGGCCGGCCATCTTGATGTATTCCTTGCGGCGCTCTTCGGTCATTTCGGGCATAACGACGCGTACGACGTTGCCGTCGTTGGCAGGGTTAGCACCGAGGTCTGAGTCGCGGATCGCCTTTTCGATGGCACCCAGGGCGCTCTTGTCGTAGGGGGTGATTAGGACTGTGCGAGCTTCGGGGGTCTGGAAGGACGCCAGTTGCTGCAGGGGGGTAGGGGCACCGTAGTAGTCTGCGGTGAGGTTTGCGAAGAGGGTGGGGTTGGCGCGTCCGGTGCGGATTGAGGCAAATTCGTTCTTGAGGGCCTCGACGGACTTGTCCATCTTTTCGCCGGCTTCGAGCAGGGTTTCTTCAACCATCTGTTGTTAGTCCTTTAGGGTTGTGCCCGTCAATGGGCGCTGTATAGGTAGTCTCTATCTAGTCTAGTGGTCTTGGGGCCTTTAGGCAGTCACTAGGGTGCCGATTTCTTCGCCGAATGAAGTGCCCGGGTGCGAGCGAGCGAGCACGCAAGAGGGCACGGAATCATCCGAGGCGTTTAGGCAGTGACCAAGGTGCCGATTTCTTCGCCGAGGATGGCGCGAGCCACGTTTCCATCTCCCTGCATACCGAAGACACGCATGGTCACGTTGTTGTCCTTGCAGAGGGAGAAGGCGGTCTGGTCCATGACGCGGATGTTGCGCTTCAGGGCCTCGTCGTAGGTAAGCTTGTAGAGGCGCTCGGCGTTGGGGTCCTTGTTGGGATCGGCGGTGTAGATGCCGTCCACGCCGTTCTTGGCGACGAGGACCTCGTCAGCGTGGATTTCGAGGGCACGCTGGGCAGAGACGGTATCGGTGGAGAAGTAGGGCAGACCTGCACCGGCACCGAAGATGACGACGCGGTCTTTTTGCATGTGGCGGATAGCGCGGCGGGGGATGTAGTTTTCAGCGACCTGCTGCATGGAGATGGCTGACTGGACGCGGGTGTCGATACCGGCCTGTTCGAGGAAGTCCTGCAGGGCTAGGGAGTTCATGACGGTACCGAGCATGCCGATGTTATCGGCGCGCGAACGGTCCATGCCGGCTTCAGACAGTTCTGCGCCGCGGAAGAAGTTGCCGCCACCAACGACGACTGCGACTTCGACCCGACCGATGGTTGATGCAATCTGTTCTGCGATGCCACGGACGACCTCGGTGGAGATACCAACTTCACCGCCGCCGAAGACCTCGCCGGAGAGCTTGAGTAGGACGCGGCGGCGGCCGGTATCGTCGCGGTGGATGGTTCGGGTTGACTCTGCCATGGTGGCCCTCCTGAAAAAGGTCAAAATTTTTTGCGGCATCCCTTGCGCGCTTTGTTTCTAGCATACGGCAAAGGGGAGCCCCTGTGCGGGGCTCCCCTGAGCTATGAGCTTTTTTGGTGCTCAATCACACCTGACGAGTATTAGGCGCCGACGCGGAAACGCTCGAAAGCGGTTGCGGTTGCACCGTTCTCCTCGAGAACTGCTGCTACAGACTTTGAGGAGTCCTTAGCGAAGTCCTGGTCGAGCAGGGTGTTTTCCTTGTAGAAAGCCTTGAGCTTACCTTCAACAATCTTGGGAATGATCTGCTCGGGCTTGCCTTCGCCGCGTGCGGTTTCTTCAGCAACGCGCTTCTCGGCCTCAATGTCCTCAGCCGAGATGGAGTCTGAGTTGAGGTACTTGGGGCTCATTGCAGCGATGTGAACGGCTACGTCGTGAGCAACTTCCTCGGTGTTCTCGCCAGCTACTGCAAGCAGAACGCCAACCTGTGCGGGCAGGTCCTTGGAGGTCTTGTGCAGGTAAACAGCAACGTTCTCGCCCTCAACGCGAGCTACGCGGCGAACAACGATCTTTTCGCCGAGCAGGGCGCCTGCTTCGGTGGTGAGCTCGTCAACGGTCTTACCTTCGTAAGAAGCTGCCTTGAGTTCTTCCAGGGTGGAAGCGTTAGCGGCAACTGCTGCTTCGAGAACGTCGTTACCGAACTTGATGAAGGGCTCGGACTTAGCAACGAAGTCAGTTTCTGAGTTAACTTCGATCATGAAGCCAACGCCGTTTTCTACGCGGGCAGCAACGAGGCCTTCTGCGGTTGCACGGCCTTCGCGCTTGGTGACGCCCTTGAGGCCCTTAACGCGGATGATTTCCATTGCCTTCTGCTGGTCGCCGTTGGCCTCGTCGAGGGCCTTCTTGACGTCGAGCATGCCTGCGCCGGTCTTTTCGCGCAGAGCCTTGATGTCGGCTGCGGTGTAGTTCGCCATGGTGAACTCCTTATATTTTGAACAGATTAGGGAAATCTATTGGGTTCCTGCCGGTATCTTCGGCAGAAGAGGTGAGAACGGCACCCACCGAATGTGGGCGGGTGCCGTTTCTCTTATGAGGCTTTACTTAGCTTCTTCAGCGGGTGCTTCTGCCTTAGCAGCTTCGTGCTGCTCGAGCAGTTCGCGCTCCCATTCAGCCATGGGCTCTTCAGAAGCGTTAGCTGACTTGCCAGCCTTCTTATTTTCGCGTTCCAGCAGGCCTTCAGCAACTGCGTCCGCGATGACGCGGGTGAGCAGGTTGACGGAGCGGATTGCGTCGTCGTTGCCGGGGATGGGGAAGGAAACCTCGTCGGGGTCGCAGTTGGTGTCGAGGATAGCAACTACGGGGATGCCGAGCTTCTGAGCTTCGTCAACAGCCAGGTGTTCCTTCTTGGTGTCAACAACCCAGATCAGTGAGGGAGCCTTGGTGAGGTTACGGATACCACCGAGGGTCTTCTCGAGCTTCTCGTGCTCGCGACGCAGAAGCAGCAGTTCCTTCTTGGTGAACTGTGAGCCTGCAACATCGTCGAAGTCGATCTGCTCAAGTTCCTTCATGCGCTCGATACGCTTTGAAACGGTGGCGAAGTTGGTGAGCATACCACCGAGCCAGCGGTGGTTAACGTAGGGCATGTTCACGCGGGTAGCCTGCTCAGCAATGGCTTCCTGAGCCTGCTTCTTGGTACCAACGAACAGAACGGTGCCGCCGTGAGCAACGGTTGCCTTAACAGCTTCGTAAGCCTGGTCGATGAAGGCCAGTGACTGCTGCAGGTCGATGATGTAGATGCCGTTGCGCTCGGTGAGGATGAAGCGCTTCATCTTGGGGTTCCAGCGGCGGGTCTGGTGACCGAAGTGGACACCTGAATCGAGAAGCTGGCGCATAGTTACGACGGGCATGTCGTCTCCTTATGTATTAGGGGTGCCGGGCGGGCCCCTGATTCCAGGCTAGCTCCGCTCCGCGCATAGTAGTTATCGGTTTACATGTGAAGCATATGGGCATAAGGCCCGCTCCCCTGGTAACGCTCAGACTTTTTCGTTGGAGTGACGAAGCTGTCTCAGACCTTCACCGGCCGGTGCCGGACCGAAAGTTCCTTATCAACTAGAGGCTAGTTGCTTCACGTTACGCGACGTCAGATCCCGGGTGAAGCTCGCGTGAACGATTTACTCAGGAGGGGTCTCTATGTAAAGGGATTCCCCTTGCCCTAGCTCTCCCCGTTTTTGGGCAGAGCGCAGGGGCAAACTGCAATCAACAACTATACCGCATTATTGGGCTTTAATCACCGGGATTTTAACTCTTGTGGTGGCAGGTTTCCAGTGGTAAAGATGGAAGCAACCTACGGTTGGCGCCACCTAGGGTAAGGGGCGGGCACCGACTGAAAGGTTTTTGTCGTGTCTTTTCTTCTATCGCTCTCTAGAAAGCTTGTGAGGTTTCTGGTGGTTTGTTGCTGCGCCCTGCTTTTAGTAGGGGCAACACCCCCGCTAGCGCTTGCGGGGCGGACGCCACCCTGGCAGACCCCGGTGGAGGGGCAGCTTACCGTGGTCCGGGGTTTTGAGAAACCGTCTGCCCGCTGGTCGGCCGGGCACCGCGGGGTTGACCTGGCTCTGGGGCCAGGTGGAAGCGTCCTTGCCCCTTATGAGGGCGAGGTAGTTTTTGCCGGCACCGTGGTGGATCGGCAGGTGCTCACCCTTGAGCACCCGGACGGGCGGCGGTCGTCCTTTGAACCGATTTCTGATCCCCTACCGGTAGGTAGCCGGGTGCAGGCCGGGGACGCCATCGCCCAGCTAGATTCTGAAATTCAGCACTGTGCCCCGAGCTTTTGCCTGCATTGGGGTGTGAGGGAACCTGCCCCGAGCTCTGACACAGCGCGCAAGGGACTCGATTACACGAACCCCCTGCTCCTGCTAGGGCTTGAAGGCCCTAGCGTGCTGCTACCTATTGGCGATGATTTTGCGGCCTAGCGGACCCGTTTCACCCCACCTTCGGCGGTCCACCGCACAACCGCGCCCTTGGTGAAGCTCACCGTCACTGATCCATCGGGATGAGAAACCTCATCGGTAGTGGGGAAACCCAGCGATGATGTATAGCCGTTATTGACCCAGTACCAGTAGATTCCACCGTCTGCCACCAGAGTCTTAGTGCCCGTGGTAGGTGACCATACGAACAAGGTGCCTGCATCTGAAGGCGTCGTGAAGCGCTGCTGAGCACCACCGCCAGGAACAGCTTGCTCATCGGTATCGGGGAAGCCATAGCGTGCAATTCCACCTGCTGCTGTAAATCGTCCGCCAATAGCACCGGCTTCCCACACCACGTGGGTTCGATGGTGCCGAGGGGTCCAGTAGAAGGCAAATCGACGCCCGTCAGCAAGGGCAAACTTTTGCATCGCACCACTGGTGATAGCAGTCTCAGCAAAAACCGGGTACCCATACCCGTTCTCATAGCCACCGGCTCGGTATCTAGCCCCGATACCTCCCGAGAAGTTCACGGGGTAGGCCCCGGTGCGGGCAGTCCAGTAGATCGTGAAATTACGTGAGAAGTTCTGCCCCGCTCCTCCATCGCGCAGGGGAAATTCAGCCCTCGTCGGCGTTCCAAAAGTAGCGGCTGCCCCGTGGGCGTAGTAGTAGGCTCCGATAGCACCAATCAGCGGGAAACCGCGGGTATCTGCAACAGCTGAAACTGCACGAGGAGCGTTAACAAAACGGTACCCGTTTACGTTTGATCCGGTGTCCTTAAGAATGGTGCGAATCTGCTCTACGGTCAGGTTCGGGTTGCGTTCCTTCATCATAGCGATAATGCCGCTCACGTGAGGGGCAGCCATTGAGGTGCCATTGAGCGGTCCGTACCCGGGCCCCGCCTGAGTGTAGGCACCGGTATTCACAGTTGACCAGACATCTGATCCAATCGCACCGCCAGGGGCCAGCACATCAAGCATAGGCCCCCAGTTGGAGTAACCTGTCATCACATTGCCGTTAGCGGTTGCACCGACCACGATAGCTCCCAGGCAGTTAGCCGGTGAGGTACCGACCGCATTTGCCCCGAAGTTACCTGCTGCCGCAACGACCGGGACGTTCCGTGCGTGAGCTGCATTGATGGCGTCCTGCAATACTTTGGGGCAGGTTGCCGAGTAAAAGCCTTCGGAGTAGTTAACGACGTGAGCTGGTGTGGGGTTGGCAGGAGCACCGGGGACGGGCACACCGGCGCTCCAGGCAATACCGGCGGCCTGGTCAGAGGTGTAGGCCCGGCCGTTAACACCCATAATGCGGGAATGCTGGATTCGCGCATTAGGGGCTACACCGGCTACTCCTGACCCGTTATCGGTTGCGGCGGCAGCGATACCAGCTACGTGAGTTCCGTGCCACATAGAACGGGGAACCTGCGGGCCCCAGTCGCCCTCATCATTGGGGTTAGAGTCCCAGCCGTTGCCGTCCCGGCTCTGATCAGCCGAGACAAAGTCATAGCCGGGTAAAGTCTTTGCAGCTAGTTCGGGGTGCCAGGTCTGCCCGGTATCAGCGATACCGATGATGATGCCCTCGCCGGTAGCGTATCGCCAGGCACCGGGCGCGTCGATAGCTCGCATATTCCACTGATGACTAGCAAAGTAAGGGTCGCTAGGAGGATTACGGGGAATAGCTGCCTGACCGGTTGTGATGATGAGATCGTGTTCAGCATATTCAACATCAGGTTGCTCTTCGAGAAGCTCAACGACCTGCGCCTGTTCATCCGGAGTCATCATCTGCTGAACGTCTACAACCTGGGCCTGCTCAACCGTTTCGTGAGAGACTTCTGCGGTGTCTACAGCCGCAGTGGCGTCAGCGACCTCATTCAGAATCTGGGCCTGTTCTTGGCTGTCTACCCCGTCCTTAAATTTCACGACCAGACGGTCTGTATCTGGCTCTGCTTTAGGCTGGTAGTGGGTGGTCATCTCGCCTGCGGCACCTGCGGATGGACCTCCGTTCGATGGCCCTTGAAGTACGGTTTCCCCCGCGGTACCCTCCGGCGGCGCGGCCTGCGCTACGGTTGGAACAGATACCAATAAAAAGCCCGTTGCGAGCACCAGCGAACAGGTGCCTGCAACGGACTGAAAAAACGGCGAACGTGCCACGGTTACTCCCTCAAATATGTGTGTTACTACACAGCATACGATATGAGGGGAACGGCAGGGTGCCTCCGCTATGAGCGCTCGTACGCTACCGGAGTAACAATTCCGGTCTCGGCTGACCAGACCAGCAGGGTTTCAGTGCCGCCCGCAGCACGGAAGAGCTGCTGAGCACCGCCTTCAACGTTGTATTCGTTAGCTACCGGCTCGCCAAAAGTCTCAGCGCCGCCGTGGGCGTAGTAATAAGCGCTGATGCCACCGATCAGCTTGGGCTCAACCTTGTCGAGGGCCTCTTCCAGAATCACGGGGAAGTCGTAGTTGTGGTGCTGGATGCCAGGTAGCACGGTGAAGTCTACGTTGTTGAAACCGGCAGCTAAGTAGACGTTGTAGCCGTTTTCTGCCGCGCCATAGGCTGACCAGGCAACAGGCCAGGTCGCGCCCACGCCGTCCTCAGAACCGATGTACCACTGCAAGGAGAAGTCCTGGGCGGTCTCTGAGGGCAGGGTCTGCATGCCGTTGCTGTTACCGCCACCGACCATCACGGAGCCGCCGCCGGTGCGCCAGGCGTCCTGGCTGTCAGCCAGCAGCTCGAAACCCGTGATTTCAGCGCCACCGGAGTGACCGATGGTCCAGACGTTGGAGGAATCCAGGCCTGCTTCAGCAATAAAGGAGCTAGCAAAAGAGCGGAACCAATCGCCGTTGGCGTCCATAGACTGCCACCAGGTGATGCCGTTACCGCTTGCGTCCTTATCGGGCGAGATCACGGGCACGAAAATCATGTTGCGCTCATTCGCCACCTCGGCCATACCGAGCAGCTGTGAGTTATTAGGTGAATGAGCCTTGGACTGGTTGGTGAACCAGTAGTCCCCGTCGAGGTAGAAGACAACGCCTACGGGCTGGTCCCAGTCGATGTTCTCTGCGTAGACGTGGTAGTTGGAGCTCACACCAGCTTCTGAGGTGTAGGTCGCGAACTGGGTGGTGCTTGTGGTTGCCTGAGCACTGGTAGTACCAGCAACGAGCAGGGAGCTAGCCAGCAGACCGGTAACAAGGACGGGCGCAGTGGCGCGCTTGAGGGAAAAAGACATAATTCCTCTGATGTAGATGAGATGCGAGTGATTGAAAGTGAAACTTTCCTCAGCAAATGTAGCACCCGCCAGGTAAGAGTGTGGGAATTGTGTGCGAATACCCGGTGAACGGGGCGTGTCGCCCACACCCTGGAGTGGGGATAAAAAACGCCTTGCCTTTCTGAAAACAGAAAGGCAAGGCGTGCATAGTAGGGCCTGCGGGGCTTGAACCCGCGACGAAGTGATATTGCATGAAAGAAATAAAGTCATTTTTCTGCAACAACTTCAATAAGCAGCCTTGCTTCCAGTTCACTTACTTGATATTAATTAAGACGTACATCACAACGAAGTCCTGTACCTACAACCCGTTGGAGTGATCATGCTTTCAAAGCTGACCCGCACCTTCCTAGTCACCACAACCAGCCTAACCCTTATGGCGGGCCTAATTCCCACAGCACACGCAACGACGCACCACCCACAACCCGCTTCAGTTAGCACCAATGAAACAACGCAGCAGTCAACACCTGCCAACCTACCCTACAGACCACTTTCGGAAATACGAGCTGAAGCCCAAGCAAAGGGGCTAGATGCTGACGCAACCGAACTTGCCATTGAACTTCAAAAAGTTGTCAATGCATACCACAATCTGCCAAACCACCTCAAAGAATTACCCTATGATTACCCAGCCGTTCAAGATGCCCTGCTAGCTTCCATTTCTCCCTTGTTAGCTCGGGGGGGGCAACTACACCCAACATTGACATTGGAGCCGCTAGCGCTTGTGCAAAGGCTGTTGTTACAACGCTTGTAAAGCGAGGTACAGCTATCGGAGTGGTTTGGAGCGCCATCGAAGTGATAGGTGGAGTTACCGAGTTTGCTCAAGGAATGAGCGAAATCCTCAATAACCGAGGCCAGCAAAATCTGCAAGACCTAGTTACAGAAAGGTGGGGCAAAGAGATGGGTTTTCTCCTTGGACGTGTCATAGGCTACACGGCTATCGTCAACGCTTGCAAGGATCTGAGGGTATAAATGAGCAATACAGCCCGTTCGAAAGATACCCTCTGGAAACACCTTGTTCCATTGAACATTTTTGGGCTAGCACTAGGACTTTTCATCTACTTCCTACGACTCCAGTTCAACATAGACCTCTTGGTCAGAAACAGCACTGAGAACATAACCTTTTCCTGGACAGGGCTCTTGCTCTATGTAATACCCTGCGTACTAGCACTCAATTTTTTTGGCTGGTTCGAATATCTACAGAAGAACATCGGCAGGAACAAGGACTAGCATTCCCCCACTATTCAACAAGGAAACCATATCATTTCACATCACATGAAACGATATGGTTTCCTTGTACATTACACTCTTAACATCCTGCACACTTAGACCCCACTCACCCATCAGATTCATAGTCTAAGATGCCAGGGAATCCGTTTTAGCAGCTTGCTGAAGAACCAACTACGAGAGCCGCCATCACCATAACCCAATTATGGCCAGCACAGCTAAACCGCCAAAGCGTATCCGCAGAAACACGAGCTTCTGTTACACATAATTAGGTTTATGAATCTCTAGACCCCTACCAATCACCATTTTGGCCACCGACAGCATCTTGAGAGTCTGGTTGTAGTAGTCCCGACTCAGCGAGTGGGAGATGCCTAGCTGCTCACCAAGCGCGGCCACCGCAGAGGCGTTGAGGTCTGTTCCGGTAGCTATCATTGAGACCAGCACGCTAAAGCCAGCAGGCAGGTTAGCCTCCTTGCCCGGCAGGCAGTCGAGCAAATCTTCAACGGTAACGCCCTCAGTGCCACCCTGGGCGGCTAGCCGTTCATGAGCATCCAGGGCCCGGTGGATAACCTGGGCCAAGCGCACAGTGTTGGCCTGATTATCCCGCAGGGTCTTTGGGGCGATACCCAGAGCCCTGGAGGCGGCAGCTACGTTGCCGTCAAAGGCTAGAACGATTTTCAGGGTGCGCTCTAGGTGGGCGGGGTTTTCCATGATTGCCGCGAGGATGCCCATGATGTGGTGCAGGCGAGCGTAGTTGCCATCTTCTTCGATGATGGCGCTAGCGATGTCTTGTTCAATCAGGGAGAGGGTTTCGCTGATGCCGATAGTGGCTAGGTGGCTGTAGGTGTCATCGTGCTGGGCTTCGGTGAGTTTTTTGCGCTGGTAGGTTTTGACTTCTGTGATTGCTACAGCTCGGATCCAGGGGCCAAAGGGGCCTTTGGTGGGGTCGTAGGAGTCAAGGCGCTGGTGTGCTGCTAGCCAGGTGTTTTGGTGGACGTCGTGGGCGTCGTGGGCGGGGCAGGCGCTGGTGAGGCGGGCTCGGATGAGGTAGATGGTGTTCTGCCAGTCTTCGAGCATTTGGGGTGTCCAGGCGCGGGCGGCGCCGGTTTGTGTATGTGTCATGGTTGTTCTCTTTGGGGTTGATGTTTTCGGTGGTAGTGCTCTGCTGGTGCGGGTGAGTGATGGGGCAGGGCGCGAACCGTTAAGGACTATTGGGCTAGGTTAAGATGCAAGGCAAACTGTGGAAGATAAGGAACTTCACCCATGCCCACCAAATACCCCCAAGAACTCAAAACAAGAGCCCTACGCCTACTGGCCGATCACCTCGAAAACAACCCCGACACAGGCATCTACACCGCCTGCCGAAACATCGGAGAACGCCTCGGCATCGGCCCTGAAACCTTACGAAAATGGCACAAACAAGCCGAAATCGATGCTGGTAACACCCCCGGCACCACCACTGATATGGCAGCCGAAAACCGACGCCTGCGCAAAGAAAACGCCGAGCTCAAGCGAACCAACGAGATTCTACGAACAGCATCAGCTTTTTTCGCGGCAGAACTCGACCGTCCAGCCCGATCACGATCCGCTATATCGATAGGTATAGGAATCGTTTCGGGGTTGAGAACATCTGCACCGCACTACAAGAAAACCTCGCTGGTGGTTTCATCACCTCACGCGGCTACCTCGCCGCTAAGGCTCGTGGGGACTGTCAGATTAACGGTGTAAACCCACAACAAATCTAGCGACCAGCCACCTGCGGCAACCGATCACCAAAAACAATAGCAAAAGCATTCAATGCCGGCTTCCACCGAGTCATCCACCGCCGGGCACCAGCACCTGAAGGATCCAAAGACCGAACCGTCAAATACATAAACTTCAAAGCTGACTCCTCAGACACAAAATGCCCACGCGACCTGGCAGAACGCCGCAACCTAGCATTCAAAGACTCAATCGCATTCGTCGAATACAACACCCGACGAACCTCCATCTCATACGACAAAAAAGGAATAAATTCCTCCCAGCGACGCCACCACAAAGCACTAATAGCCGGGTACTTCTCATCCCACTTCTGCCCAAAGGCCTCCAAAGCCGCCTGCGCAGCCTGCTCGGTCACCGCCTGATAGACCGGCTTCAAATCCCGGCAAATCGCCTCCCAGTGCTGCCTGGGGGCGTAATGCATGGAATTGCGGATCATGTGAATGACGCAGTTTTGCACAATCGTGCGTTCATAGACCGCATTCACGGCCTCAGGCAGGCCGGTGAGCCCATCACAGACCAGGTAGAAGATATCAGCGGTGCCACGGTTCTTCAGCTCGGTCAGGATCTGTAGCCAGAATTTGGCTGATTCGCCTGCCCCTTCAGGGCCTGCCCAGATTCCTAACACATCCCTAGCGCCTTCGACGTTGACTCCCATAGCCACGTAGAAGGGGCGGTTGCTTACCTGCCCTTCGCGGACTTTCAGGTAGATTGCATCGATAAACACAGCCAGGTAGACCGTTTCTAGGGGCCTGGCGGCCCATTCATTCATCTGGTCAAGGACCGTTGTGGTGATACGGCTGATGGTGTCTTTACTGATGCTGGCCCCATAGATTTGCTCGAAGTGGGCTGCGATGTCACCGTAGGTGAGTCCTTTGGCGGCCAGGGAGAGGATGATTTCATCGACGTTTTTGAGTCGACGGGCTCGTTTGGGCACGATGGTCGGTTCGAAGGAGCCGTCGCGGTCGCGGGGGACTTTGATGTCGATGGGGCCGACGGTGTCGGTGAGGATTCTTTTGGTGCGGTAGCCGTTTCTGGTGTTTTGGCTTGTCTGGTTGGGGTTTTCGGCGTGTTTGGGGTAGCCGAGGTGGTCGGTGAGTTCTTCGTCGAGGGCAGCTTGGATGATGTCTTGGGTGAGGGTTTTGAGTAGGGTGTCGCTGCTGAGGTCTAGGCCTTGTTCTTTGGCTTGGGTGATGAGGTTTTGGGCGAGTTGGTGTTCTGTTGTCATGGTGTTATTTTCTCCTGTTGGGGTTGGGGGGGGGGTACACCGTTTTCCTGACAGTCCCGGCTCGTGTTCCTGCAGCACGTACTTTGAAGGACCAACTTCTGATTCCTGAACTGGTGAAAATCCATGAAGAGAATTATGGCGTGTATGGTGTGCGCAAGATGTGGCACGCCATGAGGCGTGCCGGCTGGGATATTGGTCGGGATCAGACCTACCGACTCATGAAAATAGCCGGTGTTGCTGGTGCTCATCGGGGTCGTAAGCCTATGACCACCAGAGCGGCCACAGTGATTGATGACCGTCCTGATTTGGTTCAGCGTAACTTTACCGCTGATGCGCCTAACCGCCTTTGGGTTGCAGATTTTACCTATGTCAGAACCTATTCAGGTTTCTGCTATATGGCCTTCATTACTGATGTGTTTTCCCGGAAGGTTGTGGGTTGGGGTGTTTCTTCGACCATGCATACTCTGGGGATGCCTTTGACGGCGTTGAAGCAGGCGCTTTTTGAAGCGAAGAAGGGTGGCTCTGATCTAAGGCAGATTGTGCATCAAACGGATGCGTGGTTCGCAGTATATTGCGCAGGATTACACTGCTGGTTTGAAAGAACTAGGAGTGCAGTTATCAGTCGGTTCTACTGGTGATTTCGTATGATAATGCTTTGGCTGAGAGTGTGAATGGTGCTTATAAGGCTGAGCTGGTGAGGAATCGCCTTTTTGTTTCAGTTGGTCAGTTGGAGGTTGAGACTGCGTCTTGGGTTGCTTGGTGGAATGCTGGTCGGTTGCATCAGGGTCTTGGGTTTAGGACTCCGCAGGAGGTGGTTGATGGTGCTTTGGTGGTCTTATAATTGTCGGAACTAAAGCCAGTACATATCAGCACACAAGCTGAAAATCATTCAGATTCGACAGGCTTACCAAGCTGCTAGAACAGGCCAAAAATGTTTTGTCACAGTTCTGGGAGGTAAACGGAAACAGGACGCCTGGTTTCATCATCAGTGGCCACCAGCGGGAACGAGCATCTTGGTAGATGCATCTATTGCATATGGCCCCCATCATCAGAGAAAGACTTTGTGCGTTTCCAAAATTCTGGACTCCTTTCCCCCTGAACACTTCAGTGCCTATTGGCGCTGGAGAAGGGGAATGTCCATTATTTTCTGGTTAGCTTGTCTGTGTTTCCTCTTTGAGTGGCTACTGTTTCTTACTGTTCTGCTTTGTCAGAAACTGTTTTCATGGCTGGGTATTCTTGGTGCCTGGTTAGGCAACCTCGTAGGATCCAAATTCCCCATACGAGCCTCCGACCACAAGGAAGAGAAATCGGCCTCTGACTGCGAAGAGCCATTGGAGTCTTCTCTCGCACCCACTGAGGGTTACCATTACGGGGATTCAAATTTTTCAGATGGTGGCGTCACCATACGCCCCCTTAGCGCGGAGCAACTAAGCCAGCTTTATGAGGATGATGGTTTTCGCCAGTCGAACCCGTAGAGATTCGCTAGTGAGCCGGTCGGTTCCTGACTATGCTGGTTGCGCTTGGCGCGCTTGAACTTTATAGAAAATTTCAACGTCAATGCCCAGGTGATTAGCAAGTAGCATAAGCTCATCTGGGTCAAAGCGTGTGCGGTTGTTGAAGCGGTCGCTGGTTGATGCGGTTGAAAGACCGAGTAGACTGGCGACCGCTTTTTGTGTAAGGCCTGCGCGAGCTACTTCGGCGCTGACATTGGCAGCAATCTGTTCAGAATAAGTCATGACTTAAATATATTCGGTTTTTTCGTATCATGCAAGCACTAAGATTCGGATTTTTCATATTTTTTCCGCACATCCTGTTGGAATCATGGGATTATCTGAGTATAGTTGGGGATATGACCAACATAATCACCAGCAATCAACTGATCTCCCGCGAAGTCAAGGCAGCCATCGGCCGACAGGACATGAACCAGCGAAAGCTAGCTTTCGCGATGGGCATTAGCCCTGCCGCTCTTTCAGACAAACTCAACGGCCGTAGCAACTTCTCTGTCGACGACCTGCTAATAGTTGCTGGAACTCTGGGGCTATCACTTGACGAACTTCTAGGCTCAGCCCTGATTAATTCACGAGTGCCTTCACCTTCTTACTTTGAAGATGAAAAGGGCAAGAAAAAAGTCGCCCCGATCGGATTCATTCCGAACGGGACGACTTATCAAATGGTTGCTAACGCTGAACCAGTGTTAGCTGGGGTAGGGCCTGCGGGGCTTGAACCCGCGACCAAGGGATTATGAGTCCCCTGCTCTAACCAGCTGAGCTAAGGCCCCACAGCACCAGGCTCTAGAGAGCTTGATACTGCCTCTAAGAATACCGAAAAGTCAGGCAGAGACCAAAACAGCAGTCACGGTTCGTACGAGCCCTAGCGAACCCGTTCTACGCCTCCGCTCTGGGTCCACTTCAGCTCGGCGCCGCTAGAGAACTTCAGGGTTACACTACCATCTGCCTGAGCAGTCTCATCTGTTGTGGGGAAACCCAGCGATGATGTATAGCCGTTGTTGACCCAGTACCAGTAAAGCGCTCCGTTAGCAGCAACCTTGTGCGTACCTGTTGCCGGTGACCAAATCAGCCTGGTCTCCCAGCCGTTCTGCGCCCTGAACACCTGCTGAGCACCGCCAGGAATAGCCTCTTCATCAGTGAGTGGGAAGCCCAGAGCGGCTGCATGCCCTAAATCTACCCAGCGGCTAAAGATAGCGCCCTTTCCATTCATCGCCCGTGTCCCGGTAGTAGGTGACCAGTAGAAGCGAGTTTCTTTCCCATTGAGGCGGAAGGTCTGACGTGCCCCGTAAGCGTAGGCAGTCTCGTCCTCGCTGGGGAAACCGTAGGTGCCAGTGCCACCCTCACGAGTAAAACGGCCACCGATACCACCAGCTTCCCAGACGATGTGGGTGCGGCCGTGCTCGGGAGTCCAGTAGAAAGCGAAGCGACGACCATCAGCAAGCGCAAACTTCTGCATCGCACCACCGGTGATAGCAGTCTCAGCAAAAACCGGATACCCGTACCCGTTCTCGTAGCCACCGGCTCGGTACCTTGCACCAATACCACCTGAGAAGTAAACAGGGGATGCCCCGGTCCGAGGGGCCCAGTAAATGGTGTAGTTTTTTGCGAAAGCCTGACCTACTCCACCGTCGCGCAGACTAAATTCGTTGGTCGTTGGCTCGCCGAACTTACCGCTAGCACCATTGGCCCAATAGTAACTACCAATAGCACCTACGAGAGCGTATGGAGAACTCACAGAACGCTGGGGAAGAGCGTTATCAAGAATGGATGCGAAGTTATAGTTGTAGTGGGTAGTACCTGGCAAAATTGTGAGCTGTGCATTATTGAA